>JBGSWJ010000282.1:0-11229 GCA_041752495.1 Rhodobacterales bacterium
GCAGGGTGCGCCTCTCGCGCACCGCCCGCTTCACACCCCCGTCGAGGGGGCGCTGCCCCGCTGCTGCGCAGCCCGCCGAGGTATTTGGAAGACAAAGAAGCCACGACCGTTCCCCCGCACCCAGCGAGGCCGCGCGTCGCCCGGAACGAGCGCCCCAACCAAAGGAACGCCCCCTTACGCCCCCACATCCGGCATCGGCACCACCGATACCCCGTTGATCTGCCAGCCCTCTGCCGTCTGGATCATGTAATAGTCCAGCGCATAGCGGACCCCGTCGGCATCCCGCAGGGTCAGCCGCTGTACTACTTGTCCGCCCACTTCGTCCAGTTCCTGAAACTGCACATCCCGGTTATCCCAGACCATCGGATAGCCGTTTTGCACCATCATCCCGAAATTGGTCGCATTCCCGAACATCCCCTTGATGGCCGGGCTCGCAAAGGTAAATGCCGTGACCGGATCGCGGTCATTGAACGCCTGCAACTGCTCGGCGATGACCCCCTGGATCGCTTCGGCATCCTGCGCCCGCGCCGGCAGGGCCGCGATCAGCAGACTGGCCATCACGATGAAAACTCTCAGCATCCCGGACCTCCTTCATGTCTGTCCCTCACAGACATACGAGGCCCGACGCCAGATAGTTTCAAAAATCGCCACGGATTCTTCCAATTCCTGCAGGCCGGGCCCCTGGCCCGGCAAGACAGGTCAGCCCGGCGGCAATAGCGCGCCCGCCAGCCCCTTTTCGATCAGCGCAATACTCTCGGCCACCCCGTAAAGCGCCACGAACCCGCCAAAGCGCGGCCCGTCCGACGCGCCCAGCAGCACCTCATACACTGCCATGAACCAGTCGCGCAGCGGATCGAATCCATGTTCCTTGCCCACCGCAAAGACCATACCCTGCAACTCCTCGGCATCTGCCCCGCCCGTCCAGCCTTTCAGCCGCGCCAGCAGATCCTCCATCGCCGCCCGCTCCTTCGCGTCGGGCAGGCGATAGGCCTTCGTGGGCTTCACCTTGTCATTGTAATACCGCACGGCATAGCCCGCCGCCGCATCCAGATCGGCATGCGTCGCCGGGTCCGCGCCGGGCGCATAGCGCCGGATGAACGCCCAGAGCACATCCTTGTCCTCGGCCCCCGCCACGCTGGCCAGGTTCAGAAGCATCGCAAACGACACCACCATGTTGGACGAAGGCACATTGTGCCCATGGATGTGGAACACCGGGTTATTCACCCGCTGGGCCGCATCCTGATCGGCATAGGCCCGCAACTGCTGGTGATACTCGTCCACCGCCTTGGGGATCACATCGAAATGCATCCGCTTGGCCGTCTTGGGCTTGAGATACATGAAATAGGACAGGCTCTCGGTCGCCGCATAGGTCAGCCATTCGTCAATGGTCAGCCCGTTGCCCTTGGACTTGGAAATCTTCTGCCCGAACTCGTCCAGAAACAGCTCATAGCTGAAGTGGTTGGGCTTCCGCCCGCCCAGCACCTCGCAGATCCCGTCATAGATCGGCGTATTTGTCGAATGGTCCTTGCCATACATCTCGAAATCAACGCCCAGCGCCGCCCAGCGCGCCCCGAAATCGGGCTTCCACTGCAACTTCACATGCCCGCCTGTGACCGGCAGCGTCCATTCCCGCCCGTTCTCATCGTCAAAAGTGATTGTGTGATCCTTTGCATTCACCTCTTTCATCGGGACATACATCACCCGCCCGGTCTCCGGATGGATCGGCAGGAAACAGGAATAGGTCTGCTGCCGCTCCTCGCGCAGCGACGCCAGCATGATCGCCATGATCGCGTCATACCGCTCGACCGCGAGCCGCAGCGTGTCGTCAAACCGCCCCGAGCGATAAAACTCGGTCGCGCTGATGAACTCGTACTGAAACCCAAAGGTATCCAGAAACCGCCGCAACATCGCGTTGTTATGGTCCCCGAAACTCGGATAAAGCCCGAACGGATCCGGCACAGAGGTCAGCGGCCGCTGCAGATGTTCACGCAGCATTTCAGGCTGCGGGACGTTGTCGGGGATCTTGCGCATCCCGTCCACATCATCCGAAAAACAGATCAGACGCGTCGGAATGTCCGAAATTACCTCGAACGCCCGCCGGATCATCGTCGTCCGGCTCACCTCGCCAAACGTCCCGATATGGGGCAGACCCGACGGCCCGTATCCCGTCTCGAAAAGGACATAGCCCTTCTCCGGCGGCGCCTTCTCATAGCGTTTGAGCAGCGCGCGCGCTTCTTCAAAGGGCCAGGCCTTCGACTGCATCGCGACGTCACGCAAACTTGCCATGTCTCTTATCCACCTCATGCGGCATGATGGCCCCCATGGCCCGTCCGCGCGGCATCCCTATTGCGACAGCGGGGGGGCGTCAATAAAACAGCGCCAAACGTCAGGAGACCGACAGATGAGCGAAACACCCTCCCTCACCGCCCAGGACACCCTCGTCGCCCTGATGATCTCCGTCTCAGCGGCCGACGAGAATATCCGCACGGCCGAACTGGTACAGATCACCAACATCGTGAACAACCTGCCGATTTTTGCGGCCTATGACGCCGACATGCTGCCGCTCATCAGCCGCACCGTGTTCGACCTTCTGGAACAGGAGGAAGGCCTCGACGCCCTCTTCGGCCTGATCCGCGACAGCCTGCCCGAACGCCTGTTTGAAACCGCCTATGCCATGGCATGCGACGTCGCCGCCGCCGACGGCAAGATCACCGGCCCCGAGGCCCGCATGCTCGAAGAAATCCGCGAGGAACTCGACATCGACCGCCTCCACGCCGCCGCCATCGAACGCGGCGCCCGCGCCCGCCACATGACATTGTAACCCGGCGCAGATTGCTTCCTCCATGTTGTGTAAGGTGGGTTTCACCCACCCTACATCGGGCGATCAACGTAGGGTGGGTGAAACCCACCACACCCCCACGACCCCTGATCTGCGTAGGGTGCGCGTCAGCGCATCGCCCCCCGGCGACAGGGGATATCTACACCGCCACCCCAGCCAACCCGCCCGCAACCCGGGCACAGGCCAGCCAATATCCCTGATCCGGCGCCGCCAGGCTCCAGGCCGCGCATTGCGCCCCGTGGACAAAGGTCCAGCGCAGCAGCACCTCCCGCTCCACCCCCGCCCGCTCGGCCATGATCGCCGCCTGCCGCCCCATTCGCACCGGGTCTGCCACGACCCTCGTCTCCATGTACGGATTGCACAACGCGTTCGCATAGTCATAGACCGCAGGCCCCCGAATCCCCTTGGGATCAATGGCCAGCCACCCGCGTGCCGCCTGCAGAATGTTGAAATGGTGAATATCCCCGTGCAGAAGCCGCCACTCCCCCCGGCTCTCCGCACACATCTCATCGGCCACCGCCGCCGCCCGCGTCATAAGGGGCAGGTCCGCGGCACTTACGCGCCCCTCGGCCAGATGCCGCCGCAGGTCATCCGTCCGGCGCGGAATCGGGATCAGTTCCGGCCAGTCGCCATCCGTCTCATGCAAGCGCCCCACCACATCGCAGATGATCCCCGTCGCCTGATCATCCTGCCCGGCCAGCACCATCCCCGCCAGATCCGGCCCCGCCGCCCGCTCCATCAGACTGACAGCACCCGCACTCTCGACCAGCGCTACCGCCCCCAGGCCCCCATAGGCTCGCAGGACCAGCGCCCCATGCGCCTCATCATCCCCTGCATCGGCCACCTTGAGCATCAGCGGCACCCGGCCCCGCCGCACCGGCCACAGCAGACTGGCATGGGTAAAGAAGCAATCCCCGTCAGGCTCCAGCCCCCAGACCTTCAGCCACACATCGGCTTCGGCCTTCAGAACGTCACGCAGAATAGGAAGTCCCCCAGCGCCGCAGCAATTCCTGCTGCAGGTGCCGCGCCCGCCCGTTCCACGCCCGTGCCCCGTCGGGGATCTCCTCCTCGGATGCCAGCGCCTGCGCCCGCCCCTCAGGCGATACCGCAAAGATTGCAAAGGCCAGATCGGCCCCGCCCGCCGTCCGCGCATAGCCGGCCAGCGTGGTGACAAAGTTCAGCGTCCCCGTCTTGGCCACGACCAGAGCGGGCGGATTCGTTAGCACATCGCCCCGATCGTCCAGCATCGGGATTTCCTTGAGCAGGGGCCGCAACTGTCCCTCACCGTTGGCCGCCACCAGCGATGCCACCATCTCCCGCGCCGCAATGCGCGAAGCGTCCTCAAGCCCCGAATGGTCCACAAACATCATGTCCACATCCAGATGCGTCTTGGCCCAGGTCGACATGATCGCCGCCGAATCGGCCAGCGTCTCCACCCGGATGCCCCGCGCCGCGGTGGCAGTCAGCCCGATCGCCTCGGCGGTCACATTGGTGGAATACAGCAGCATGTCCTTCAGCAGCACCGCCAGCGTATCGCTCTCATGCGTCACCAGCGCCTCGCCTGCGGGCAGCGCCGCAACCTCCACTGCGTCTGGCAATTCAACCCCATAGGCCACTGCCAGATTGCGGAACACATCACCCGCATAGCGCGCCGGATACCGCACCGGCAGCCAGCGCGACCCGGTCTCATTCCCCAGCGCCGATTTCGCCACCGTCCAGGTGTCGACCCCGTCCTTATCAGCATAGGTGTAAACCGGCAGATCGCGCGCCACGACCTCCATCGTCGCGGTCTTCACATCCGGCCGCAGCGAATCCGACCGCGCATCCATCGACACACGGTAATCGCCCCCGTCCGGCACCCATTCGAAATAGACCCGGTTAAAGTTCAGGTTCAGCCCGCCCACGGCCGGGTTGTACCCCAGATGCGGCAACTGATCGGCGTCGATCGCCCGGATCGCCGGCAAGGCCCCGCCCCAGACCTGAAACGCCCCTGTGACACCCCGTACACCCTGCGCCCCCAGCGCTTGCGCCATCGCCGCCAGATCATCCGTGGTCAGCACCGGATCACCGCCCCCGGCAAGGATCAGATCGCCCTGCACCTTGCCCTCGACCACCGGCCCCGTCGCGATGATCCGCGTGACAAAGCGATAATCCGGCCCCGGGTCCTCCAGCGCGTAAAGCGTCGTGATCGCCTTGGCGACGCTTGCAGGCGGCATCGGCTTGCCACCCTCATAGGCCTCCAGAACCCGGCCCGTCACCGTATCGGCCACGACGATACCCACATCGCCATTCAGTTCAGCCGCCGCAATCAGGTCCCGCAGCGGAGTCACGACCGGCAAGGGCACGACCTCAGGCACAGACCCCGGCCGCACCACAGGCCGCAGCGACGTCAGCGGCGCATCGGCCCAGGCCGCCCCCGCAACCGCCGTCAACCCACTAACCAAAAAGCTTCGCCGTGAAATCTTCCCGTTCATGTACATCCTCTTACCCGCCTCGACCCGGCACGCCAAGTCCTTGACGTTCAGGTCGTGTGGTGCAAGGGCGTCCCCGTGCCGTTACAACACCGCGCGGAAGGCCCGCTTCAATTCGGCAGTCCCGTCTCGGTCATACCAACGCCCATGCGCAAGGATCACGCGCTCCGGCTCCCAGCCGATCATTGTCTCGACAAGGTCGTGCAAATGACCGGGCCTGGACCGGAAACTCGCCGCCATATCACGCGGCATCCGCCCGTCTGGGTCACAAACCTGCCCCAGCCGCAAAAGCGGCCGCGTCCACCATGGCATCCTGGCCCGCTCAAAGTTCTCGATCAGATCAGTCAGGATCAGGGTCCGGCTGGCCTGGTGGAAGAATACCACCTCCCGGTGATAGCCCGAATCCGCAAGCCGCTGCTCGATCTGCCCAGCCCAGAAGGGTGGCGCTACATCGCCCAGTTCGTGATCAAACGACAGCGTGACGCCCCGGCTCTCGGCCCGTGCCACGACGCCCGGGCAGCCAAAGGTCTCGGCCCCCGGAAACCCGCGCTGCCACGCCGGGACCCAAGCATAGTGAATCCAGTTCGGTGCAACCAGACACCGCACCGGGCCAAGGGCCTCAACCGCTTCTGCCAGCCCACCCTCATCCGCGATCGGTGAATGCACCCAGACCGCACCGTCCGCCAAACGGACCACCATCATCCGGGTCGGAAAGGGCAGCCCATAGAACCGGATCCATCCCCCGTCCGCAATCCAGACATCCGGGGCGACGGGCTTGAGCGTGTAAAGCGGCTCGTATCCAGTCGGACGGTTCATGAGAGCCAAGCTATCGATCACCTCCCCTCGGTACAAGGTACGGCCCGACAAGCTCCCGGCCAAGCTTATCTATCGGCACTACCGTCGGCAGAGCCATCACTGGCCCCGCCCCGGTTCACTCCGGCGATCGGGATAGTCCCGGCCTTCACATCTCCGCCATCACCCCCGGCTCGCCCCCCACCACATCCCAGAACTCCGCCCGCGGGTTGGACCGCGGAAACGCCACCGCAGGCACCGGCACCCCCAGAAAATCACACAGCGGTCCCCACCCCTGCCGGACCTCAAACACCAGCAACCGGTCCGCCGGGATGATCTCGCGCACCCGCGCATTATGGGCCCGGTAGGCCGCAATGGCCGACCGCCGGTCGGCATGATCGCCAAAGACCGGGTCCACCATCGTGGCCTTGATCTCGCGGAACAGCGCCGTCAGATGCGGCGGCAGCGGGACCTGATCCAGCACGGTATGGAACTTCCCGATCGTGGCCGAAAAACTCTCCCACCACGCGTCCTCGTCCCGCTCGGTATGCACCACCTTTGCCGCGGGAAACGCGATCGAGGCTTCGTGCCAGTAATGCACCCCAGGCCAGTCCACCTGACTGACATAGCCCTCGTACGTCGCGTCCCAGTCAATCTCTTCGCCGCGCATCGCCGCCATCCAAAGCGCCTGCTGCCGCTCGCTCGCCATGACCTCGTACATGTGATGGCACGGGCCGAACCCGAGCATTTCCAGCGCTTGTTTCATGGATTTCGTGCCGGTCCGGCCAAAGCCGGACCCGATGATTTTCAACGTCATTTTCGGATGTCCTTGTGTATGCTGTCGCCATCGCACCGCGATGCAAGGCAACACTGCACCCGCCTTCACTGTCCGTCGAACGAAGAGATTTCATCCGCGATGAACGAAATTAAACTCGACCGGATCGACCTGAACCTGCTCGTCACCTTCGACGTGCTGATGACCGAACGGAACGTCACCCGCGTCGCTGACAAGCTTCACAAGACCCCATCCGCAATCAGCCACGCCCTCAACCGCCTCCGGGATCAGTTGGGCGACCCGCTCCTCGTCCGCGTGGGCGACAGGATGGAACCCAGCCCTTTCGCCCTCCGCCTGATCGAAGACGTGCGCCCTATCCTGCGCGAAATCAAACGCGTCGTGACGCCCCAGACCCCTTTCGACCCCTCCAGCAGCACCCAAAGCTTCTGCCTCGCCTTCCCAGACTTCCCCGGGTTGATGAGCACGGTCATCGGCCGTGCGCAGGCACAAGCCCCCGGGATCCGCTTCGACTGGGTCACGCTGACCAAGGAAACCGTCCGCGCCACCCTCGCAGGCGACATCGACCTCGCGATGGTCTACGGCGGCGAAACCCTCCCCGAAGGCATTGAAAGCCTTGAGGCGCCCTCCGAGACCCGCGCCACCTTCCTGCGCGAAGACCACCCCGCCATCCCCACATGGGGCCCCGACGAATGGCCCCGCTGGCCGCATATCCAGGTCATCAGCGGCAACGCCAGCCGCAGCCCGACCGAATCGGCCAGCATCACCGGCGCCGCCCAGCGCACGATTAGTGCAAAGATCAGCACCTTCTCAGGTGTGGGCCCCCTGCTCGCCCGGACCAACATGCTGGCAACCCTGAACAAACTCGCCCTCCACGGCGACGTCGGTCCCTTCGGCCTCCGCGCCCTGCCACCCCCCGTCGCCCAGCCGCCCCTGCGCGTCCGTTTCATCTGGAGCTTCCGCCTCACCAACCACCCCGCCCACGCATGGATGCGCAAACTGGCAATCGACACCTATCTGGAACAGCAGCGCGAGGCAGAAGCGGCCTATCCGTCGGGGACGATCTGACGACCAAAGGTCAGGGAGCTTGAAGAGCCCTCAGAGACTCTCAGGATAGCACACAAAGAAGAGCATTATTAGGCCAAAAGATCAAAATGGAACACTATGTTGTCATATCGCGGTGTCCGCACCCCCCCGTTCACATCGCCGGATCATACATGAACTCGCGCAACTCCTGCGCACACCGGCAGGCAACCGCGATCTTCCGCGCCCATTCAACTGCGTCCTCGCGCGTCGGCAGTTCCAGCACCGCAAACCCGCCCTTCAGCCTGCTGCCCGGATATATCTCTGCCGACACCCCGCCATCACCTGCGACCAGCACAGGATCAACCGACTCTTCGATCCCCCCGGCAAAGACATAGACCCCCGCCGCCTTGGCCTCTTCAATCACCGCATGAGCGGCCACGGCGACAACCGCCAGTTCGTCCGCTGTTAACACCATCGCCTCGCTCGGGAATGAAATCAGGTATTTGGTCATGGCCCCCGCCTTCTGCATTATATCGCGTCATCCTGCCCCCCTCACCGGCACCGGCACAAGTCTCCTTGCTCCGCCTCCGCCCGGACCTATGCTGCACCCAGTCCAAACATCCCTTCAGGTTGCCCCATGACCCAGCCCATCTCGATCTGGACCTACGACTGGGTCCCCGGCGGCCCGCGCGGCTTTGTCCGCGACCTCCGTCTCCGCTGGGCGGCCGAAGAAGCGGGCCTGCCCTACATCATACAAACCGTCCCCTTCGCCGACCGGCAGACCAATCATCTTGACCGGCAACCCTTCGGTCAGGTCCCCTACATCACCGACGGCCCCATCACCCTCTTCGAAAGCGGCGCCTGCCTCCTGCATCTGGCCCGAAAGAGCGAAACCCTCCTGCCCCACGATCCGGTGGCCGAGGCCGAAACCCTCCAATGGCTCTTCGCTGCCCTCAATTCCGTTGAACTCGTGTCGCTCCCGTGGTGGTTTCTCGAGGTTTCCGGCACCACGCCGAACGGCATGACCAACTGGCTCGACTCACGCCTTGCCCATCTCGAAACCGTCCTGGCCAGCCGCGACTGGCTTGCCGCCGGCCGCTTTACCGTGGCCGACCTCCTGATGGCCGATGTGCTGCGCGTCAAACGGGTCCGCGCCCACGGCCAAAGGCCCGCGACCGAGGCTTATGTCCAGCGCATCACCGCTCGTCCCGCGTTTCAAAAGGCCTACACCGACCAGATGGCGCTATTCGCTGCAGCCGACCTTAGCCGCAACGCAGGCTGATCAGCCCCATTCCCCCGCCGCCCGGATCGCCGACGACGACTGCGCCATCAGCGGCAGGTTCACGAAA
The DNA here is from genome assembly GCA_041752495.1 of Rhodobacterales bacterium. Lineage (GTDB taxonomy): Bacteria > Pseudomonadota > Alphaproteobacteria > Rhodobacterales > Rhodobacteraceae > JAPLPE01. Next base: position 9,271 of record JBGSWJ010000282.1, read on the forward strand.
CACCATGCAGGCGGCTGGCAATAGCCCAGATACTGCGCCTGCGCCGCAGGCAGCCGCGCATGACGGTACACCCGCGCCGCCTTGGACAATTGCGCACCCATCTGCTCGCCCGGCCGCGCCAGCACGCCCAAGGGCACCATCTCCATGATCCGCCGCCATTCCTGCCAGCGGTGAAACTGGGCAAGGTTATCCGCCCCCATCAGCCAGACAAACCGCACGCCGGGGTAATGCGCCGTCAGCCAGCCCAGCGTTTCCGCCGTATACCGCGTCCCGATCCGCGCCTCGATATCTGTCACCGTCACGCGTGGATGCCGCATGATCGCCCGCGCCGCCGCCATCCGCTGTTCGATCGGCGCAGGCCCATGCACCTTCAGCGGGTTGCCCGGGCTCACCAGCCACCACACCCGGTCAAGCTGGAACCGCACCAGCGCAGCCTTGGTGATATGCACATGCCCCTCATGCGGCGGATCAAACGATCCGCCCAAAAGACCTACGGTCATCCCGGCAGGGGCAAAAGGTAAAGATGCAGCGATGACGGTCCCTCCCGCCCGGATTTGGCCCCGGCCTCAAGGACTTGTAGCGATCAACATCTGTTGCGCAAGGTGTCTGGAACCGGTCCCCATCCTTGCGCCATCTCAATCGTTGCGCGTCTGACGGCAATCTGCAAGCCAGCCCATTCTGTCATCTTGCCCGATCTGACCAAGGCCATTGCCTTGGTCACACGCAACATCAACCCTTTCCAGCCGGACGCCCCGCGTTCGGCCAGCCCCTGCCCCCCCAAGGGCAGGGGCTGGCCTTCTGTATTGCTGACTGGACCGGGGCCGGTGGAGAGCGAAAGGTGTGAGCGGGGCGGTGCGTCCACCGGAAGCCCCGCTGATCCCGCTCAGTCCAAAGGCCGGATTCGGAGGCTCAAAATCCTTTGAGCGATCTCGCTATAGGTCCGATCGGCTAATCCCGGAACCGCATGAAGGCAAAGGCGTTCCCGTCCGGTGCCCAGGACGGCACGTTGATCGTCCCCTGCCCGCCATGCAGCTTCACGATCTCTCGCGCAGCGCCGCCTTCCTGCGGCATCAGGCACAGGGCCACGTCCAGCCCCCCCGGATGCCCCGTCGTCCCCGCCGGATAGGCCAGATAAACCACATACCGCCCGCAGGGCGACGGATGCGGGAACCAGTTCACAAAGACATCATCGGTCATCTGTTCCAGATCGGTCCCGTCCGGCCTGATCCGCCAGATCTCGACCACCCCGTCGCGTTCCCCGTTGAACCAGATCCACTGCCCGTCGGCACTATAGTCCGGCCCGTCCACATGATCGAAATCCTCGGTCACGCAAACCTCCGGCCCCCCGTCCATCGGCTTGGTATAAAGCGAAATTGTCCGCGCCGCATTCCGCGCCGCCGGATAACAGATCGTGGCCCCGTCGGGCGACCAGCCATGCCACCAGGACGGCACATTCTCCGTCACCCGCACCGGCTCCCCGCCCTCAATCGGGAGGGTATAGATGCAGGACCCCTCGGTCCGCGTCTTGTCCGAGATGGCCAGCGTCCGGCCATCCGGCGAGAACCCGTGGTCGTTGTTCAGCTTGACCGCCCATCCCGTATCAATCCGCTCCATCCGCGGCGCCTCCAGCGGAACCCGGTACAAAAGCCCCCCGCCATTGACGATCAGATACCCGTCCGGATGCCAGTTCGGCGCCTCGATATGCCCCTGATATTCCAACACAACCCGCACATCGCCGGTCGCCACGTCATAAATGCACAACTCGCTGATCATCTGCCTGTCTCTTTTCTGTTAAGCGTCGCCATTTCCACAAGGACGGCACCTGCCCCGACCGGGTATACTGTGACCAAGGCGATGGCCTCGGTCACTCCCGAAAGGTGCGTGCGCGCACGCACCCCCCGCGCGTAGGGCGGGGTCCACCCCCGCCCCCCAAAGCGAGGCCGCGCGTCGCGCTGAACG
>JBGSWJ010000283.1:0-1852 GCA_041752495.1 Rhodobacterales bacterium
GCGGGCGAGAGTGGGCGGGTAGGTCTTGCCGCTACAAACGGCGGCGATGGGCTGTCGATCTCGGTCAGCAACACCGGTGCGGCCATGACCGAGGCGGATCTTGGCCGGCTGATGGCTTCGGGCCCGTTGCCACCGGGGGGCGGCGTCGGGTTGAGGCTGGTGCATGGCATCGTGGCTGAGCTTTGCGGCATGCTTCATCACCACCGGATGGGTGATCAGACGGTGATCCGGGTCGATCTGCCGTTCTGCGGTGACAATCATGCTTGAGGGCTGCCGCATCGTGCTGGTCGAGGATGACGAAATCATGCGCGACTCCCTTGTGCAGCGCCTTGCGCTGGAGGGTGCCGAGGTGCAGTGGCACCGAGGGATCGCCCGCGCCCTGCCGGCCATCCGCACGCCGCGCAAGGTGCTGGATGCAGTGATCTGTGATGTCCGCCTGCCCGATGGGACGGGGGAGGAGCTTTACGATACCCTGACGCGCACCGGCCACCCACCGCCATTCCTGTTCATTGCGGGACAGGGCGGCATTGATCAGGTTGCAAGGCTGATCCGGTCAGCCGCGGCAGACCACGTCACGAAACCGTTCGAGATCGGGGCGTTCCTGAAGCGTCTGGCCACGATCGTTCGACCAGGGCTTGATCAGGACATGCCACCCGAAACTGGCATCACCACCGCCGCCCGGGCCGTGGACAGGCAGGTGGCCGAGGCCGCAACCCGTGAAACTGCCCATCTGATCCGGGGTGCCTCTGGTCTGGGCAAGCTGCGGCTGGCAAGGCGCGTGCATGACATGTCAGAGCGTACGGCTGCTCCGATGGTGGTCTGCAACGCTCTGCGCGCTAGGTGTTCAGTCCCGGCATCTGGTGGATCGGATCGAGGATGAATCGATCTGGCTCTGATGTCCAGATTTTGCAGATGTATTCGTAGGGCGTGAGGCCTCCGAGCGTCTTCAGCCTGCGTGCAAAGTTGTAGGCGGCCAGAAAATCGGCGAGGTGGGTTCGCAACTGGTCGTGGCTGTCGTAGTGGAAGCGTTTGACCGTGGCGTCCTTGATCGTTCGGTTCATCCGCTCGACCTGGCCGTTGGTCCATGGGTGGTTGGGCTTTGTCAGCCGGTGCTCGATCCCGTTGGCTTTGCAGATCAAGTCGAAGCGCATCGGCCGCGAATATATGGTGTTCCGGTTGCGGGGCTGTTCGGCGAGCTGGATGCCGTTATCCGTCAGAACCGTGTGGACCTGGTAGGGCACGGCTTCGAGCATGTGCTGCGGGAACTCCCAGGCCGTCTTTCTGTCAGCAGTCGCAACGAGTTGAGCGACAGCGAACTTGGATGTTCGGTCGATACCGACGAAGAGAAAGAGCTTGCCCTCGGCAGTCTGCACCTCCGCGATATCGATGTGGAAGAACCCGATGGGGTAGCGTTTGAACTTCTGCCGCCTGGGCTTGTCGCCTTCGACATCCGGCAAACGCGAGATCCCATGACGTTGAAGGCAGCGATGCAGCGCTGACCGCGTCAGATGCGGGATCGACGACTGAAGTGCATAGAGGCAGTCGTCCAGCGGCAGGAGCGTATGGCGGCGGAACGCCACGACCGCCGCTTCCTCGTCCTCCGTCAGAACCGTCGAGCGCGGTTCCGTCGGCCCGGTCTTCATATCCTCGACCGTCGCGCGCTTGCGCCACTTCGCGACCGTCTTCGGATTGATTCCCAGTTCCCGGCTCAACTGCGCGAGCGAAGCTTGCGATCGCTGTATCGCTGCTCTGACGGCGTGCGTGGTCGTGGCGCAGCCGTGACGAATTTGCCCCATATGGCTTCCTTCCATTCCTGCGAAAGGATCGCACCATCAAACCGTGGGATCAAACA
>JBGSWJ010000284.1:0-1528 GCA_041752495.1 Rhodobacterales bacterium
GCACGGCCCATGTCCTGCACCGTTGTCATGCGCCCGACTTGCGGTTGTCGATCAGCCGGATCGGCTTTTGCCGCACCTCGATCTGCGTCAGAGGGGCCAGCGCCCCCGGCGCGGCCAGCGCCACCCCGATCTCCACCCCCAGACGGGCGCGGAGCAAAGCCTCATAGGCCGCGCAATCGGCTTCCACAGCCCCCCGCGTCTCGATCCTGACCGTCATCTCTTCGCGCCCGTCCACACGGGTCACCTCGCAGACATATTCTGACAGGAGTTCGGCAAAGTTCTCGGTCAGGATCGCGCCAATCCCGGTGGGATAGATGTTGATCCCCCGCAGCTTGACCATGTTGTCCGACCGCCCCTGAAACCCCGCGATCCGCCGCAGCGTCAGGCCCAAAGGCGAGGCATCGGTGCGGAAGGCCGACACGTCATGCGTGTTGAACCGGATGATCGGGAACACGTCATCCTTGTACAGACAGGTGCAGACCATGTCGCCGCTGACCCCATCGGCAACGGGCTGGCCCGTCTCAATGTCGAGAATTTCGATGAACTGCGCATCCTCCTGCACGTAAAGGCCCGCATGGTCCGGCCCTTCGCCCGCAATGGCCCCGGTATCGCCCACACCATACCAGTCGAACACCTCCGGCCCGCCCCAGGCGTCTGACATGGTCTGGTGGCTTTCCGCCCCGATATGGCCCGCGATCACGCGGATCTTCACATCTTGCCCCGGCTCGATCCCGTTGGTCCGGGCAATGTCGCTCAGGTATTTGATGTAATCGCCAAACCCCACCAGCACCGTCGCGTTGAAATCGCGCATCAGCCCCACCTGATTGGCCGACCGCGTCTCAACCCCCGTCCCTGCGGACAGGAACTGCGCCCCGGTCCAGTGCGTCACCGCCTCGCGCACATAGTGGCCGCCGTTCACCATCCCGTGGCCATAGACCGAATGGATCACGTCATCCCGGCTGATCCCCATCAGCGCATAGAACCGCGCCAGCAGCAGGTTCTGGATCTCCCGGCTTTTCGGACCAAAGAGAAGCGGCTGCGGACGCCCCGTCGTGCCGGATGTGGTCTGAAAGATCAGCGGCGGGCGCTTGCCGGGCGGATAGCTGTCCAGCCCGTGGAAATCACCCAAGGGCGGATGCGCCTCGACGCTCGCCATCAGGTCGCCCTTGGAATAGGTCGGCAGCTTCGTGATGTCGTCGAGCGAGGCAATATCGCCCGGCGTGATCCCCGCCGCGCCCCAAAGCCGCTGATAAAACGGCACCTTCCACGCAAATTCCATCACCGTCAGGAACCGCCGGTTCTGCACAGCGCGCAATTCGACGCGCGACAGGCGGCCATAACGGGTCAGGAAATCCTCGGGCCGGCCGTATTCGGCAATCATCGCCGGATAGTCCATCGCGTCGAAATAGGTGGGAAGGCTCATTCGGGGACTCCGGGCTGGCGTGCAATGGCGCGCATGATCTCGGTCAGGGCAGTCGTATCCGGGGCGGCAGGCAGGGCCAACGCCGCCATCCGCAGCGCGCGGGAC
>JBGSWJ010000285.1:0-10955 GCA_041752495.1 Rhodobacterales bacterium
CCCGCCGCCGCCACGCCCACCGACATCAGCACCGGCTGCGGCGACAGGCCCATCTGCTGCGCCGCCACCACCGCCACCGGAATGATGATCAGCGCCGTCGCCGTATTGCTGATCACCTGCCCGAGGATCGCAGTCAGAATGAATAACCCGGTGAGAAGCGCATAGCCCCCCCCGTCGCCCACCATCGTGACCAGCCCTTCGGCCAACAGCCGCGCGGCCCCTGTCACCTCCATCGCCGTGGACAGAGGCATCATCGCCCCCACAAGGATCACCGTCGTCCAGTTGATCGACCGGTAAACCTGCTCGACCGACAGGATTCCCCCGAGCAACACGCCACCGGCAGCCAGAAGTCCCGCCACTGCAGGCGGCACGATCCCCGTGGCCAGCAACAGCACCATGCCCAGCAGGATCGCGATCATCAGTCTCGCCCCCGCGCCCATCGCGACCGCCTGCTTGCGCACCTGCGCGGGCGAGTTCACGACCAAAACCTCGGCCCCTTCCAACCGCTGATCCAGCGCCGACCATGTGCCCTGCAGCAACAGCGTATCACCCACCTGCAGATGATCCCCGGCCTCAAGGTCCGTGCCCTGCCGCTGGATCGCTAGCACGATCAGATCGCCGCTTTCCGTCACCATCCCCGGAAAGAACCGCTCTCCCACCAAAGTCGACCGCGGTGGAATCAGAACTTCGGCCAGCCCCGACCCCTTGTTGAACAGGGACAACGCAATCCCGCCCGAGGCGAAACTTTGCCGGTCCAGCACCTCCAGCCCGATATCCCCGGCCAATGCCTCAACCGCCGCCAGATCACCCCGGACGACGATCACATCGTCCACCGCAATCTGGTCCCGCTTCACAGGCCGCTCATCCGCCCCAAGACGCGCCACCAAGGTCACCCCGGGCCGCGCACTGAAATCCAGCGCCCGCCGCGCCGTCCCGGCCAGCGCCGACCCTTCTGTGACCCGCAGCTGATGCACGTCACTTTCCAGATTGTATTGCCCGACCAAAGTCTTCGCATGCTGGCTCAGGTCCGGCGGCAGCGTCTTGCTCGTCCGGTTCGGCAACAGCCTTTCGCCAAAGAACACGACAATCGCGATACAACCGGCCAAGGCCGGAATCCCCACCCAAGCAAATTCGAAATAGGCAAACCCGCCCGATCCCGCATCAAAGGACGCCTCGGACACCAGCACATTCACGGGCGACCCCGTCAGCATGATCTGCGATCCCGCATGTGCCCCGAACACCAGCGGCATCAGCAGCTGCGCCGGCGACCGGCCCAGCCGGATCGCCATCACCACAACCACCGGAAGCAAAGCCGCCACCGCCCCGTTGACGCTGATCAGCGCACTCAGCACGCCCACCATCAGCATCATCATCACGATCAGCCGCGTTCGGCTCTCGCCCGCCTGCTGGATCAACTGCTGCCCCGCCCAGGCAGTTACGCCAGACATCTCAAGCCCCGCGCTCACCACGAACAGCGCCGCGATAAAGATCACCGCCGGATCGCCAAACCCCGCAAGGCTTTGCTGAAGCGTCAGAATCCCCGTGGCCCACAGCGCGAGCGCCGCCGCCATGCAGACCGCGATCACCGGGAAGCGGTCCCACATGAACAGGCCGACTATGGCTGCGATGATGGTAAAGACGATCCAGATATCGCTCACACGAAACCCCAAACATGTGCCGCAGGCGATGTCAGCCCCGTGCGGGCCAGCGGGCCGTGCATCGGATCGGCCCTCACCTTTCCTTTCCGGGATAGCGGATAGTGCCGCAGTGCCGCAAGCATTGCGGCAACAGTCCCGGTCTTTTCATGGAAATGTCATGGTCGCGGAAAAGGACAAGGCTAACTCACGACGACAAGATCGGGGCCGCAAGGTTTTCGCTGGCAATAATTCGCCGTAGCCTTCTAAATGACAGCACCCGCAAGAGGAGAAGACCGTGGCATCGAAACCGACCAAGAAAGCCACAGCCGCCAAAGGTACAAAGGCCGCACCAAAGGCCCCGGCCAAGGCCGAAACGTCCGGCTTCCTCGGCACGATCGAACGCGTCGGCAACATGGTCCCGCATCCGGCGATCATCTTCTTCATGCTGATCGGCCTCGTAATCTTCTTCTCTGCCGTCTTCGGGCTCCTCGGCACGACCGTCACCTATCAGGGCTATGACGAGGCGTCGGGCGACATCATCGAACAGACTGCCACCGTGCGGAACTTGCTCGGCCCAGACGGCATCCGTTTCATGGTGACTTCCCCTGTCACCAACTTCCTCGCCTTCCAAGGCGTCGGTGTCATCCTCGTCGCCATGATCGGCGTGGGTCTGGCCGAGGAATCCGGCCTCATCGCCACCCTCGTGCGCAAGATCGTAGCCGCTGCCCCCAAATCGCTCTTCACTTTCATCATCGTGATGGTGGGCGTCCTGTCCTCCATCGCCGCCGATGCGGGCTACCTCGTCCTTGTCCCCCTCGGGGCAGCCGCTTTCCATAGCCTTGGCCGCCACCCCCTTGCGGGCCTTGCCGCCGCCTTCTCGGGCGTGGCCGCCGTCTTCCTTGTCAACGTCTTCGTCACGCCGACCGACGCCCTCCTTGTCGCCGTCACCAACGACGCGATCCGCAACGTCAACCCGACGGCACAGATCAGCGACGTCGGCAACCTCTTCTTCATGATCGCCTCGTCCATCGTCATGGGCATCATCTGCACCGTCATCACGGAACGCGTGGTCGAACCCCGCCTGGGCCCCTATACCGGCGGCGTCCCCGTCGAAGCCTCGACCGGCATTTCCGGAACCGAAGCGCGCGGCCTTTCCTTCGCCTTCTACGCGATGCTGGGCTTTATCCTCATCGTCGGTGCCCTCACCGCCCCGCCACTTCCGTGGGGCATCCTGCGCAACCAGACCACAGGCTCAATCATGGCAGGCTCGCCATTCATGAGCGGCCTGATCGTCCTCATCAGCCTCTTCTTCATGACCGTGGGCTTTGCCTATGGCCGGGGTGCGGGCACCATCGCCAATGTCACCGACGCCATCGGCAAGGTCGTCAAGACGTGGAGCAACCTTGCCGGGATGCTCTTCCTTCTGTTCCTGATCGCGAACTTCATTGCCTTCTTCAACTACACCAACCTTGCCACTGTCCTCGCGGTCAACCTCGCCGATTTCCTCGACCGCCTGCCAATCGGGACCGTGGGCTATCTCATCGCCTTCATCCTGATCGTCCTCGTGATCGACATGATCCTGACGGGCGCGCTGGCCAAGTGGGCGATCCTCGCCCCAGTCTTCGTGCCCGTCTTCATGCAACTCGGGCAGGACCCTAACCTCGTCCTCGCCGCCTACCGCGTGGGCGACAGCCCCATGAACGTGATCACGCCCCTGAACGTCTACCTCGCCGTCATGGTGGGCTTTGCGCAAAAATACCAAAAGGATGCAGGCATCGGTACCATCGTGGCGCTGATGCTGCCCTATACGATCACGCTCATCATTCTCTGGACGCTCATGTTGATCGTCTGGTACCTGCTCGGCATACCGCTCGGCCCCGTCTGATCCGGAGCCCTATCTCCAGTCCAGCGCACCTTTTCCGCGCCTCTACCGGCCCAAGCCCCAGCCAGGCGCGGGCCCCCAACTCCGGGAGTTACCCCTTGGTCCGTCTCGCCATCTCTGTCATCGCCACCGTCATCGCCAACGCGGTCGGCCTGCTTCTGGCCGTGTTCATCCTGCCGGGTTTCGTGATCGACCCGATGTCCTTCATCATCACCCTGCTGATCTTCACCGGCGTCATGGTCCTGACCGGCCCGCTTGTGACCAAGATAGCCGTCACCTCCATGCCCCAGATCCGCGGCTCCATCGCGCTGGTCACGGCCTTCCTCGGCCTTAAGGTCACGGATTGGCTCACCACCGGCATGGATATCGGCGGCATTTCCAACTGGCTCGCTGCAACGCTGCTTGTCTGGCTTGGCAGCCTTCTCGCCGAAATCCTTCTCCCGATCTATGTTTTCAAGTCGCTCCGCAACAATGGCGGCCCTAACATCCGCGTGCAGTAGAAAAGACAAAGGGGGGACGCGAACGTCCCCCCCCCTTCGCAGTTATTGCCCTGATCAGGCCTTCTTGATCAGCCGGATCAAGACCAGAAGGATGACCGCGCCGATCGTCCCCTGAATGATCGACGAAATCCATCCGCCGCCGCCGACCGCAATGCCCACCATCGGCAAAAGCCACCCGGCCAGCACCGCACCCACGACCCCGACAACAATGTTGCCGATCAGGCCAAAGCCATAACCTTCCACGATCTTCCCGGCGAGCCAACCCGCAATGGCCCCGATGATGATGGTGACGATAATTCCCATTGTTCTGTTCCCTGTTGTTGTCCTTGGCGCAGATGCTAGATCGTGTTGCCTCACACCGGCAAGCCGCAAACGCGGCGCCTGTCCGTTCCCCGTACAAGGCCAGAATCCCCATGAACCGCCTTCTTGCCCTTTGCCTCCTCCTTCTGACCTCCGTGTCCTTACCAGCCACAGCCCAGATCGTGCCGCCCTCTGCTCGCGTCACGGGAGAATGTGTGGTCCTGATCCACGGCTTGGGCCGTGGCGACAATTCCTTCCTCCTGATGAAGGAACTCCTCGGGGCGGCTGGCTACAAGGTCGTCAACCTCGACTACCCCTCGCGCGAAACGACCGTCGAACAGCTTCTCGTCTATGTCGGACAGGCCGTGCAGGACTGCGGCGACAAGCGCGTCAATTTCGTCACCCATTCGATGGGCGGCATCCTCGTGCGCGGCTGGCTCCAGTTCGACCGCCCCGCCAATATGGGCCGCGTCGTCATGCTCGCCCCGCCCAATCAGGGGTCCGAGCTTGTCGATAACCTCGGCGACCTCGCGCTCTACCGCATGATCACCGGCCCTGCCGGTCTCGAACTCGGCACCGGCCCCGATGGCGTCGGCCCCCGCTTCGGCCCCGTGGATTTCGAACTCGGGGTCATTGCCGGGTCGATGTCGCTCAACCCCGTCTTCTCGAACATCATCCCCGGCACCGACGACGGCAAGGTTTCCGTGGAAAGCACAAGGATCGACGGCATGGCCGACCACATCGTCATGCCCGTCACCCACACCTTCCTGATGAACAACCCCCTCGTCATCGCCCAGACGGTCATCTTCCTGCAAACCGGCAAGTTCGACCACGCCCTGACCACCCGCGAACTCATGCGCCGCATGACCCAACGCGGATAGGCGCTGCCCTTGTCCAATTTCGTGGGGTGCGTGCTTGCATGCACCACCATCCTGCGAAAGGGGAAATCCAGCCCCCCCAAGCGAGGCCGCGCGTCGCGCGGAACGAGCGGCCCGCTACAACCCCAACCGCGGCAACAACAAATCCCGCAACCCCGGCATCCCCGCCGGATAATCCGCCGGAAATGTCCAGTACGGCGCCCCCGACTCCGATACCCCGGCCTCCAGTCGCCGCTCCTCCGGCGTCAGGTTGAACAACAGCGTCACCAAAGCGTCATTGCTGACCCAGGGATCGTCATACCAGAACGTATGCGAGGTCGACGACATCCCCTCCATGTTCTCCGGCCTCACCCGCAATATCTCCAGCCCCTGATCCTGCGCCGCGCCAAACAGGAACGCCGTAGCCTCGGGCGTCAGCTCGCTGATATCCGGCCGCCCAGCCCTTGATCCGCCGTTCATCGCCGCCGCAAGCCGCAGCGCCGAATCCCCAAGGTTGACTGCCGCCGTCACACGGTTGGCAAAGGGCGCGTAAACCGCCAGATCGTCCACGAACCCCCGGAAATCCGCATCAGGCGCCGCATGGAACACCTCGTCCAGCTTATCCGCCACCGCAGGCTCACCCGCTGCCAGCAGCGCGAGCGCATCGGTCCCAACCGTCGCCCCGGCGCTGTAGGTGAACACGTCGAACTGCGCCACATCCGTATGCGCCGCCAAAAGCGCCATCATCTCGGTCAACCGGGGTGCCGCCCCATAGGCCGCCTCGATATCCCGTGAATAACGCAGGAAATTCTCGGCCGTGGGCCAGACGAACACCACCACAACTGCATTCCGCCCGGTGAAATGCCGCAGCATCGCCGCCTGCCCGGCCGCCCGTTCAACCGTCGTATTGGCCCCGTGGACATAAATCAGGATGTCCTTCGTGCGGCTCTCGGCAAGCGCCGCGTTGATCGCGTCATACCAGTCCTGCGCATCCGGCTCGACCTCAGCTGCCCCGGCCTCATCAATAGCCACACTCGCGAACTCGTTCATCCGCTGCAGATGGACAAACGGCCGATCCGTAATCTCGGCCCGCGTCGTCCACTCATAGATCTGGTCCATCGTGGACCCTTCCTCGCCGATCCGCAGCGTTGCCTGCCCGAGATGCAGCCGCCGGTCGGGCGCCACAGTATAGATACGTGCCTCCCGCGGCCCGATCGGCAACCTGCTCGACCCGTAGAACACCGTGATCTCAGACCCTTCACCTAGCACCGGGCCGATCTCGCTCAGCGGCAGGCCTCCCTCGCGGAACAGCAGGGGCGGCGGCATCAGCCGCATCGGCGGGTGGTAGAAGATGAAAAAGGCCGATACCGCCACCGCCAGCAGCACAACCGCCACCAGCAACCGCCTCAGAAATCTGCCCATACCACCCTCGCGCCAATTCACCGGTTCCGGGTGGCGCATCGCGTCCGGCCTGTCAACGGGCAGGCGTCAGATGGTGATCCCGCCGTCGATGTTGATGGCCTGCCCGTTCATGAAACTGCCGTCATCCGACGCCAGAAACGCGCAAAGCGCCGCAATTTCCGCCGTCGTCCCGAACCGCCCCGACGCCTGCCGCGAGATGAAGAACTTGTAGGCATCCTCGGCGCTGCCCATCTTCACTGCCAGCGCGTCTATCCGTTCCCGCAAAGACGGGCTGTCCGTGGTCCCCGGACAGACCGCATTGGCCCGGATGTTTTCCTTGATGTAATCCGCCGCAATCGCCTTGGTCAGCCCGATCACCCCCGCCTTGGCGGCGCCATAGGCCGCCCGGAACGGATAGCCCTTGATCGACGACGCGAGCGAGGCAATCGTGATCACGCTTCCCCCATGGTCCTTCATCGCCGGAATACCTGCACCCAGCACATAATAGGCACTGTCGAGCGTGATCGACATCGTCCGCCGCCAGTCCTCGGGGCTGCACTGTTCGATCGTCCCGTGATGGACATAGCCGACGCCGTGGCACAGCGTGTCGATCCGCCCGAACTGCCGGAAATAGCTGACCACCGCCGCTTGATCCGTCGCATCCAGCGCCGTGACCGAGGCCGCCCCTTCCAGATCATCCATCAACTTCCCGTTCAGGTCGCTTGCATGAACAACCGCGCCCTCTGCGATGAACCTTTCGGCCACCGCCCGACCGATCCCCTGCCCCGCAGCGGTCACAACGGCAATCCGCCCCTCAAGCCTGCGGCACGTCTCTGTTCCGGTCATGGTCATTCCTTCCCGTCAGGCAGCGCTGACGCTGATGCGATACTTGGTTTCAAACGGCACACCCGCGCGGAAATCATGCGCCGTGGCCACGCCGCTCCGGGCAATCGGATTGTCCCCCGCGCTGATCGCCGTGCCAAGGTCAAAGGCCGCACAGATCGGCTCCGTTCCCAGCGCCAGATGCCGCCCCGACCACGGCGCTTCCTTCCGCCCCCGGATCGACATCCAGAGCAGCTGGCTCGGATAATGCCCCGCATCCCAAGTCAGATGCACCCGATACCCCTCGGCCCGGTTCCACAAGGCGAACTGCCCGCTCGCCCCCACGATCTGCAGCAACTCCTCAAACCCCTCCGGGCGCGGCATCCGGCTCACGTCAACCGTCCCGCCATCCACACCCGGCACCTCGGCCAGCGACTGAAACACCCGGTCCGGCGCAAAGAGCGTCGCCCCCGGCTCCACCGTCGCCGGAAAACTGCGAATCTCCCGATACGGCCCCGGCTCCAGCACCGCCATCCCGTCCTCCTCGGGTAACCGGAACGTCGGATGCAGACCAATCGGCAACCGGCAATCTTGCCGCGCATGAACCCGCAATGTCAGGTCCACCGCCGGCCCCGCCGGATCAGGCCGCACCACCCGCTCGACCCGTTCAATCGGATGCGCCGCAGGATAAACGCAGACCATCGCGATCTCGCCCACCGCTCCCTCGCTAAACGTCCACTCCAGATTGGACGATTCCCCATGCGGCCCCGCATCCGCAGGCAGGCCCGTCTGCCGCCCGTCAAGGCCAGCCCAAGCCGCCACAACCCCCGGCTTCGGCCCTTCCATGCCAAAGGGCACGCAGGGCCATTCGCCCCGCAGCCCCTTCATGATCCCCGTCATCCCCTCCGCCTCGGGCGTATCGACCCAGGGCGCGGCATACATCGGCCGCACCTCCCGACCCCCGACACGAAACACCACAGGCCCCAACATCCCGCCAAGGCTCTGCACCGTGACGCGCCCATGCGCCCAAGCAACCGTCCGCACGCTCATACAGCACCCCCGGCAAAACGGTTCTCGCGCAGCCCCACAACGCCAGGCCGCACCGCAAACAGCGAACCTTCCTGCGGATTCGCCGCCAGATGCTCCCGCGTCATCGTGAACCGGGCGGATGTCACATAGAGCGTCCCCAGATCATCCCCGCCAAAGGTGCAGCTTGTGGGCCATGAACAGGGCAGGTCAATGATCCGGTCCACCGTCCCATCCGGCATCGTCCGCGCCACGGCATATCCGCCCACCACCCTGCAGGTCCACACGCCCCCTTCGGCGTCCCGGCACGACCCATCCGGCAACCCCCGGTCCAAGGGGGCCGCAAAATCCTGCCGATCCACCAGCAACCCGCCCTTCACCCGATAGGCATACAACTGGTTCAGCGTCGTATCCGCCGTCACGAACCGCCCGTCATCCAGCCAGACCATCGTATTCGTGATCCCATAGGCATCCTCGCTTAGCCGAGTCACCCCACCATCCGGCCCCACGCGGTAGTAATGCCCGGTCCGTTCCGTCGTCGGATTCAGCGCCCCGGCAGGCGTCAGGTTATTCGCCATCGTTCCCACCCAGAACGACCCGTCCGGCGCCACCCGCCCTTCGTTCAGCCGGTTGAGAGGCCGCCCCGGTTCGGGGATCGCAAGGACGCGGAATTCCCCGCCAAATTCCCAGAGCGTGACATCCTGCGTGCGCCCGACAATCGCCCCGCCATCCGTCCGCAAACCGATGGAGGTGGGAAAGAAGCCCACGGGCCAGATCGTGTGTTCGCCGGTGGCGGGCACAAGTCGCTGAATGCGCCGCCCGCCGATATCGACCCAGATCAGCGCGCCGCGCCGGTCATCCCAGACGATGCTTTCACCCACCACATCGCCTGCCGCCAGAACCGTTTCAACCGTCATGTCCCCTCCCTGGAACCGGCGTCTCCCCTCGCCGGTTGTGCAGGCCGTTGATCGGCCTGCCGGTCTCTCAACCCAAGTTCTCGACGCGCCTGTGATATGGCGGCAACGCCACGGGGACTGAGAGGCTGACCGGACATTACTGCGCGGTCAGGGGGTGTCAACGTGTGCCCTTGGCTTGGATTCCTTTGGTTTTGTCGCCCAATCCGTTGCCGTCAGGCAACCGCATGACCAGCCGGCGCGACAGTGACGTCAAGCGCCGCAAGTTCCGCCCGGAACCAGGCGAGGCCCCGGTCAAGTGCGGCCCGTTCAAGCCGCACGAGGTCGGCCCCCGTCAAAGCCCCCTGATCGGGCACCACACGCGCCGGATCGAAGGGCGGGTCGAGGTAACGGAAGGCCCCATGCCCCAGAACGACGCCGCCCAAGGGTCGGCGCCCGACGCGGATCGGGGCGGTATAGGCCCAGACGTTTTCGAAACAGAACCGCCGCAGACCAGACCCTAAAAGACGCGCGGTGATCGCGCGGATGGGCAGGAAACCTTCACCCATCGGGACGCCCGCAACGGTCAGCCTCCCGGCATCTTCGGCCCGGAGCATCACGTGATCCTTGACATGGACCGAGGCGACAAGGGGCAGGACGGCGTCGAGGGCGGCTTCCGGATCTTCAAGAACCATCTGCGAATTGCCGTAGTCGTAAAGGATCCTGAGGCGGGGATGATCCACCGACCGCACAATGGCGGCCAGTTCCGGCCCCCTGAAATCCTCATGATTTTCCAGCACGACGGTCACGCCCCGAGCGGTTGCCACATCCATGACGGCTGCCAGATCAGCTTTGGTCGCGGCCATCATCTCTTCGGGCATGCCGCTGTGGCGGGTGTAGGTTCGCAGCGACGTGGCCCCCAGATCGGCGGCAACATGGATCATTTGCGCCATATGCGCGGGGCTGGTGCCCGAGGTGTCGACCTCAAGGCTCATCCCAGCCTTTTCAATCCAGTTCCGGAATTCCCGGATACGCCAGGCCTCGGTGCCACCCAGATGGCGGAACCGGGCATCGTTCAGGGACAGGTTGATGCCCGTAAACCCCAGATCACGGCATAGCTCGGCAAAGGCAATCGCCCCGAAATCTGGCACATGGCGGAAGTGGTGCCAAAGGCTGAAGGAATGGAGCGAGAGGTCGATCTTCATGCCTGCCATTCTTGCAGCCTTTCACATTCAGCCGCGGCAGCCCGGGCATAGCGTTCGCGCACCTCGGCTTCGGGTGCGGTTTCGATCCGGCGGCAGCAATAAGCCGCCATGCGCCAGGCATAGACAGGTTCCATCACATGCAACCGGGCCGCGACCACGGCGTCGTCAAGCGCGGCAAGGAAAGCGGCCCGGTCAGCAGCAGTCAGAGGGGCCCGCAGGTTCAGGATCTGGAAGGCGGGGGACAGGAAGCTTGCCACATCTTCGGCCTCGTCCCCGACCGCGGGGCATTGCCAGTCGATCAGCCGCAGGTCATCGCCTGTGCCGATCAGGTTTGTCGCCCCGATATCGGTGTGGACAAGGACGGGTTCCACCGCCACCGCATCCCGCGCGGCGGGGCGCAGAGCCAGAAGGCGCGCCACACGGTCATCCGGC
>JBGSWJ010000286.1:0-7822 GCA_041752495.1 Rhodobacterales bacterium
AGCGTCGCCGCCGCATCGGCATCCGACAACCCCGCCACAGCCCCGGACAGGCCGGTAAAGGCATCCCGGTCCAGCGACTTGGGCGGCATCCGCAGGAAATAGGGATGCGTTAGGAACTGTTCGACCACTTCCGGCGCAACCTCGCCCTCTGCCGCCAATGCGCCGCCCGCGTCATGTGTCCAGCCGCGCCGCCGGTGGACCAGATCGTTGACCGGCGCATTGGCAGGCCCCGTATCAAACGCAAGCAGGGCGCCCTCGGCCTCGGGCTTTTCCTTGGACGGATCGATCCAGGTCAGGTTCCCCACGCCGCCCATGTTCAGAAAGGCGACAGGGGCCACCGCGCCCATCATCCGCGCCAGCGCAAAGTGGTAGAACGGCGCGAGCGGCGCACCTTCGCCGCCAAGCCGCACGTCCGAAGACCGGAAATCCCACACGACGGGCCGCCGCAATGCTCGGGCAAGCGCCGCGCCGTCACCCACCTGCAACGTTCCCCGGCCTCGCGGGTCGTGCGCCAGTGTCTGGCCGTGAAACCCTATCAGATCGACGCTGTCGAACCCCGCCAGAACCTCCCGATGCGCCTCCAGCACGACCTTTGCCGCCGCCTCGACCTCCGGTCCCTCCCATCGGCCCAGGGCCGCCCGCAACACCGCCTGTTCATCAGCCCCATACGCGCGATAGGCCACCGGGCCAAAGCCGAACACACGGTCCCCGTCCGTCTCGATCACCGCCGCATCGACACCGTCCAGCGACGTGCCTGACATGGCCCCCAGAACCCGCATACGTCCCGTCTTCAACATCCGCTTTCCCTTGGCCCCTTGCCGCAATATAGAGTGCGCCACCACGCCACCCGCCCGATCAGACTGGACACTCCGATGACTTACCATCCCAAATCCGACTTCATGGCCACCGTGATGGAACGCGGCTTTCTTGCGGATTGCACGGATTATCAGGCCCTTGACGAAGCCCTGATCCGGGGTGTCGTCCCAGCCTATATCGGCTATGACGCGACGGCGAAATCCCTCCATGTGGGCCACCTTCTCAACGTGATGCTGTTGCGCTGGCTGCAAAAGACCGGCGGCAAGCCCATCACGCTGATGGGTGGCGGCACGACCAAGGTCGGCGACCCGTCCTTCCGGGCAGAGGAACGCCCGCTTCTGTCCGCGCAGCAGATCGACGACAATATCGCCGGGATGAAGCAGGTGTTCGCCCGCTACCTCTCCTACGGCGATGCGCCGACCGATGCGCTCATGCTCAACAACGCGGAATGGCTGGATCAGCTCAACTACCTTGATTTTCTGCGCGATATCGGGAGGCATTTTTCGGTCAACCGGATGCTGTCTTTTGAAAGCGTGAAGTCGCGGCTCGACCGGGAACAATCCCTGTCTTTCCTCGAATTCAACTATATGATCCTGCAAGCCTATGATTTCCTTGAACTGAACCGCCGCTATGGCTGTCTTTTGCAGATGGGCGGATCGGATCAGTGGGGCAATATCGTCAACGGGATCGACCTGACCCGCCGCGTGCTGGACCACGAAATCTTTGGCCTGACCACGCCGCTTCTGACCACGTCGGACGGCCGCAAGATGGGCAAATCCCAGGGCGGGGCGGTCTGGCTGAATGGTGACATGCTGTCACCCTACGAATTCTGGCAGTTCTGGCGCAACACGACCGATGCCGACGTGGGCCGCTTCCTGAAGCTCTACACCGAGCTTCCGGTGGCGGAATGTGACCGTCTGGGTGCCCTTGGCGGGTCCGAGATCAACGCGGCCAAGATCATTCTGGCCAATGAGGTCACGGGCCTTCTGCACGGCGCTGACGCGGCCTCTGCCGCCGAGGCAACCGCACGCGAGGTGTTTGAAAAAGGCGGCGTCGGTGACGACCTCCCCACGCTCACCCTGACACCCGCCGAACTGGGCGACGGCATTTCCATCGTGCAGCTTATCGTCAAGGCGGGCCTTGCGGCCACCGGGAAAGAGGCCAAGCGGCTGATCGCAGACAATGGCGCACGTCTGAACGATGCCGCGCTGACCGACGCAGGCCTGATGATCGACCGCGCCGCCCTTGCCGCGCCGCTCAAACTGTCAGCCGGAAAGAAGCGGCACGCGTTGGTTCAATTGGCCGACTGAATAAGCCATACCACGATCCCGATCGCGGTCCCTGCCGGGACCGCGATCACCAAAGCCACAATCGCCGCCCCCAGGGGCGTAAGCCGTACGCCGCGGGCGCGCACGCCCGCCACTGATCCGCGTTTCTCTATCCCGACATTAACGGCACTTTAGGTTTCCGCTGTCTTAACGACAGAGATGCAGATCACGGCCACATCTAGGGAACCCGGCATCCCCTTGCCCCTTCAGGCACATCCCTGCTTTGCCCGCAGCTTGATCGCATTGGATCAGGATGCCCGCGCCCTCACGGTGTCCCAAGGCGGCATCCCCATCGCCTATCTGGTCGTGGTCCGCCGCCGCTTTCTCGGCGTGCCGGTGACAATGGTGACCCGTGGCCCGGTCTGGTGCCCTGACGCCACCGTGCAGGCCCGGACAGGGGCCTTGCGTCACTTGGGTCTCGCGCTCGTTGAACCTGACGCACCCGTCCCGGATATGCGTTTGTCCGGGTATCGCCAGATCCTGACCCCGGCCCATGTAGCGGAACTTGACCTCGTGTTGCCCTGCGACCAACGGCTGAAATCATGCTTCCCGAACTGGCGCAACGCCTTGCGAAAGGCTGAACAAGCAGGGCTGACGGTCGATGCTGATACCTTCGACCCAAGGCAGCACGGCTGGCTGTTGGAAGCCGAGTCCGCGCAACGGACCACCCGCCGCTATCGCAGCCTGCCGCTCGATTTCACCCGCGCCTTTGCGCAGAACCACCCGGGTCAGGCGATCGTCTTCACCGCCCGGCAGAACAACAGCCCCGTCGCCGCGATGCTCATGCTCTGCCACGGCCTGACCGCCACCTACTATATCGGCTGGTCAGGGCCGCAGGGCCGCGCGATGGCGGCCCATCAGCTTCTGCTTGCCCGCGCGGCTGGCTGGCTCGCTGACCGGGGGCACGTCCGGCTTGACCTTGGCACCGTCGATACTGACGCCAATCCCGGCCTTGCCCGGTTCAAGATCGGCAGCGGCGCAATCATCCGCCCCCTTGGCGGAAGCTGGGTCAGGGTTCCGGGCCTGAAAGCCGGGCGCTAAAGCGCCACCCCGATCGAACCCGTCGCCGCAAAGCCTGCCGCCACGCTGCCCGTCAGCGACAGGGTCTGACCCGCCAGTTGTTCTGCCGTGTTGTCACCAAAGACCATATCACGCGACAGGTTCGACCGCGCCAGATTGGCGACGCTTTGCCCATAGCGGGCATCGCCCTCATAGACGGCCCGGCACATATCCTCGGGCATCGCGAATTGGGAAATCAGGCGCGAAGCGCGGCCGGTCGTGGCGGCATCCAGACTGTCGAACACCTCGAAATGCATGTGCGGCCAGCGCCCGGCATAGCAGCCTGGGAAGATCGTGGTGAACCGTACCTGCCCGTTCGCATCCGTCACACCGACCCCGCGCAGGTAGTTCTGCCCCGTCAGATCATAAAGCGAATAGTGCCCCGCCACATCGCAATGCCACAGATAGACCGCCCTTCCGGCCAGCGGCGCGCAACCGCTGCCCACATCGACGACTGTCAGCACCAGATCGACCGGCACCCCGTCCGCATCGCCCGCCATGTCACCAAAGGACGAGCGGATATCTTCGCGCAGGATGCCGCTTTCCTGCAGCACGTTCACGGTCTGCCCGTCGATGCTGTTTGTCCCGTCGCCGGGATAGGGACCGCTGGTTTCGCCGGGCGACTTGATGCAAGTCGCGCCATCGGCACCTGTGCCGGTCAGGTTCGCCTCGGCCTGCCCCGGCACGCCGCGCAGGGCGACATAGCCAACAGCCCCCGCCCCGGCGAGGCCAAGGAAAGTAACGACCCGCCGCGTCATCATCCGCGACAAGTCTGCGGTCAGCCCGCCGTCGTGATCGTCCTTGTGGTCATCCTGTTCTGCCATTGTCTGCGGTCCTTTCTTGCAGGCGCCCCCTTTCAGGCGGTCCCGTCTGATACGCACCATCGGCCCTGTTCCGTCGCTGATACCGCAACTTCCCTGCCGATTCACAGATTCCGCCGATTCCATCTGGAAACCCCCCGCCGCCTCGGGAACAAGGGGGACATGTCAGACAATTTCCGCGCCAGCCTTCTCATGGTCATCACGATGGCCGGTTTCTCGGTCGAGGATCTGCTCATCAAGATCCTCGCAACAACTGTACCTGCGGGCCAGATCCTGTTCATGTTGGGCATCGGTGGGGCGCTGTTCTTTGCGCTGATCTCTCTGGCTTTGCGCAAGTCGCTCTGGTCCGACGCGCTCTGGTCAGGGCCCTTTGCGCTCCGCAGCGCCGGAGAGATGATCTCGACCATGTTGGGCATCACGGCGCTGACGCTTATCCCGTTGTCGCTTGCCTCCTCGATCCTGCAAATGGCCCCGCTTCTTGTCACCATCGGGGCGGCGCTCTTTCTTGGTGAAAAGGTGGGATGGAGGCGCTGGACAGCCATCGCCGTGGGGCTTGCGGGTGTCAGCCTTGTTCTTCGACCGGGGACCGAAGGGTTCAACCCGGCGGTCTGGCTCGCGGTGCTGGCCGTCATCGCGCTGGCGGCACGCGACCTCGCGACCCGTGCCACCTCAACCCGGCTGTCAACGTTGCAACTCACTTTCTGGGGTTATGCCCTGTCCATCATCGCGGGTGGCGTCGTCTTTGCAGTCATGGGTCAACCCGCAGTGACCTTGACCAGCAATGACTGGATCCTCTTTCTCTGTGCCCAGGTGCTCGGGATCACGTTCTATTATACGCTCACCCTTGCCCTGCGGATCGGCGAAGCGTCGCTCGTCGTGCCCTTCCGCTATTCCCGTCTGATCTTTGCGCTGGCGCTGGGGGTCTTTGTTCTGGACGAAAGCATCGACGGCTGGATGATCCTTGGTCTGATACTTCTGACCGCCTCGGGCCTATACACACTGCTCCGTGAAGCGCGGCTCAACCGGCAGGCGCGGCGTGCTTCCCTTGCGGCAGCAGGGCCTGTATAGGGACGCCAACCCAACCCCTACCCGGAAGGCATAGCCACATGAGCACCATCATCGATATCCACGCCCGCGAAATCCTCGACAGCCGGGGCAACCCCACGGTCGAAGTGGACGTGATCCTCGAAGACGGCACGATGGGCCGCGCCGCCGTCCCCTCGGGCGCATCGACCGGCGCTTATGAGGCCGTGGAGAAGCGGGACGGCGACAAATCCCGCTACAAGGGCAAAGGCGTGCTCGAGGCCGTCGCTGCCGTGAACGGTGAAATTGCCGAAGCCGTCATGGGCATGGATGCGACCGAACAGGTTGATATCGACAGCCTGATGATCGAACTCGACGGGACACCCAACAAAGGCCGCCTCGGTGCCAACGCCATCCTTGGCGTGTCGCTTGCGGTCGCCAAGGCAGCCGCCGACTACACCGGCCAGCCGCTCTACCGTTATGTCGGTGGCACCTCGGCCCGCGTCTTGCCGGTTCCGATGATGAACATCATCAACGGCGGCGAACATGCCGACAACCCGATCGACATTCAGGAATTCATGATCATGCCAGTCGCGGCGACCAACATCCGCGAAGCCGTGCGCATGGGGTCCGAAGTGTTCCACACGCTCAAGAAGGAACTGCATGACGCAGGCCTCGCCACCGGGATCGGCGACGAAGGCGGCTTTGCCCCCAACCTCTCCTCGGCGCGGGCAGCTTTGGATTTCATCCTCAAGGCCATCGACAAGGCAGGCTACAAGCCCGGCAAGGACATCTACCTTGCGCTCGATTGCGCCGCGACCGAATACTACAAGGGCGGCAAGTACGAGATGAAGGGCGAAGGCCTTTCCCTGTCATCCGCCGAAAACGTGGCCTTCCTTGAAGGGTTGGTCCGCGACTATCCCATCATCTCGATCGAAGACGGCATGTCCGAAGACGACTGGGCCGGCTGGAAGGCCCTGACCGATGCGCTGGGCGACAAGATCCAGCTTGTGGGCGATGACCTGTTCGTCACCAACCCCACCCGTCTGGCCGAAGGGATCAAGACCGGAACCGCGAACTCGCTCCTCGTCAAGGTGAACCAGATCGGCTCGCTCACGGAAACGCTCAAAGCGGTCGAGATGGCGCACCGCGCCCGCTATACCTGCGTCATGTCCCACCGGTCGGGCGAAACCGAGGATTCGACCATCGCGGACCTCGCCGTTGCGACCAACTGCGGCCAGATCAAGACCGGGTCGCTGTCGCGTTCCGACCGTCTGGCTAAATATAACCAGCTGATCCGGATCGAGGAAATACTGGGCGCGTCGGCCGAGTTCGCGGGGCGTTCCATCCTCAAGTGATGTAAAGCCCGGGCGGGAGATGATCCCGCCCCGGGCCTTCGGCTCGCTCCTCCGGCAGACAGGTGACGCCTTGAACCAGAACCGCCAGCCCCCCATCACCCTTCACACCCCGGCCGAGTTCCGCTGGTATCTCCTCCGGTTCATCGCCTTTGCCGTGGGCCTGCTGACGCTGTTTCTGGGGATCGGCGTGATCGGCTACCATCAAATCGTGGGGCTTGGCTGGATCGACAGCCTGCTGAACGCGAGCATGATTCTGGCTGGCATGGGGCCGGTCAGCCAGATGCCCACAGACGGGGCCAAGCTGTTTGCCAGCGCCTATGCGATCCTTGGCGGTGCGGTCTATCCTGCGCTGACGGCGATCGTGCTTTATCCCATTGTACACCGGCTGATGAAGGTTCTGCACCTGCAGGCCCTTGCCGCAGCTGCTGACCCCGCAGGAAATGACGATTGACCGACGAAGCCGACGCCCTCATCGCCCGCCTGAACCTCGCCCCGCATCCCGAAGGCGGCTGGTATCGCCAGACATGGGTCGCGGACAACGGCCCGCGCCCCTCGGGGACCTGCATCTATTTTCTGCTGAAGGCGGGCGAGACAAGCCACTGGCACCGCGTGGATGCCACCGAAATCTGGCACTGGTATGCGGGCGCGCCACTGACCCTATCACTGGCTGAAATAGAAGCCGGCCCCGCGCGCGACCTAGTGCTGGGCCCCGACATCGCGGCAGGGGCCGAACCGCAACTGATCGTCCCGCCGCATCACTGGCAGGCGGCCCGTTCCACAGGTGAGTGGACTTTGGTCGGCTGCACCGTCAGCCCCGGCTTCCAGTTTTCCGGCTTCGAACTCGCCGCGCCGGGTTTTGACATTCCGCGTAGCTGATGACGCCAGACAGGGAAATCGACGCGCGCGGGCTCATCTGCCCCCTGCCCGTCCTCAAGGCCCGCAAGGCGCTTCTGGCGCTTCCGTCAGGGGCGGTCCTGCGCCTGCAGGCCGACGACGCCATGGCGATCATCGACATCCCACATTTCTGTGCGCAGACAGGCCACGACTTTCTGGGCATGACCGAAGGCGACGGGTTCCAGACCTATCTGATCCGCCGGAGGGCATAGAAAAGGGCCGGTCAGTTAGTACTGACCGGCCCCCTGTTTCTCGTGTTCCGGTATCAACCCTTGCCGAGGTTCCACCAACCCTTGCGGCGCGGCTTTTCGGGTTCCGGTTCCTTGGGCGCGGCGGGCGCTTCGACCACAGGCACTTCGACGACCGGGGCCACAACCTCTTCCACCACAGGCGCGGGTTCGGGGGTGGCTTCTGCCACGACCTCGACCACGTCCGCGACGGCAACCGGCGCGTCCTCGGCCACAGGTGCAGCCTTGGGCTTGCGGCTCCGCGACGGTTTGACGGGCTTCTGTTCCTCGGCCAC
>JBGSWJ010000287.1:0-5454 GCA_041752495.1 Rhodobacterales bacterium
GTCGTTCAACCTTCTGGGGCGCGGTGGGCGGCTGAATGACCCCTTGCTGGCGGTCCTCGGCCTGTCGCCCGACTATCTGCAGTTCGGCGCAGGCCTTCTTCAGCCGGTCTTCGAAGGTGGCGCCCTGAATGCGGGCATTGCCGCCGCAACGGCCGGCCAGCGCGAGGCCGTTGCCTCTTACGGCCAGGCCATGCTGTCGGCGTTCCGTGAGGTGGAGACGGCGCTGGCCAACGAAAGCTATTTCCGCCAGCGCCTCGGCAACCTGCAGGACGAGGCGGAAAGCATGACCAGCGCGGTCAAACTGGCGAAGGACAAGTTCATCGCCGGCGTGATCAACATGCAGAACCTGCTGCAAATGGAAGAACGCCTAGAAGCCGCCCAGCAACAGGTGATCGAGGCGACAACGGGGATCCTGATCAACCGCGTCGATCTCCATCTCGCGCTGGGGGGATCCGTTTGATCAGCGGTGCACCCTCGGCGCCACATCTTCCTTCCCCAAGCCCTCCACCCCATTGGATTCTCCAAGCGTCACAATGCACCCTTGGCTGACGCAAAGGTTTGCTTGGACCTCGGCGAGATCGTGTCCCGCTTGGCTTGTGCCACCAACGCCATGATGCCACTGTCGATCCATAGGCCTTCGGAATGACGAACGCTTGGAACCTCACGCCGCTGTCGCGCAGGGTCGGAGTGGGAGTGGTTGGACTTAGTAAACATCCTCAGTTGAGTCCCAATTCGGACCCTCACTACATTTGCAACGAACGACCGCTTTCCGCCCTTTGTTGCGTTGGCGCGTGGTGCGACACGATCAGAGGTTGGCCGTCGTGCCGCTCTAGACACGGAAGGGCCGCCCTCGGCTCAAGAATGGGTCACGCCGACGATGGACGTCACCTCGTCCCCCTCGAACCACAACAACACAGTCGCGAACCAGAATCGAGCGTCGTTCCGGGTTAGGCATGGCTGACCAGAGAGTCATCTTGGGTGCCAGGAACCCGGAACGGTCGAAGGTAAGTAGGCTCACGCCCGCGTTCAGTTCTCAGGCAGAGCCCGTGAAGTCTGACCTTGCCTGATCCGCGGTCCGAAAACCATGAGCGGCACGTGCCTTTGGTCCGATCGACTCAGAGATGCCAAAGGCCTTGCCCATAATCTTCGGGGGCCAAAGATGCTTGCTGGACTGGTCCACGATGTAGTCGACCCAACCTAGCGCGTCACCACCCTGGTCATAATTGATCTGACCCGGTTTCGTTCCTGTCCCGGGATGGCGGTGTTCGCGGCCTATCGTCTTAACCTCCCAGCCTCCGCAAGTGGATCGCGCAACTTCGTTCTCTTGGTAAGCGGGGTTCACGAAGGCCGCACGGCTACCCGTGAGGCGTTCCAGCAAGGCGACTAACTTGAGCACGTGGGAGTGCTTCCAATCGGGCCAGTAGATCGCAAGGTGGGTATGAGCCCCCCAGCCGAGATCCGACATCCCTGCCCCAGATGGCAACGAACGGCGCGGGTGTCGTGCTCGACGGCCGGCACCTTGAGAGTTCAGACCTCAGGTGAGCGTCTCGATGCCGTTCGCCACGGCCCAGGCAGTGGCCCTCATTGTGTTCACCCGTCTCGACCAGTGCCGCCCACGAGACGGTGATGGCGAAGGTGAGCGGCCAGCCCATCCTGAACGCGAACACCGTGGCGTCCCTGAAGTTCTGGTGGCGGACCTTCTCGACCCTCCGCTGTTCAGGAGTGCGGACGTGGTCCTGCCGCGCCTTCGGCTTGGCGGTGGCGTTGATGGAGGATCCGTTCCGGGTTTGGACATCGACCAAAGGTCTTTGGTGAAGAGCAAAACCGCGACTCTGAAGTTAGGCCCACTCAGGTTTCAAATGCTTTTTCATAGGCCCGGATCGCTTCGACGACCGCCACGACATGCTTCCAATGAAGCTCCATTGCCTCGCTTTCACTATCAAAGGAGAATTGGAGCGGCCCGTCCCCCCCGCCGACATCCAAGATACAGTCGCGCACGAAAATATTCACGAGCCCAGCTTTGGACATCCTTTTGCCCCGCCAGCCCATGTCACCCTCAAGATATGAAATTCCGTCCAAGGGCCACCAAGAGGCTCAAGGTGGTGAAGAGAACTAATGAGCGCGCATCTATCATGGAAGGACGCGATCTCGTCTGTCGGGAGAGCGGGCGGTTGTATCTTTTTGGTCATGAGTAGCTCCTATTGTTTAGGTCTCGCGGTTTCGAGATGACCTAGATCACGACGTAGATTTCCGTTTCGATCATCGGATCCGGTCGCGAACGTGAAGATGGGGATAGATGGTATATTAAGGATGTCATGATTTTCGGGACTGCAAAGGGCGCGAGCCGGCCTGAATCGTCACGCATTTTATGAATGATAGTCATGTCATTCATGACTGCGTCTGTCGAAACGTCACTATTTTCGTGACTGCGCCGTCCTGATTTTCCTGTTGAGTTTTTTTTCCGTTGGCTCCCTTGGGGTTGTTTGCGGGCATCTTTTGCACCCGGAAGTCCTTGCCGGACCAGGCCTGAAATAGTCTTCGCCCCCCGTGCGCTTCACCATAGGGTAGAGGCAGTTCTGTGATTTCATAGCGATGCGCCTTCGCCGCGCCCGTGCACCCAAGGGTTCCGAACTCGGTGATAACCAGGAAGCCTTTGGCCTGAAGGTCTTGGAAAGCCCTGTTTGCAGTATCGAGGCCCACACCAAGTCGTTCAGCAGCTTGCCTTACGCTGAGACTGATCTTGCTGTTATTGTTGGCCTTCGGCCCGCGCCACTCCAACAAGAGCCAAGGGTACAGTGCTTGCGCCGTCGTCGAGAGCGCGCGCCATGCACACGTTTCCATGGTATTGCGCGTGAGTTTCGCAAAGTGCTCTGTTGCCCGCTCGTTCTTCTTGTCTCTGCCCATGCCGGCCTCCTAGACTCTGGTCAAGGTGACGGGGCGGCCGCTACTACGGTGCCGCAGACCCCGATGCAGGGCATTGACGATGTGGGTATCAGGTTCGCGCTTCGTTTTCGCTTTGTCGTGATACCTTTCTTCACCCAATATATTGAAATAAATATATATTCCTGCGGATTGCAAATCCGTGAAGACCGGTTCGATTCCGGTACTCGCCTCCAATCCCCATCTCACCTGCGACTCAGTTCCGCATCGCTTGTCGTGAACCCAATGCAGCATTCCCTGCGCTGGTCCTGCCAGCTGTCGGATGACTGCGAAACTGGCCTAAAGCGCGCGCCAGCCGATGTCATTGCGGGAGAATCCCTCAGGCCAATCAATGGCATCCACCATCTGATAGGCCCGATCACGGGCTTCGCGCAAAGTCTTGCCGCGGCCTGTCGCGGAAAGGACGCGGCCACCGTTTGAAACGATCGTCCCATCGCGGGAGGCGGTGCCAGAGTGGAAGACGATCTGCCAGGAATCCTCTGACAGCGACTCGAGTCCGTGGATCGCCAACCCTTTGGCATAGGGGCCGGGATAGCCCTTGGCTGCCATAACCACGGTAAGCGCATGGTCGTCTGCCCAATGGGCCGATATAGTGTCGAGCCTGCCTTCGGCTGTTGCCTGCATGAGGTCGAGCGCCTGCGCCCCAAGGCGCATCATCAGAACCTGGGTTTCCGGGTCGCCGAACCGGCAGTTGTATTCCACCAGGCGGGGTTGGCCGTCCCTGATCATCAGGCCGGCAAACAGGACCCCTTGGTACGGCATGCCGCGCCGTTCCATTTCGGCCAGCGTCGGTCGGATGATTTCTGACATCGCCTTGTCGATGACTGCCTGCGTCATCACCGGCGCGGGGGAGTAGGCGCCCATCCCCCCGGTGTTCGGGCCCGTATCACCGTCGCCGACCCTTTTGTGATCCTGCGCGGTGCCCATGGGAACAGCGGTCTGGCCGTCGCAGAGAACGAAGAAAGAAGCTTCTTCGCCGTCCATGAATTCTTCGATGACGACCTCGGCCCCGGCAGTGCCGAATTCGCCGTCGAACATGTCGTCAATGGCGGCCAATGCCTCGGGCAGGGTGAAGGCAACGATGACGCCTTTGCCGGCGGCAAGACCGTCGGCCTTGATCACGATGGGGGCGCCCTTTGCCTTCACATAAGCGCGCGCGGCGGCCGCATCGTTGAACCGCGCCCAGGCGGCGGTCGGAGCGCCGCATGCTGCGCAGATTTCCTTGGTAAAGCCCTTTGACCATTCAAGCCGTGCCGCCACCTGCGACGGCCCGAAGACTGAGAGCCCAGCAGCCCGCAGGCGGTCGGCGACGCCGGCGGCCAGAGGGGCCTCGGGTCCGATGATGATCAGGTCAATCGCGTTCTCGGTCGCAAAGACGGTCACGGCGTCGCCGTCCAGAATGTCGAGGCTGGCGCAATCGGCCAACCCGGCGATCCCGGCATTGCCGGGCGCGACGATCAGCCTGTCGCACTTGGGGTTCTGCTTGACCGCCCAGGCCAGTGCATGTTCCCGCCCGCCCGAACCAAGGATGAGGATGTTCATGCGCCGTCTCCCGCTTGGCCAATCCGTTGCGGCGTTCTAGGGTCAGCGGCAAGGCTGCACAAGGAAAGACGATGGACCTTTTTGAAGACCCCGCCCCACAGGGAAACCTTCCCGAGTTCAGCGTTTCGGACCTTTCCGGTGCGATCAAGCGGGTGATCGAGGGGGAGTTCGGTCTGGTGCGGGTCCGGGGTGAGGTCGGCCGTGTCTCTCGCCCGGCTTCGGGGCATCTTTATCTTGATCTCAAGGATGACCGGTCGGTGCTGGCCGCAATCATCTGGAAAGGGCAGGCGGCGCGGTTGCAGGTCCGGCCCGAAGAAGGGATGGAAGTGGTCGCAACAGGGCGGCTGACCACCTTTCCGGGGCAGTCCAAGTATCAGATGATCATCGAGGATGTGGCCCCTGCAGGGGTGGGCGCGCTGATGGCCATGTTGGAGAAGCGCAAGGAAAAGCTGGCCGCCGAGGGGCTGTTCGATCCGGCCCGGAAAAAGCCGTTGCCTTATCTCCCCGAGGTGATCGGGGTCATCACCTCGCCTTCGGGGGCGGTGATCCGTGATATCCTGCATCGACTGCGTGACCGTTTTCCCCGTCGGGTGCTGGTCTGGCCGGTGGCCGTGCAGGGGGCCGCGTGCGCGCCCGAAGTGGCGCGCGCCATTGCGGGGTTCAATGCCTTGGCCCCCGGCGGGGCCATCCCGCGCCCGGACCTTTTGATCGTGGCCCGGGGCGGTGGATCGATCGAAGACCTATGGGGTTTCAACGAAGAGATCGTGGCCCGTGCGGCGGCGGCTTCGGCCATCCCGCTGATTTCGGCGGTGGGGCACGAGACGGATACAACGTTGATCGACTATGTGTCTGACGTGCGGGCACCGACGCCGACTGCGGCAGCAGAACTGGCGGTGCCCGTGCGGCTGGACCTGATGGCCCATGTGGAGCAGCAGGGGGGGCGGCTGTCGCGGGCCTTGACGCAGGGGGTAG
>JBGSWJ010000288.1:0-15706 GCA_041752495.1 Rhodobacterales bacterium
GCGGATTGTCGGTCATGGATTTCGTCAAGCGCACCACCCTCGCCCGCATGACCCCCGGCGCGTTGTCGGCTATCGGCCCCGCCGCCGTCCGCCTTGCTACTTCCGAAAGCCTGCAGGCCCACGGCCTCTCCGTCCAGGCCCGGCTCGACCGGCTGAACCGTGGCTGACCCCATGACCCGCCTCAGCCACATCCATATCGACGACGCGGGCCTGCCGCCCCCCACGCCCGAGATCGAACAGGAGCGCAAGGTCGCCATCTTCGACCTGCTTGAAGACAACAGCTTCACCCTGCCCCCGCGCGACGGGCGCGCCATGCCCGAAGGCCCCTATGCGCTGGGCCTGTCGATCCGCGACCGTCGGCTTGTCTTTGACATCACAACCGAATCGGGCGAACCGGCGGCGCAGTTCCACCTCTCGCTCGGCCCCTTCCGTCAGGTGGTCAAGGACTACTTCCAGATCTGCGAAAGCTACTTCTCCGCCGTCAAATCCCAGCCGCCCAGCCTGATCGAAACCATCGACATGGCCCGCCGCGGCATCCACAACGAAGGGGCCCGCGTGCTGCAAGACCGGCTCGACGGCAAGGCCGTGGTCGACACACCGACCGCCCGCCGCCTCTTTACCCTCATCTGCGTCCTGCATTTCGGGGGCTG
Source organism: Rhodobacterales bacterium (assembly GCA_041752495.1). Classification (GTDB taxonomy): domain Bacteria; phylum Pseudomonadota; class Alphaproteobacteria; order Rhodobacterales; family Rhodobacteraceae; genus JAPLPE01. The sequence goes on from JBGSWJ010000288.1 coordinate 651, forward strand.
ATCCTTGGCCGACACGCCAGAGTTCGAGCCCCTGCCGCAGTCGGTCCTCTTTTGCTGCGACCACAACGCCGTCCGTTCGCCCATGGCCGAAGGCATCATGAAAAAGTTCTACGGCACCGACTGCTATATTCAGTCGGTCGGCGTGAAGGACGACATGGAGATCGACGGTTTCGCCATCGCCGTCTGCCGTGAAATCGGCGTGGAACTGTCGCGCCACCGCTCGCGGTCCTTTGACGAAATGGAGCAATGGGGCGATGACCTCTCCTCCTTCGACCTGATCCTCGCCCTGTCGCCCGCCAGCCAGCGCCGTGCGCTTGACCTCACCCGGTTCTACCACCTGACGGTCGAATACTGGCCCATCCTCGACCCCACCGGCCTTGGTGAAGGCCGCGAGGCGCGGCTCGACAGCTACCGCAAGACCCGCGACATGATCATCGCCCGCCTCACCACCCGTTGGGGACCACCCCGCACCGATCCGTAGGGTGGGTGAAACCCATGATTGAGCGGGATCAGCGGGACCTCCCGTCGAGGCACCGCCCCCCTCTCGCCCAACCGTGACCACGAGCCCCGCGTCCGGCCTGAAAGCGCCCCAGTTTTCGTGTGACCAAGGCGATGGCCTTGGTCCGTCCATCGCAGGGTGTGCGCTCGCACGCACCGTCCGACATCCTGCGTAGGGTGCGCATCCTGCGCACCGCACCCCCCCGCTGCCCAGGCACCGCCCGCCCCCTTTACCCCCTGCAAACCCGCGCCAGCTACACCCTCGGACTGCAATCCTGAACAAACCCCTAACCCACCGCCCGAAAAATACCGACGTAATACCGACGTGATACCGACGCATTACCGACACCATACAGCATCACAAAACATATCATTTACAACAACTTACACCACATTTTCTGAACACCCCCCGCAGCCCCCGCCGCAAACCCCGCCCGCGCATCCCCTCCGCACTGTGCCCCGCACGCATGAACCCCACGTCGCCCCTGCCGAATCCCGCTTGAAAATCCCCCCGTACAGGCGCATTTAGCCGCCGGGGCGCGGACGAAAGGCGCCCATTTTGTATTGGAGATCACATGGCCAAGGAAGAACTGCTCGAATTTCCTGGGATCGTGAAGGAACTCCTGCCTAATGCGACGTTCAGGGTCGAGCTGGAAAACGGCCATGAGATCATCGCGCATACAGCAGGCAAGATGCGCAAGAACCGCATCCGTGTTCTCGCCGGCGATAAGGTGCAGGTCGAAATGACCCCCTACGATCTGACCAAGGGCCGGATCAATTATCGCTTCAAGTGACCCCGTGACGGAAGGTCGGACGGTGTTTTCGCCCGATCAGGGTCTGCGGCTGATCCTGGGTTCAGCCTCACCGCGCAGGCGGGAACTGCTGGCGCAGATCGGGATCACCCCCTTCGCGATCCGTCCGCCCGACATCGACGAAACCCCGCGCAAGGCCGAACTCCCCCGCGACTATGTCCGCAGGATCGCCCGGGAAAAGGTCCAGGCCATTCCTTGTGCTGACGGCGAAGTCGTGCTCTGCGCCGACACGACCGTGGCGCTCGGCCGCCGGATCATGGGCAAACCGGACGACGCAGGCCAGGCCGCGACCTTTCTCCACCTGCTTTCGGGCCGCCGCCACAAGGTCATAACCGCCGTCACCGTCAAGCGCGGCGACCGGGTCTGGGAACGCGACGTGCAGACGACCGTGATGGTCAAACCGCTGGGCAACCCCGAAATCAACGCCTACCTCGCCTCGGGCGACTGGCAGGGCAAGGCGGGCGGCTATGCCATCCAGGGGCCTGCCGGGGCCTTCATCCCCTGGATAAACGGCTCCTTCACTGCTGTCGTGGGCCTGCCCCTCACCGAAACCGCCGGCCTTCTGATCGCCGCCGGATACCCCGTTTACGGAGCCACGCCATGAAAGGCCGTACAATCGTCCTCGACCACCATCAGGGGCGCGAGGCTGCGGCCCTCATGGTCGACGGCCGCCTTGACGACCTCCTGATCGACGACGAAGACGCACCCCGCCCCGGCGCCATCTACCGCGCGATCTGCGACCGCCCGATGAAGGGTCAGGGCGGCATGATGCTCCGCCTGCCCGAAGGTCAGGCTTTCCTGCGTCAGGCCAAAGGCTTGCGTCCCGGCCAGTCGATGCTGGTTCAGGTCACGGGCATCGCCGAACCCGGCAAGGCCGTCCCCGTCACCGACCGTGTCCTTTTCAAAAGCCGCTACGCCATCGTCACACCCGGCGCGCCCGGCCTCAACATTTCGCGCCAGATCGCGGATGAAGAGGAACGCGCCCGCCTTCTGACCATCGCAGAAGAGGTAATGGACGGCCCCTTCGGGCTGATCCTCCGCTCCGGCTGCGATGGCGCGGACGAAGACGAAGTGGCCGAAGATATTGCCGAAATGCTGGCCCTCGCCACCGCCGTCATGGCCGACGAAGACGGGGCCGAGCCAGAGGCGCTGACCGAAGGCGACGGCCCCCACTTCCTCGCATGGCGCGAATGGTCGGCTCCGACCGTCGTCACCGAACCCGGCGGCTTTGCCCGCGAAGGCGTGCTGGATCAGATCGCCGCTCTCCGCGCTCCCTTCGTGGATCTTGGCGAAGGCACGATGTATGTCGAACCGACCCGCGCCATGATCGCGGTCGATGTGAACACCGGCGGCGATACCTCGCCCGCTGCCGCACTCAAGTTCAACCTCGCCGCCGCACGATCCCTGCCCCGTGCGCTGCGTCTGCGCGGTCTGGGCGGTCAGATCACGGTCGATTTCGCCCCCATGTCCAAGGCGCATCGCAAACAGGTCGAACAGTCGCTGCGCAATTCGTTCAACAACGATCCCATCGAAACCAGCCTTGTCGGCTGGACGCCGATGGGCCTGTTCGAACTTCAGCGCAAACGCGAACGCGCGCCTCTCGCCCGACTGATCGGAACCGCCTGATGGCCTGCCCGATCTGCAAACGAGAGACCTTGGCCGAATTCCGCCCCTTCTGCTCGAAACGCTGCGCCGACATCGACCTCGCCAAATGGCTGACGGGCGCCTATGCGATCCCGTCCGAAGACCCGCCCGAGGATGACGATCCCACAGGGACACCAGACCGAAGCCGGCCTCAGTAGCGGCCGACCGCCACCACAATCAGCGAGGTCGCGCGTCGCGCGGACGTGCGCCCCCAAAGGCTCACCCGTGCGAAGGCACCTTGCCCGACGGAGCCAAATAGGGCCGCGTCACATCCCGCAGCACAACCTCAAGCGCCTCGACATCCACCGCAATCGCCCCGTCGCCGGCCAACGTCATCACGACCCGCCCCGTCCCGTCCTCACCCGGCTCGAAAGTCACGGACAAAAGCGATAGCACCACATCCGCCTGCCCGACAGGCAGGCCAGAGGTCTGCACCCGCATCACATCCTCGATCGCCAGGACGGACTGCACGCGCTCGGGCGCGCGGCCACTGCCGCGCACGGCGTCTTCCCAGCGAAACCGGTTCAGAAGGATGCCAAAGCGCCGCTGTTTGCGGGTCCAGACCATCTCGGCCGCCGGAAAGACCGCATCCTGCACAAGGCTCGACAGGACGGCCAAATCTTCGGCGTCCAGCGCCTTCAGCCGCAGCGGACGTTCGTCGCCATCCTCGAACCGTGCATCCTCACTCATTTACCCGCAACTCGTTCAATCTTTGCGCCGACACCGCGCAGCTTTTCCTCGACATGCTCATAGCCCCGGTCAAGGTGATAAACCCGGTTTACCATCGTTTCACCCGTCGCACCCAGCCCCGCAAGGATCAGCGACACAGAGGCCCGCAGGTCGGTCGCCATCACCGGCGCACCCTTGAGCCGCGATACCCCCGTCACTGTCGCCGTGCCCCCGGCCACGTCGATCCGCGCCCCCATCCGCATCAGTTCCGGCGCGTGCATGAAGCGGTTCTCAAAGATCTTTTCTTCCAGAACGCTCACCCCGTCCGCCGTGCAGAGCATCGCCATCATCTGCGCCTGCAGGTCTGTCGGAAAGCCCGGGAAAGGCTCTGTCACAACATCTACCGCATGGGGCCTGTCGCCACGCGACCGCACCTTCAGCCCGCGCTCTGTCTCGGTCACGTCGACCCCGGCGGCGTCCAGCTTGGCCGCAAAGGCCCCGACAAGCTCCATCCGCCCGCCCAGACACTCGACTTCGCCACCCGCAATCACGGGGGCCAGCATATAGGTGCCCAGTTCGATCCGGTCCGTCACCACCTGATGCGTGGCGCCGCCCAACCGGTCGACACCCTGAATGGTGATCGTTGATGTCCCCTCGCCCTCGATCTGCGCCCCCATCCGCCTTAGGCAGACCGCCAGATCAACGATTTCCGGCTCCCGCGCGGCGTTCTCGATAATCGTCGTCCCCTTGGCCAGCGTTGCGGCCATCAGCGTATTCTCGGTCGCGCCCACGCTGGCAAACCGCAACGGCACCCGCGCGCCCTTGAGCCCGCCACGGGCGACCGCATGCAAATAGCCGTCCTTCAGCTCGATCTCGGCCCCCAGCGCCTCAAGTGCGGTGATGTGGATATCCATCGGCCGCGCCCCGATCGCACAGCCCCCGGGAAGCGAGACAATCGCCTGCCCCTCACGCGCCAGAAGCGGCCCGAGCACAAGGTTGGACGCCCGCATCTTGCGCACAATGTCATAATCCGCCGTCGTCGACGACAGCCCGTGCGACGACATCGCCAGCACCTTGCCATCCGCCAAGGGCGAAACCTCGGCCCCGAGCGACTGCAAAAGCAGCGTCATCGTCTTGATATCCGAAAGCCGCGGCGCATTGGTCAACGTCAGCGGTTCTTCGGACAAAAGCGTCGCCGGCATCAGCGTCAGACAGGCATTCTTGGCCCCTGCAATCGGAATCTGGCCCTGCAGCGGCGCTCCGCCCGTCACAACGATGGAATCCATACCTGCTACTCGCCCTCTGTGTCCCCGGTCGCCTTACCCTTGTCCGGGGCCCCCTTCGCCTTGGCCTGCGCCTTGCGCCGGGCGATATTCGCCTTGAGCGCGGCCTTAAGCCGTTCGTTGCGGTCGGATGCCTTGGGCGGGTCTTGCCGGGGTGTTTTCATGTCAGGGGTGATAATGCCCCCGGCACGGATCGTCCAGCACTCAAGCACCCCGCATCCCATGCGGAAAACCCCTTGCACTCGCCCGTGGTCCCGCTAAAAGGCGCCCCAGTGCTGCAGTAGCTCAGTGGTAGAGCACACCCTTGGTAAGGGTGAGGTCGAGAGTTCAATCCTCTCTTGCAGCACCATAAATCCCAAGGGAATCTATGATCATAGGGTCCAGACCTATTGATCGCAAAAGCCAGAGCACGATGGTTGCGGCGAGGGCGACGGCGGAGAAGCAGACTTTCGGTCAGCTGTCGTAACGGGTTGCAATCCTGTGCCAGCCCTTCAATCGACCGTACTTGATCTCGATTCGGTTGCGTCGCTTGTAACGGCGCTTATCGTATCGGACCACCTTGCAGCGCGACTTCCGTCCGGGGATGCATGGGCGTATCCCCTTGTCTTTCAACGCTTCCCGGAACCAGTCAGCCCTCTCCGGTTCGATAACCCCGGTCGGCAATCAGCCCTTCGGCAATGGGCAGACTGCTCAGCCAGGCGCCGGCACCAGTGTAGTCGCTGACCGACCCTGCGGTCATGAAGAACTTCTGTGGGTGGCCCCTGCCGTCCGTGACGGCATGCACTTGGTATTGAGCCCGCCTTTCGTGCGCCAGATCAGATGCCCGCGCTGGTCGTCGGGCCCTGTCTTTCAGGAAAGCAATCCACCGGACTTTTTGCTTGCCTTCCAGACTTTCGCCCGCAGGCTTGAGGCCCAGCGGTGCGCCTTCAGGCAGGTCGCGTTGATCATGACGACCTTCTTCTCGCTGCCCTCGGAGGCCAATCCCTCCATCATCCGGGTGAAGCCCCCCATGTCACCCCACTGTTTCCAGCGTTTCTAGAGAGTCTTCGGCGGGCCTGCTCACGGGAAGCGTCACGCCAGCGCAAGCCATTGCGATTGATGAAAATCATGCAACTCAGCACGCGTCGATCGTCTACACGCGGCTTGCCATGGGTTCTCGGAAAGAAGGGCTTCAACCGCTCGATTTGCCCGTCGGTCAGCCAGAAAAGATTGCTCATCACTCTCCCCGTCAGTCCGGGGACTTGCATTATGCAGGCCGCGCAGCCTCAAGCGGGCAATGGCTCCTGCCCCTTCAGTATCTGCGCTCTGCTAACCTTGCCCCGTCACGGATCCCGGCCAGGGTCAGTGACGGGGTGGTGCGCGACGTCTGACCCTTGTGGCATGACCAAGCATCTTAGCCTGTCGGCACCGCCTCTCTTCATCGTCTCGAGCAGTTGATTGCGGCCTTTCAGGAACGCGCACCAGAGTGAGGGCATGACTGCCACCGGTCCGAAGGAATGCCTGAACGAGAGCATGAACAACCTGTCACATGGCCGCGTTATCGGCATAGATGTCAGCCGCGACTGGCTGGACATTCATTGCCTCCCCGATGGGCATCGCATCAGCGTGCCAAACGCTCCGGCAGGACATGCTGCCGGAGCGGATCTTGCCTTGGACCGAGATGCCGTCGTCTGTTTCGAGTCGACTGGCGGCCAAGAATGGCAGGTCTGGGCGATTCTGGAGGCAGAGGGTGTTGCGGCCCGGCATGTGCCACCCGCACAGGTAATGGCGCTTGCGCAAAGCTGCGCCTTCTCAGAGCTTTGACATTGAAACGAGCCCAGTTGGTCGGAATGCGCAGACGGCTACTGGCCCAAATCCGCGCGCACCAGAAACTGGGAACCGCTGTGATGTTCGAGGACGTCGACAGCGAACTGAAGCAACGGATCGACGGTATCATCGGGGAACTGGAAGACCGGATCACCCGAGCCATCGTCAGCGACGATCACCTGTCAGAGATGGCTGTCGTCCTCCGCTCCACTCTTGGGACCGGCCCTGTTGCCAGCTTGATGCTGATCGCAGAAATGTCCGGGATCGGCGCCATCACCGGCGAATTGGCCGCAGCAGTCACTGGATTGACACCGGTCGCACACAACAGCGGAACTCTTCGTGGGAAGCGCGCGATCGCCGGTGGGCGCCGTGCCCTGCGGCACGTGATGTTCGAGGCGGCCTTAGTCGCAGCACATCACAACCCAAACCTGAGGTCCTTCGCAGATCGTCTGCGCAAGGCTGGCATGCCGCACAAGGTTATCATTGCCGCCATCGCCAGAAAGCTGGTCACCATTGCGAACGCGCTATGCAAAAACCGTCAGAAATGGGTCGCCACGGCTCCCTGACACATACTGTTGCTAAGTCCCCTTTTGACCCAAGAACCACGCAAGAAAAATGCCCACATCACCTCGGCTTGGTCGTGTGCAGTTCATTGTCTTCCGCTTGCATTCAGGCTGCCCGCGCACCCGGGCTCAACTCTTGAAAGGCGTCGTATTGCGACAGGAACACCCTGCCGGCCAGATCGTCCAGAAAATGGGATCGGCGGAGCCTGTCCATCACCGGCCCCTTCACTTCGGACAAGTGCAGCCTTAACCCCATAGCCGTCAGTCGGCGGTTGATCGCCTCAAGGCTTTCCAGCGCGCTCAGGTCAATTTCATTGATCGCAGAACACATCAGGACGACATTGCGGATCGGGCTGTCGGCGGCGACACGATCTGCGATGTAATCTTCCAGGTAGCGGGCATTGGCGAAGTAAAGGCTTTCGTCGATCCGGATCGTCAGCACCGTCGGATCGGTCACCACCGCATGGCGCAGGATGTTGCGGAAATGCTGTGTGCCGGGAACAAGGCCAACTTCGGCGATATGAGGCCGCGAAGATTTGTAGAGGTGCAGCGCGATCGACAGCAAGACACCCGCCGTCACCCCGGTTTCAACACCTGCCGTCAGCGTGAGCAGAATCGTGGTCGCGACGGCGGCAAAATCGGCCTTGGAGTAGGACCAGCTGTCGCGCAAGACCCTGAAATTGACGAGTGACAGGACAGCCACGATGATGGTGGCGGCCAAAGTGGCCGTGGGCAGGAAGTAGATCAGGGGCGTCAGCGCCACCGCGGCGATTGCCAGCCCGATGGCGGTAAAGGCCCCGGCGGCTGGCGTTTCCGCACCGGCGTCAAAGTTGACGACCGAACGCGCAAACCCTCCGGTCACGGGGTAACCCCCGGTCAGCGCCGCGCCGATATTGGCCGCGCCAAGCCCGATCAGTTCCTGATCCGGGTCAATCCGCTGGCGTTTCTTGGCGGCAAGAGTCTGGGCCACCGAAATCGATTCGACAAACCCAATGACCGAGATGAGCAGCGCGGGCAGGAAAAGCGAACGAATCAGATCGGGCGAGAAAGCCGGCAGCGTCAGCGGCGGCAGGCCCTGAGGCACCGCGCCCACGATCTTGACCCCCTGGTCATTCAGGTCAAGGCCCCAGACGGCCAGCGTCGTGGCAACCACAGCGGCCACCGGACCGGTCTTGGTGATGATGTCAGCCAACCGCGGTCCAAGGCCAAGGCGGCGAAGCAGCGGCTTCAGCCCCTTGCGTACCCAAAAGAGGAACGCCATCGCAGAGCTGCCGATCACAAGGGTGATCCAGTTCACCGATGTGACATTCCCGGCCAGCGACATCAGCATCGTGGGCAGCGTGTCGCCCCCCGCGCTGATCCCCAGGATATGGCGCAGCTGGCTTGTGGCGATCAATATGCCGGACGCGGTGATGAAACCCGCGATGACGGGGTGCGACAGGAAGTTCGCCAGAAAGCCAAGCCGTAACAGGCCCATGGCCAGAAGGATCGCCCCCGACAGTCCGGCCAGCGTCAGCGCCGCGATGGCATAACCCATGCTGCCCTGCTCTGCGACATTGCCAATGGCGGCCGCAGTCATCAGCGACACAACGGCGACAGGGCCTACGGCCAGCGCCCGGCTCGTGCCAAAGATCGCATAAAGGATGATCGGCGCGATGGAGGCATAAATCCCGGCCTCGGGCGGCAATCCGGCAAGCAGGGCATAGGCCAGGGACTGCGGGATCAGCATGATCGTGACGATCACGGCGGCGATCAGGTCGCCTGAAAGTGCCTGCCGGTCATAGGTCCGGGCCCAGGACAGGACGGGAAAGTAGCGGGCGATGGACTTGGCAGACATGGGAGCAACCTGATGAAGAGAAAGGAAGCAAAGGGGCACCCGGCAGGGCCGGGCGCCCAAAGCGAGAAACGTCAGACGGGCGCGATCAGCCGCAGGCCTGCGACCAGATCATCGCGGCCCGCCCGCCGCTCCGGCAGTAGCCCAGCACAGGGCCGGGCAGTTCGCCAATGGCCTTGCCAAAAGCGGCTACATCCGTCGGAGTCTGGGCATTCGGACTGAAGGGGATATGACGCGCGGTCAATCCGGCGTCATGTGCGGCGGCGGCAATCTCGGCAAAGGACGGCTGGCCATATTCTTCATTGTCGGGCCGGTTGCAGATGATGGCCCGGAAACCCTGATCCTTCAGCGCCGGGATGTCTGACGGCAGGATCTGGGGCGAAACGGAATAGCCGGGGGCGACAGGTTTGATGTCCATGATGTTTCTCCTGATGGATGAAAGGGGTGTCAGAGGCTGTTGACCGGAACCTTGAGCATGGGCCGCCCGCTCTTGTCGGTCGGCATCTCGCCCGCGCGCATGTTGACCTGCAGTGACGGGATGATAAGGCGCGGCATGGCCAGCGTTGCGTCGCGTTCGGTGCGGAAACGGACGAAGTCGGCCTTGGTCTTGCCACCGCCCACGTGGATATTGTGGGCCTTTTCATCGGCTACGGTGGTTTCCCACGCGATCTCGCGCCCGTTCGGGCCATAGTCGTGGCACATGAACAAACGGGTTTCGTGGGGCAGTGCTAGAACCTTCTGGATGCTGTCATACAGCGTCCCGGCATCTCCGCCCGGGAAATCGGCCCGGGCCGATCCGCCGTCCGGCATGAACAGCGTGTCGCCGACAAAGCCTGCGTCACCCATCACATGCGTCATGCAGGCGGGCGTATGGCCGGGGGTGTAGATGGCCACGGCCTGCATGTTGCCGACCATGTAGGTATCGCCGTCCTTGAACAGGGCGTCGAACTGGCTGCCATCACGCTGGAACTCGGTGCCTTCGTTGAAAACCTTTCCAAAGGTCTCCTGCACGATCAGGATCTTGTCGCCGATCCCGATCTTTCCGCCCAGTTTGGACTGGATGTAAGGAGCAGCCGACAGATGGTCGGCGTGGACATGGGTCTCGATGATCCATTCCAGCTTCAGGTCATGATTGCGGATATAGGCGATCATCGCATCGGCATGATCGTAGGTGATCCGCCCGGCAGCATAGTCGATGTCCATCACGGAATCGACGATGGCACATGCGTTCGAGGACGGGTCCTTCACGACATAGCTGATCGTGTTGGTGTCGGGGTCAAAAAAGGCTTCGACTTCGGGTTTGACAGTCATCGTAACGGGATAGCCGGACATGGCGCTTTCCTTCTTGTTTCAGGTTTCGTTGCGCAGCAGGCGGGCCGCCCGCGCGCCAGTCAGGGCCATCAGACCCTTGGCAATAAAGATCCCCGCGATCAGGGCCGCGACAAAAGCCAGGACCTCTATCCGGCCGGTGCCCAGCGCTGGCAGAGCACCGCCGGGGCAAAAGCCCGCAATGCCCCAGCCCACCCCGAACAAGGCCGATCCGCCGATGAGACGGTCGTCGATCCGGGGGTTGTTGGGCAGGTGGAATTTCGGGTCGATCAATGGCTTGGGCCGCCGCAGGACGATCCGGTAGCCGACAAAGGCCGTGACCAGCGCCGCAGCCATGACAAGGATAAGGCTGGGATCCCAGGTTCCGGCAACATCAAAGAAGTTCAGGACCTTGGCCGGATTGGCCATGCCCGAAACCGAGATGCCGATGCCAAAGACAAGGCCGATCAGATAGGTGATGACAAGACGCAAGGCTCAGGCCCCCAGCACGTGACGAATGACAAAGACGGTGATCGCGGTCGTAACCATGAAGGTCGCCGTGGCAGCAAAGGACCGGCGCGACAGCCGCGCCATGCCGCAGACCCCATGGCCCGAGGTACAGCCGGAACCGTAGGTGACACCGATTCCGACCAGAACGCCGCCGGCAAGGAGCATCGGCATCGATACCGGAACCGCAATCTCGGGCCAATGGCCGGTCAGGCCGAACACGGCCAACGGACCCGACACCATGCCAAGAAGCACCGCAACACGCCAATCCGTATCAGGATGGGTGGAAGGCGTCAGGATACCCGCAAGAATCCCCGTCGCGCCCATGATGCGGCCCAGGACCAGCATCAAAAGCACGGTCGCAAGCCCGATCAGAAATCCTCCGCCGAGCGATGCCCAGGGGGTGAAAACGGTCTCGGCGCCCGTCATATCTTGCAGGTCCGGATGCCAAGTACGGCATAGATCGGGCAAAACCGCACCGTGCCCGTTGCCATAAGCACAAGACCGACGATGATCGCGCCATTTCTCGGGACGGCCCCGTCAAACAGTGACATGCCGCTGAAAAGCGCGGCCAGAACAAGCGCCAGCCCGACAAGAATGCGCAGCACCCGGTCCGGCGTGCCCACATTGATCTTCATGATTCCGATCTCCCACTTGGTGTGGGATCGGCCTAGAGCTTGCGCGCGCCGCGTTCAGTGACGTTGTCACCGTGAATGCTTTTGTCCGCTTGAATCCGCCGTGACGTGGCGTCAGCTGCCGTTATTCCGGCGTGACGGCGGCCAAACGAACGATCCCTTCGCGGTCCAGTATCTCGATCACGCCGCGCGACTGCCGGATCCAGCCCCGGCGCTGAAATTCGCCAAGTTGCCGCGAAACGACCTCGCGCGCCGTGCCAAGCTCGGCGGCCATCCGCTGATGGGTGGCCTGCACCTCAGCACTGCCGCGCGACAGGGCAAGCAGGCTTTGGGCCAGCCGGATATCGACGCGCAGGAACGAGATGTCCTCGATCACCTGAAAAAGCTCGGTGATCCGTTTGGTGTATTCCTTGAAAATCAGGTTCCGGAAAGTCGGCGACCTTGCGACCGTTTCATCAAAGACATTGAGCGGAACTGCTGCGGCCTGCAGTTCGGTTTCGGCGATCCCTTCGGCAGCGCTGTCCTCATAGGCCAGCATGGCGGCAGTGGTCATGATGCAGCTTTGCCCCGCCTCGACCCGGTAAAGCACGATTTCGCGACCAGATTCAGACAGTTTCTGGACCCTGACCCGCCCATCCAGCAATAGAAGCAGGCTTTCCGATGGCTTGCCCGGTCCGAAGATGACCGTCCCGGCCGCAATCCTTCGAACCGTGCTTTTGGCGAGCAGCGATTGCCGCACCTCTGGTTCAAGCCGGGTCAGGCCGTCGAACTGGGTCAGCCAGTCAATGGTCAATTCCATCCTCCCTTGTCCTGCCGGATTGGGCCTCATTGCCAGAGCAACTAACGTCCCGTTGCTTGGCCGGAAAGGCCATCTTGCGCGAATTCCCTGTTCCTGGGCAACCGCGTTCCCGTTTCCCCCGGTCCGGTCAATCCAGTGTGCGTCGGAACCGGGTCAAGGCGAGGATGACGAAAATCGCGACAAAGGCCGACAGGGCGGCGATCGGCTGGCGGACCGCCTCGAAATCGGCGCCCTTCAACATGACGGCACGGACAAGGCGCAGGAAATGCGTGAGCGGAAGGAATTCGCCCAGCGTCTGCGCCCAGCCAGGCATCCCGCGATAGGGGAACATGAAGCCCGAAAGAAGCAGCGATGGCAGGAAGTAGAAAAAGGCCAGCTGCATCGCCTGCATCTGCGTCCGGGCGACAGTCGAGATGAGGTAGCCCAAAATCACAAGCGCCATCACAAAGATGAACACGCCGCCAAGAAGCAGGGCCAGGCTGCCCACGAAGGGCACGTTGAAAACGATGCGTGCCACCGTCAGGACGACCGAGACCTGGATTGCGCCGACAAAGAAGTAGGGCAGCACCTTGCCCAGCATGATTTCCACCGGGGTCACGGGCATGGACAGTAGGTTCTCCATCGTTCCCCGCTCAACCTCGCGCGTCAGGGCCATCGAGGTCATCATCACCATTGTCATCTGGAGGATGACGCCCAGAAGGCCGGGCACGATGTTGTATTGCGTGATGCCTTCGGGATTGTACCGGCGGTGGACAATGACGCTGAGCTGACTGTCCTGCGCACGGGCCGCTGTAGCTTCGGCCCCAGTTTCGCGCAGAAGCGCGTCAGCGGCAACGGTGCCCAGCGTCGAAATGGCACCCGAGGCGACGGCAGGGTCGGTCGCGTCGGCCTCGATGAGGATCTGCGGATGATCGCCGCGTTCGACGCGTCGGCCAAAGTCAGAGGGGACGGTCACGACAAAACTGACATCACCGCGTGAGATGAGGAATTCCGCCTCGGAGGCAGAAACAGAGGGATAATCGAACCGGTAATACCCCGTCAATTCGAGCGCCGAAACCATCGCGCGCGTGAACCGGTCCTGCGTCGGGGCGACAAGCGCGGCGGGGAGGCCCTTGGGATCGTTGTTGATGGCAAAGCCGAAGAGCATCAACTGCATTAGCGGCACGCCAAGCATCATCGCAAAGGTGATGCGGTCACGGCGCATCTGGATGACTTCCTTGTGGATGATCGTGACCAGGCGGCGGGGCGAGAAGAAGCGTCTCATGCGACATTGTCCTGTGCCGCGCCCATCAGCTGGATGAAGACATCCTCGAGTCCAGTTTCCGCATCCTGCAACGTGCAGCCTGTCGCACTGGCGACAGAGACTGCAGACGCCCGAAGGGCAACGCCGTCGTGGCCGATGACATGCAGCGCGTTTCCATAGGGTGCGACCTGATCAACACCGGGCATCCCGCGCAGTTGCCGCGCCGCCTCGGCCGAGCGGGGGCCGTCAAGGATCAAGGTGGTCAGGCCTGCCCCGCGCACCACCTCGTCCACGGTGCCGCGGGCCACAAGGCGGCCATAGGCGATATAGTTGATGCGGTGGCACCGTTCGGCTTCGTCCATGTAATGGGTCGAGACGAGAACGGTGAGGCCATCGGCGGCAAGACGGTGGATTTCGTCCCAGAATTCCCGCCGCGCCTTGGGGTCCACCCCGGCCGTAGGTTCGTCGAGCATAAGAAGGCGGGGACGGTGCATGATGCAGGCGGCGAGGGCAAGGCGCTGTTTCCATCCTCCCGACAATGAGCCCGCAAGTTGCCCTTTGCGCGAGGTCAGCCCCAGATCGGCAAGCGTGTCAGACACGGCCATGCGTGCGGGGCGGAGGTTGTAAAGACCTGCGACAAAGTTGAGGTTCTCTTCGATTGTCAGGTCTTCGTAGAAAGAGAACCGCTGCGTCATATAGCCGACTTCACGCTTGATGGCGCGGCCTTCGCGGCGGATATCGTAGCCCAGTACTGTGCCATCGCCGGCATCGGGAGTCAGAAGACCGCACATGAGACGGATGGTAGTCGTCTTTCCCGATCCGTTGGGGCCAAGGAAACCTGCAATCTCGCCCTTCTCGACGGTAAGTGAGACATCGTCCACGACGGTCCTGTCCCCGAACCGCTTGACCAGACCGCGGACGGAAATGGCGGGTCCGGCGGTCATCCGGGCATTCCGGCAAGGTCCACATCGACGATCTGGCCGGGGTTCAGCGCAATGTCGCCTTCCGGCACCGCCTCGATCAGGTAGACGAGCTTCTGCCGGTTCTCGAGCGAATAGATCACTGGCGGCGTGAATTCCGGCGCGTTCGAGATATAGGTGACGCGCGCCACGAGGTCGGGCGGACAGGCATCGCAATGGACAGCCAGAAGGCTGCCGGGGGCGATGGCGGCGATCATCGCCTCGGGCACATAAAGGCGAAGGCGAACGGCGCCATCAGGCAGGAATGAAATGATCGGCGCGGCAGGCCCTGCGATTTCGCCGGGGTTGCGGATAATGTCGGCGATCAGGCCGGATGTAGGGGCTGCAATGCTGCGCTGATCCAGCAACCATTGCGCCTGATCGCGGTCGGCCTCGGCTGCACGCAGGGCGGCCTCAGACGCGGCAATTTCCTGCGGACGGGCCGGAAGGTCTGCAACAGTCAGGTCGGCCTCGATTTCGGCCACCTTGGCGCGGG
>JBGSWJ010000289.1:0-5171 GCA_041752495.1 Rhodobacterales bacterium
GCGATCACGCCGCCCAGGCCGAACAGGCGCTCGCTTTTGACACCGGGCAAGAGGCGGGCCTTTCCGGCCAGATCCGCATCGGCGCCCCCGACGGCTGCGCCAACTTCCTCCTCCCTCAGGTCTGCGCCGCCATCCAGCGCGACAATCCGGGGCTCGAGGTGCAGATCCTCGCACTTCCCCGCGTCGTCAATCTGTCCAAACGCGAGGCCGACATGGCCATCACCGTCAGCCCGCCCGAGGCCGGGCGCCTGACAGTGCAGAAAATCACCGACTACCGCCTGCATCTGGCGCAACGCCGCGACGCCGCCCCGGTGCAGACGCTGGCTGACCTGAAAGGACGGCCCATCGTCGGCTACATCCCCGACATGATCTTTGACAAGGAACTCGACTACCTTGGCGAACTCGGGGCAGGGGGCGTGCAGCTCGCTTCGAACTCGGTTGCCGTGCAACTCCAGATGCTCCGCGCGGGCGGCGTGGGCATCGTCCACGATTTCGCGCTGCCCTTTGCCCCCGAACTGACCCGCGTGCTCACCGACCAGATCAGCCTGACCCGCGCCTTTCACCTTGTCCGCCATGCCACCGACCGGCGCTCAGACCGGCTGAACCGCTTTGCCGCGGCCCTTGTCAGCGGCCTCCGGGCCGAGGTGGCAAGGCTTGAAACTCAGTCGTTGATGCAACTGGGGTAGGGGGCTTCCTCGCCCTCCATCCGGTCACAGATCCGGGCCGAGGCCGTCAGCTCTGCCAGTCGCGGCCCCCAGACGCCAGAGTCATAGACCGGCGGGCCGGTCACCGGCCCGCGTTCGGCCCATTGCAGCGAATAGACATCCGAACTGCCGACAAGGATCAGAAAGCTCATCGCCTCGGACTGGCCATAGCCATTGTCGCCGCATCCCAGGAACCCGGCAAAGACCGCCTCTGCCCCCCGCACATCCGGCGCGTTCAGCGCATTGGCGCTGAATGTATCAGGGCAGGCGCCCTGATAATTGCCGGCAAGGTATTCGGCAAAGTTGACAGCGACCTGATCCGGATCGCCTTCGGCCATCGCCCTGACACCGGTCAGCGTGATCATCTGGCGCCATTGCTCCAGCGTATCACCCTCCATGATCGCCTCGTTGATATAACTGTTGTCGTCCGCATCCTCAAAGGCCGCGACAAACCCGTCCGGCACCGGAATCGTCACGATCTGCGAAAAGACGGGCGCGATGGCGATATAGCCTTCGGCATGGACCGGCGCGGCAAAGGCCAGCACGGCAAGAAGGGGGGCGTATTTCATGTCAACCTCGGCTGTTTTGCCGCAGCCTAAAGGCAGCGCCCCCCGCATGGCAACAACCCATGAGGAACGAGTTCTTGACAGACTCAGCCCCCCGGGCGGACCCTGTCACCAGAGGAGGACCCCGACATGACCGTACAACAAGTCCTGAAGTCCAAGGGCGACCCCCCCGTCGTCACCATCAAGCGCGCCGCGACCGTGGCCGAGGCGGCGGGCCTGCTCTCTTCGAAACGCATCGGCGCACTGGTGGTATCCGACGACGGCAAAGCCGTCCTTGGCATCATTTCCGAACGCGACATCGTCCGCGAACTTGGACGGCGCGGGCCGGTTTGTCTGAACGACACCGTCGATCAACTGATGACGTCCCGGGTCGTCGGCTGCGCCCGCACCGACCGCGTTGATGCCGTGATGCAGATGATGACAGACGGCCGTTTCCGTCACATTCCGGTGGTCGAAGCCGGCGTCATGGTGGGCTTCATTTCCATCGGTGACGTCGTCAAGGCCCGCCTTGCCGAACTCAGCATGGAGAAAGAGGCCCTGACCGGCATGATCATGGGCATGTAGGCAAAGCCGCTTGCATTGGCCCGGCCGATACTGTTTTCGTGCTGCCATGCAGCATCGGGAGGGCTGAAATGCGGACAGGTCTTTACCCCGGAACCTTTGATCCCGTGACGCATGGCCATATCGACATCATCCGCCGCGCCTGTTCGCTGGTGGATCGGCTGGTGATCGGCGTGGCCATCAACCGCGACAAGGGCCCGCTCTTCAGTCTCGAAGAACGGGTGGCGATGCTTCAGGCCGAAACGGGTGCCATCGCCGCCGACACGGGAACCGTGATCGAAGTGCATCCCTTTGAAAACCTTCTCATCTCCTGCGCGCGAGATGTTGGGGCAGGGGTCATCATCCGGGGCCTGCGGGCGGTGGCGGATTTCGAATACGAATTCCAGATGGTGGGCATGAATCGCTCGCTCGACAATTCGATCGAGACGGTTTTCCTTATGGCGGACGCGAAAAATCAGGCCATCGCGTCGAAACTTGTCAAGGAAATCTCGCGCCTTGGGGGCGACGTGTCCAAATTCGTCCCCCCCGCCGTCAAGGCGGCGCTGACCGCCAAATACGGCGGCTGATCTTCAGGATCTGTTAACACTTTTCTGCCAGCCTCTGCAGGGGGGCAGGTATGATGCGTGTCGCGATCTATGATACCGGGCCGGTTCCGACCGATGGCGACAGGCGCTTTTGCGACCTGAACGGCAGGGATTGGCTGGGCGTCGCGGCCCTTGCCACGGTCTCGGTCGTGCTCTCTGTTCTTGCAACGCTCGCCTTTGGCGGTCGCGAATGGCAATTCCTCGGCCCAGCAGTCGCCATTCCGCTGATGGTCTCGATCCCCGCCTCAGTCGTCCTGTTCCGTCAGCGCCGCATGATGGCCGATATGAACCGCCAGATGCTCGACCTGCTGCAATACGATCAGCTGACCGGTCTTTTGTCGCGCCGCTTCTTCCTCGCCGCGGCCGAGGTAGAGGCGGAACGCGGCGGTGTCCTGCTGCTAATCGACGCCGACAGGTTCAAAGGCATCAATGACCGCTACGGCCACCCCGCAGGCGACACTGTTCTGGCCACATTGGCCAAACGGTTCCGCCATGTCGCGGGCGACGGTGTCTATATCGGCCGCCTTGGAGGAGAGGAGTTTGCCGCCTTCGCCCCCGGCCGCGCCGTCGCCGACGGCATCGCCTTGGGCGAGGCGATCAGGATCGCCGTCCGTGCCGAACGCATCCGCAATGACGACATCGAAATCGACTGTTCCGTCAGCCTCGGCCTTGCCGTCCTCGCCCCCGGCGGCCCGCTGTCTGATGCGATCCGCGCGGCGGACGATGCGCTGTACCGCGCCAAGGCGCTTGGCCGCGACCGTCTGTGCATGGCGCAGACCGGGATGGCCCCCGCCCTGCAATGAATTGGCCGCGCCTTGCGGGCGCGACCATGACAAGCGGAATACCTGTGGTGCGGCGCGATCAGCTGTAGATCGCTTCACGCGCCAGACGTTCAGCGTCAGCCGGGAAAAGACCGATGTCCTCGGCGGTGCGGCCATTCAGCCCCCGCAGTTCAAAGACCGTCTGATTGTAAGCCGCGCGCTTCTGGACGGCAGCGCGGAGTTGCGAAAACAGGGACATGATGAACTCCTTTCAATATGAGCCGTTCCTGATGACCGAAAGATAGTCATGCGGCGCCGCATCAAAAGGTCCATGTTTGCGCTAACAGTTATGCGCATGACGCATGGGTAAAAGCCCAAAGAAAAACCGCCCCGAAGGGCGGTTTTCCTGTCTAGTCAGTGACCTGTTTCGAAAATCAGATCAGCTTGCCCATCGCAACAGCCGTATCCGACATGCGGTTGGAGAAACCCCACTCGTTGTCGTACCAGGTCAGGATGCGCACCATCCGGCCATCCATGACCTTGGTCTGGTCCAGGTGGAAGATCGACGAATGCGGGTCGTGGTTAAAATCGCAAGACACGTTGGGCTGATCAGTATAGCCCAGAATGCCCTTCAGCCGGCCATTGGCGGCGGCGACGATGGCGGCGTTCACCTCTTCAACCGTTGTGTCACGCGCGGATTCGAACACAAGGTCCACGACCGACACGTTCGGCGTCGGCACCCGGATCGCCACACCGTCCAGCTTGCCCTTGAGTTCCGGCAGCACCAGACCCACAGCCTTGGCCGCACCGGTCGAGGTCGGGATCATCGACAGGGCCGCCGCACGGGCGCGGTACAGGTCCTTGTGCATCGTATCCAGCGTCGGCTGGTCGCCGGTGTAGGAATGGATCGTCGTCATGAAGCCCTTCACGATCCCGATCGACTGGTTCAACACCTGCGCGACCGGCGACAGGCAGTTCGTCGTGCAGGACGCGTTCGACACGATCAGATCGTCCTTGGTCAGCGTGTCATGGTTCACGCCATAGACGATGGTCTTGTCCGCGCCCGCCGACGGGGCCGAGACAAGCACCCGGCTCGCACCGTTTTCAAGGTGGATCTTGGCCTTGTCCTTGTCGGTAAAGATCCCCGTGCATTCCATCACGATGTCGATGTGCGCCCAGGGAAGTTCGGCAGGATTCCTGATCGCCGTCACAGCGATGGGGCCACGGCCCGCGTCGATCGTGTCGGCAGTCGTCGTCACCGTGCCGGGGAACCGGCCATGCACCGAATCAAAGCGCAGCAGATGGGCATTGGTTTCCACCGGGCCCAGATCGTTGATCGCCACAACCTCGATATCGGTGCGGCCCGATTCGATGATGGCGCGCAGGACGTTACGCCCGATCCGGCCGAAACCGTTGATTGCTACTTTGACTGCCATATCGCGTCCTCCATGGGGGTTGCACGCGGCGCAAACGATCAGCCGCAGGGTCGCGCGACACCTTTGTCATTTCCCCGGAAAGGTCAACCCGCGTTCAGTGTTAGCGCTAGCAGAAATGGGCTTTCAGGTTGCAATGCCAGCAAAATGCGCATGCCTGCTTGACCAAAATGACCAAGGCCACCGCCTTGGTCACGCCTCACCGCCAGAACGCGATCCACTCAAGAAAATCCATGCCCTTCTTCGCCAGAAACAGCGCCCCGCTTCCGGCAAAGAATACATAGTCCAGCACCAGCGCCGCGATCACGCAAATCCCGATCCCGATGGCAAGGCCGTTGGTCATCCCGGTTCCCGGTGCAAAAGGGCAGGGCGGCCCAAATGCCGCCCCAAGCCCGGATTACAAAAGCGCCCGCGCCTTGGCCGCCGTATCTTGCGCCGTGATCCCGAACTTTTCGTAAAGAACCTCGGACGGGGCCGACGCGCCGAACCCGGTCATCCCGACAAAGCCCGCCTTCGCCTCGCGCCCGCGTTCGCCCAGCAAAAGCCAGTCCCAGCACTGCCG
>JBGSWJ010000290.1:0-4364 GCA_041752495.1 Rhodobacterales bacterium
CCGTCGCGCAGGTGCAGGTGGAAATCGTCGGGGCGGCGGAGGGTGAGGTGCTTGTCGGTCATGCCCCCCGTTAACATGGGTTTGCGGGCGCTTGCCAGTGGCTGCGGGGCTTGCGGTGGGGCCGGGGGGTGCCGATATTCAGGGCGCCGGGAAGGGCGGAACAGGAGGCGATATGTGGGGTTTCATTGTGGCGGTCGTGGCGGGGTTTATTGCGCCGCAGTTGGAAGGGCCGGTGACGCGGCCTTTGGAAAAGGCGATGCGGGGTTATGTGCCGCTGGAAGCGGGTGAGTTGCGGCTGGCGAGTTTCATTGTCGCCATGCTCGCGGCGGGCATTCTGGCCGAGCTGTTGCACAGCGGGTCGGCGTTCTGGGTGATCCTGGGCGGGGCCATCGGCTGGTTCGGGACGCGAATCGTGGCCGCTGTGCGCAAGACGCTGGATGCGCGGCGCTGATTATTCGGCGGCTTCGGTCGCCGTCGGCTGATCTTCGGAGAGGCCCATTTCGGCGAGTTTGCGGGCAAAGAGGGCCTTGTCGCGGGTCTTGAGGCCGTAGCGGCAGACCTGTTCGACCAGTTTCGGACGACCGGCGAGTTCGGTCTTGCGCAGGAGCGCGCGGAGGTAGGAGACATTCTGCCGACGGGCGCGCCAGAGGCGGGCAAAGGCCGGGCGGTTCAGGGTGCCGTCCATGGCCGCATCCACAAGTGGGGCGGTGATCTGGAGGAGGTCGAACATCTGTTCGATCCGGCCCCCGGCCAGCGGGCAACGCAGAAGCGTGACGTTGCCTGCGTGGAAAAGGGAGGCGTGCATCGCGTCATTCGTCTGGGCGGGGTCGAACAGGATCCAGGCGCGGTTGGCGGCGTCGACCATTTCGGGCGCATAGCCGTAGCGGGACGAGAAATCGCGGCGGCGGTCGCGAAGGTAGCGGCGGTCCCATCCGGCGATGGCGGGGTCGAGCGTGGCCTGCGGGCGGAGGGCCAGAACGCGGGCATTGGGCGATGCGACGGAATAGGCGGCGGCGGCATAGCCGCCCGCGCCTTCGCCAAGGAAAAGGACCTGTTCGAAATCGTCAAAGAAACCGTCGTCGGTCAGGCGGTCCATCGTGCGGTAGACGGGCATGTCGCGGAACCAGGTCTCTCCGTCCGAGAGGATGGACAGCAGGGACCAGCCGTTGCGGGTCACGAAGTCAAAGCCGCGCGGGGTGGCATTGGCGGTCTTGCGGGCGTTTTCGATGGTTTCAAAGGTGACAAGGAGCCGGGGGCCCGCGTCGATGAACAGGGCAAGGTGTTTGCTTCCCAACTGTTCAAAGAAGCCGTGGTCGTCGCCCAGGTCGTCCAGACGCCCCAGCCATTCCTGCTGGGACAGGTCGTTGAGGTCCATTTCGAGATCGAGGGCCGAGTCGGTCATCTGACGTGTCTTTCGCTTTGGTCCCTGCTGGATGACCCCGCATTGGGGCAGAATTGGGCGAAGCTTGTGCCGTAATTTCTGCCCCGGCCGCTTTCCGCCGCGACAGACTGTTTCAGAAAAACGCCTGCAGACCTGTTTGCGCGCGACCAAGGATGAGCGCATGCACGTCATGCGTGCCTTCATATGTATTAACTGTCTCAAGGTTTATCATGTGACGCATCACGGGGAAACTGTCTGAAATGCCGTTTCCGCCGTGCATGTCGCGCGATGCGCGTGCAATCTCGAGAGCTTTGCCACAATTGTTTCGTTTCATGAGACTGATCATCTCGGGCGCGGCGCGGCCCTGTTCCATCAGGCGGCCCAGGGTTAACGATCCTTGCAGGCCGAGGGTGATTTCGGTCTGCATGTCGGCCAGTTTCTTTTGAAAGAGCTGGGTTTGCGCGAGGGGGCGGTTGAACTGGTGCCGGTCAAGGCCATACTGGCGGGCGGCGTGCCAGCAGGCCTCGGCCGCGCCCATGACGCCCCATGAGATGCCATAGCGGGCGCGGTTGAGGCAGCCGAAGGGGCCCTTGAGCCCTTCGACACCTGGCAGAAGGGCGTCGTCGGGGACGGCCACATCCTGCATGACGATTTCGCCGGTGACGGAGGCGCGGAGGGAGAGTTTGCCTTCGATCTTGGGCGCGGAGAGGCCGGGCATGCCTTTTTCGAGGATGAAGCCCCGGATCTTGCCGCCATGTGATTCGGATTTGGCCCAGACGACAAAGACATCGGCGATGGGGGCGTTCGAGATCCACATCTTGGCGCCGTTCAGGACATAGCCTGTGGCGGTCTTGCGGGCGGTGGTCTTCATGCCCGCGGGATCGGAGCCTGCATCGGGTTCGGTCAGGCCGAAGCAGCCAATGAGCGTGCCTGCGGCAAGGCCGGGGAGGTATTTGCGGCGCTGGTCTTCGGACCCGTAGGCGTGGATGGGGTACATGACGAGCGAGGATTGGACCGACATCATCGAGCGGTAGCCCGAATCGACGCGTTCGACTTCGCGCGCGACAAGGCCGTAGGTGACATAGCCTGCGCCAAGGCCGCCGTATTCCTCGGGGATGGTGATGCCGAGAAGGCCCGCTTCGCCCATTTCACGGAAAATGGCGGGGTCGGTCGCTTCGTCCCGGTAGGCCTGACGGACGCGGGGTTGCAGGTTGGTTTCGGCAAAGCTGCGGGCCGCGTCGCGGAGCATGCGTTCGTCTTCGGTCAACTGGTCTTCGAGGCGGAGGGCGTCGGACCAGTCGAAGGGGCCGAGATCGGGGCCAAAGCCTGCGGCGGTGATGGTGGCGCTGTGGTTCATGGCAGATCCCCTGTGATGACGAGAAAGCGGTAATCCTAATGGCGGTTTCGGGCAATGGGGGCAGGGTGTCGCAAGGCGGGGTGGGGGGCGTCATCGCCGGAAACCGGGGTTGATATCAGATGACAAACGGAAATCGTTGACTTTGACCATCGGGGCATGAACGCTTTGGCCCACGGAAAGCCCGTTGCGGGTGCCGTCCGATTGGAAGGAGAGACATTGTGAAGACATACTTGATTGCCGCGATGGTGGGGACCGTTGCCGGATTTGCGGCGCCGGCGATGGCCTGTCCTGACTGGCAGGGGCAGCCGCATTTCGGGCAGATCGATCTTCAGGCGGGGTTCGCGAACGACCCGCTGCGCTATGATGTGACGGCGGGGGGCACGACGGATGTTTCGCGCTGCATCAACGGGACAGCGGGATTCGTGACGACACGGCCCGACTTTGACCTGTACTGGAGCGGGAAATCGGCCCAGTTGACCATTGCCGTCGAATCGAATGCGGATGCCGTGCTGTTGGTGAATGACCCCAACGGGAACTGGTTTTACAGCGACGATTACCGGGGATCGAACCCGGCCATCATCATCTCGAACCCGGTCGAGGGGCTGTATGATATCTGGATCGGGTCCTATGACGGATCGCGTCGCAATCCGGCCTATCTGGTGTTTACCGAGTATAATTACTGAGATCTGGCGTTAGCGCAGGAAGCGGGTCGCCCGGGGGCGGCCCGTTGGGCATTTCTGATCCCGGTGTTGACCACGGAGGGACAGATGGCTGTCAGGTTTCTTGCTTACGATCAGGGGTTTGTGGGTCAGGTGCGCGCGGGCGGGCCGGATGCCTATGGAATGCCCGCCGAACGGGCGGTGTCGGACGGGGAGGGGAATCCCTGCCGGTCGTGCCTGCATCATGTGCCGGCGGGGGCGGGGATGCTGATCCTTGCGGCGCGGCCCTTTCCGGCGGTGCAGCCCTATGCCGAGACGGGGCCGATCTTTCTGTGCGCGGATGATTGTGCGGCCTGGACGGGTGACGGCGTGCCGCCGGTTCTCATGACGTCGCCGGATTATCTGCTGAAAGGGTATTCGGGCGAAGGCCGGATCGTCTATGGCACGGGCCGGGTTGTACCAAAGCACGAGATCGTGGCGCGTGCGGAAGAGGTTTTCGCGGACCCGCGTGTAGCCTATGTTGATGTCAGATCGGCGCGGAACAACTGTTTTCAGACAAGGATCGTCAGGGCATCATGACCATTTCATCCGACGACATCCCGGCACTCGCGCTTGACTGGCATAGGGCCGGGCGGGGGGCGGTGCTGGCGACGGTCGTCGAGACATGGGGATCGGCGCCGCGCGCGGTGGGAAGCCAGTTGGTGATCGATGGGGACGGGGTCATGCAGGGCTCGGTTTCCGGGGGGTGCGTCGAGGGGGCGGTGATCACTGAGGCGCTGGAGGCTGTGGCTGACGGCAAGCCGCGCCTGATGGAATTCGGCGTGAGCGATGACGAAGCCTTTGCCGTGGGGTTGGCCTGTGGCGGGCAGATCAAGGTGATGGTCGATCCGGTGGGCGGCGTTCTGCCCGAGGCGATGCTGGCGGAACTGGTGGCAGCGCGGGCGGCGCGGCAGCCCATCGCGGTGGT
>JBGSWJ010000291.1:0-34938 GCA_041752495.1 Rhodobacterales bacterium
CCGAACGGATGCGGGGGTTCCCGGTCGTCGTGCGGCCCCTGTCGCGGTTCGTGTCGGCGCGCGATGCGGCGATCACGCGGGACGGGATCGCTGACGGGACGGTGGATGTCGTCGTGGGCACCCATGCGGTGCTGGCCAAAGGGATCAGGTTCAGGAACCTTGGACTTCTGGTGATCGACGAAGAGCAGCATTTCGGCGTCCAGCACAAGGAACGGCTGAAGCAGATGCGGTCGGATGTGCATGTCCTTACGCTGACGGCGACGCCCATTCCGCGGACGCTGCAACTGTCGCTGTCAGGTGTGCGGGAGTTGTCGATTATCGGGACGCCGCCAATCGACCGGCTGTCGATCCGCACCTACATTTCCGAGTTCGACACGATCACCGTCCGAGAGGCGCTGCTGCGCGAGCATTACCGGGGCGGGCAGTCGTTCTTTGTCGTGCCGCGCATCAGCGATCTGCCCGAGACGGAGGACTGGCTGCGGCGCGAAGTGCCGGAAGTGACGGTTGTGGTCGCGCATGGGCAGATGGCGGCGGGGGAACTCGATGACCGGATGAACGCCTTCTATGACGGCAAGTTCGATGTTCTGCTGGCCACGACCATTGTGGAATCGGGGCTCGATATTCCAACGGCCAATACGATGATCGTGCACCGGGCCGATATGTTCGGCTTGGCGCAGCTTTACCAGATCCGGGGGCGGGTGGGGCGGTCCAAGGTGCGGGCCTATGCTTACCTGACGACCAAGCCGCGGCTGAAGCTGACGCCTGCGGCGGAAAAGCGGCTGAGGGTGCTGGGGTCGCTGGATACGCTAGGGGCGGGGTTCACGCTCGCCTCGCAGGATCTGGATATCCGGGGTGCGGGGAACCTGCTGGGCGAGGAGCAGTCGGGGCAGATCCGCGAGGTCGGCTATGAGCTTTACCAGCAGATGCTCGAGGACGAGATCGCGCGGATCAAGTCGGGGCAGGCCGAAGGCATCACGGATGACGGGCATTGGGCACCGCAGATAAATCTGGGGGTGCCGGTGCTGATCCCCGAGGAATATGTGCCGGATCTGGACGTGCGGCTGGGCCTGTACCGGCGGCTGTCGAACCTGTCGACCAAGGTCGAGATGGAAGGGTTCGCCGCCGAATTGATCGACCGGTTCGGGCCGCTGCCGAAAGAAGTCAACACTCTGATGCTGGTCGTGCGGATCAAGGCCATGTGCAAGCGGGCGGGGATCTCTGCGCTCGATGGCGGACCGAAGGGTGTTACGATCCGGTTCCATAATGACAAGTTCGCCTCGCCCAAGGTGCTGGTCGACTTCATCGCCTCGCAAAAGGGCGAAGCCAAGGTAAAGGACAACAAGATCGTCATCCGCCAAGACTGGGCAACGGATGCCGACAAGATCCGGGGTGCCTTTGCGATTGCGCGTGATCTGGCTGAAAGGCTGGCCGAAGAGAAGAAGGCGAAGGTCAAGGCGTGACGCCCCCGGCGGAGCATGCTAGGGCGTCCCGCAACAGCCAGTCGGAACGGCCACGCCCATGCCCCAGATTTCCGTTGTGATCCCGGTCCATAATGAGGCGGGGAACATCGCCGCCCTTGTGACCGAAGTGTTCGGCGTGATCCCGGCCGAGATGCTGGGCGAGGTGATCGTGGTCGATGATGCCTCGACCGATCAATCGGCCGGGGAGGTTGGGGCACTCTTGCCCGATCTGCCCGCTTTGCGGCTGATCCGGCATGCAGTGAACGCGGGGCAATCGGCGGCGGTCAGGACAGGCGTGCAGGCGGCGCGGTTTCCGCTGATCGCAACGATGGACGGCGACGGGCAGAACCCGCCCGGCGATATCCCGAGGCTTGTCGACGCCTGGCGGGCCAATGGGCCTCAACTGGTCGGCGGGCACCGGACCAAGCGGCGCGATACATGGTCAAAGCGGACGGCATCACGTTGGGCGAACCTGCTTCGGCGGGCCATGCTACGTGACGATTGCCCGGATACGGGCTGCGGACTGAAGGTATTCGAACGCGAACGCCATCTGGCCCTGCCATTCTTTCACGGCCAGCATCGTTACCTGCCTGCCCTGTTCAAGGCACAAGGCTTGACCGCAGTATTTCTGCCGGTCGGCGACCGGCAGCGGGTGCATGGAAAGTCGAAATATACAAACTGGAAGCGTGGGATACAGGGCATTCCTGATCTGATGGGCGTGGCTTGGCTGATCCGCCGGGCACGTCCTGTTGCAGCACATGAGGAGCGTCGCGCATGATACAGGCCATCAATGATTTTATTGCCCATTCATCGCAGATCGAACTTGTCTGGCTGGTCGTGGGCTTTGCCGCGCAGATGCTGTTTTCGGCACGATTCCTTGTACAATGGATCGCATCGGAACGGGTCAAGAAATCCATCGTGCCCGAGGCGTTCTGGTATTTCAGTTTCCTTGGCGGGGCGATGCTGCTTAGCTATGCGATCTATCGCAAGGACCCCGTCTTCACACTGGGGCAGGCGTTCGGACTGCTCGTCTATTCGCGTAACATCTGGTTCATCTGGACGGCCCGGCGCGACGGGGACAAAGACGGACCGGCAGGCGACGCATGACACGGGTGTTGGTCTGGCCGCTGTTGTTCTGCGGCTATTTTCTGGCGCAGGTTTTGGTGCGGCTGGCCTTTGGCCCGGCGCTGGAACTTGACGAGGCTGAGGCGTTCTACTTTGCCCGGAACCTGGCGCTGGGTTATAACGCGCAGCCGCCCCTGTATTTCTGGCTTCAATGGGGCGTGTTCCAGATTTTGGGTGAGGGCATTCTGGCGCTCGCCATGCTCAAGGCAGCAATTTTGTCGCTGATGCTTGTCGTGCTTTACCGGCTACTGCTCCAGGTTGCCGATCCTGTTGTGGCGGGCATCGGGGCAGCGTCACTTTCCTTGTTGCCGCAGATCGTATGGGAGGCGCAGCGGGCGCTGACACATAGCGTGCTGGTGCTTTGTATGGCCGCGGTGTTGTTTGCGGCCTTCTGGCAGGTGCTGGCACGGGGCCGGTGGCGGGATCATGTGCTTCTTGGCGTGGTGATGGGGCTTGGCTTGTTGTCCAAGTACAACTTTGCGCTGTTGCCGCTGGGGCTGGTGCTGGCCGCGCTGACCATGCCTGATCTGCGCAGGCGGTTGCTCTGGGAGCGTCTGGCGCTGGCGGCGGCCTTGGCCTGCGTCATTGTCGCCCCGACGGCAATCTGGGCGCTGACCCACGCCGATGTTGCCGGAGGGAGCATTCACAAGCTGGGTCTTGGGGCGGAGAGCGCAATCCGGGCCCGGGTTCAGGGGACGGTGGCCTTTGTCACTGGCCTTGGGGGTTTTCTGGGGCTGGCGATTGTGGTGCTGGTGCCGTTCATGTTGATGCGGGACAAGGGTCGCGCGGTTGTGCTTCACCCCCTGTTGCGGTTCATGGCGCTGGGGGCAGGGGTGACATTGGCGGTGCTGTGGCTTGTGTTGCTGGCCGCCGGCGGGACGGCAGTGAAGGACAGATGGCTGATGCCGCTTGCTTGGGTCTTTGTCCCTGTCGCGGTTGTCTGGCTTTGGCCTGCCTTGCGGGATGGGCAGCGGCGTGCCGTGGCGGGGATCGTCCTGGGCCTTTGGGGGCTTGCGATGGTATGCCTGCCCTATGCTACCCTGCGCGATCCGGGCTATCGGTCGGCCGATTTCGGGGCCTTGATGGCGGTGGTTGAAACGGTCCAGCCAGGAGCAGAGACAATCGTCTCTGACTCGATCTGGATTCTGGGAAATCTGGCCTTAGCCCGTCCCGATCTGGTGCTGGTGCGGCTGGACGACCTGCCGGACGGGGGATTTGTCCTCGTGACCGAGGCGGGCAACGACCCCGGCCCGCTGCCATCCAGCGTCAGCGCGCCGGTTCCCTATGTCATCACCCATGGCAACCGATCGCGGAGCGTCGAGATCAGGGTTGTCGCGCCCTGATCGTCAGGCCGTCCGCTTGATCCGTCGGGCCAGAATGAAAGCCACGGTCGCGCATATGGCCACGCCAATGGCGATGGGCAGGGGCGTTCCGTTGAACTGCTGGCCAATCGGCGCGGCGATGATGACCGAGCCGACGGTCGCCAGCGCTGCCGTGACCGAGGCCGCCATGCCCGCGATATGGCCCATGGGCTCCATGGCCAGTGCGTTCAGATTGCCGATGGTCAGCCCGCCCTGAAAGAAGACCGAGATCACCCAGATCAGGAAGATACCGAATTCAATCGGAGCGGGGACAGGGAGAAGGACGGCGGCTGCCATGACAAGCGACAGCACAACCTGAAGCGCCAGCACGCTGGTGATAACGCGGCGCATGCCAAGACGGACGATTATCCGGGCGTTCAGGGCACTGGCCCCGGCGGAACAGACGGCGATCAGCGCAAACCAGAGCGGGAAATAGGTGCCCTGACCATAGCTTTGGTCGAACATCGGCTGCACGGTCGACAGCAGGCAGAAGAGGATCGAGAAGGCGAGCGTCTGCACCATGATCGCCAAGCGCGTGGTGGGGTGTGACAGCACTTCGACCATCGCATTCCAGAGCAGCGCAGGTTGCAGCGGGCGCCGGTCAGCAGGTGCCAGGGTTTCAGGCTGGCGCAGCAGGAACCAGACCAGAACGATGATCGAAAACACGACATAGGTCGCAAAGATCCCACGCCAGCCAAAACCTGCGATGATGATGGCGCCAAGCGATGGGGCAATCGCGGGGACGATCATGAAAACGATCATCGTGAAGGACATGATGCGCGCCATCTGACGGCCCGAATACAAATCGCGGACAATCGCCATCGAGACAACGCGCGGCCCGGCAGCGCCCAGGCCCTGCAAAAGGCGTGCGGCCAACATCCATTCCAGCGTGGGCGCGGCCCATGCAATGGCCGCGCCAGCGCAATAGATGACCGCGCCGCCGATGATGATCGGCTTGCGGCCAAACGCATCTGAAAGCGGGCCGGTGAAGAATGTGCCAAGCCCCATGCCAAAGACAAAGGCTGTCAGGATAAGTTGCGCGCGGTTCAGCGCATCGGGCGAAAGTTCCGCCCCGATTTCGGGCATCGCGGGCAGCATCGAGTCGATGGAAAAGGCGACCGTGGCGGAAAGCATGGCCATCAGGGCAATGAATTCGCCCTGTCCGATGCGGGAATCGGGTTTGGTCATTGCGTGGCGCCGTCGGCAAGCTGGGCCTGAATGTCGGCGATCACCCGGTCCCACATTTCCGGCGGTTGAGCGCCGGGGACGGCGTGCTGTTGTGCCACGATGAAGGTGGGGACGGCGTTGACGCCCATCTTGCGGGAATGGGCATCTCGTGCCTGAATATCGGCCACATCAGCATCCGTGGCCAGCAGACGGGCGACAAGGGACGCGTCAAGTCCGGCCGAGTCTGCGATATCGGCCAGAACCTCTGTGTCGCTGATGTCGCGGCCTTCGACAAAGTTGGCGCGGAACAGGGCCGACACGACCGGACCTTGCTTGCCCTCAATCCCGGCCCAGTGGATGAGCCGGTGGGCGTCGATGGTGTTGGGGATGCGGTCCATCGCATCGAAGTTGATGGCAAGGCCCGCTGCTTCGGCAAATTGCTGGACGCGCTGTTCAGCCGCCTGAACCTTGTCACGTCCGCCGAAACGTTCGGCCATATAGGCGCGGCGATCCCGGCCTTCGCGGGGCATATCGGGGTTCAGCTGGAAAGGGTGCCATTCGATCACAAAGGGATGGTCGGGGGCGCGTTCAAGGGCGCGGTCAAGGTTGGCCTTGCCGACATAGCACCAGGGGCAGATCGGATCGGACAGGATATCAAGCTTGACCATGGCGGACTCCGGCAGGCTGGGGTGAGTGGTGATGCCGGGCAATGTCATCCCGCGCGTTTGGGCAAACGGTTATTGTCCGGAACCCGGAGTTGCAAGGCAGGCTGTGTGAGGGTGATTGTGCGAAAATGGGAAGGGGGCCGTCCGGCCCCCTTTGTTTTCGTCAGAGCGCCAGGCCGACAACGCCGGTAGCGACACTTGTGGTCGTTGAGACTGCAGTTCCGGCGACGCTTGCTGTGGTGCTGATCGCTGCCCCTGCCATAGAAACCGGTGAGCAGGCGGACAGAGCCGCCAGCACCAGAAGGATCAGGAGCGTCCTAATTTTCAGCATACCACCAGACATCGGGTTGCCATCCGGGCCAATCGCCAAAGAGGGGGATCATTTCCGGGAAGTGCAGGTTCTTGGAATGTGCGATGCGGGCGACATTCCACTGATAGATCGGGATGACATACCGACCGGTCGTCAGAAGCCGGTCCAACGCCTGGGCAGCGGCCAGAAAGTCTGTCTGATCGCTGGATGTCAAAAGGTTGTTGATCATCGCATCGATCGCAGGGTTTGCCACACCCATGAGGTTGCGGCCACCGACTGTCGCGACACCTTCGGACCCGAAGTAAAGGTATTGTTCATTGCCCGGCGAAAGCGACAGAGCTCGACGGTAGTAGGTCATGCCGAAGTCGTAATTGTCGGTGCGTTCCTTGTACTGGGCGCTGTCGACCATCGTCAGCGTCGGCACGATGCCCATCCGGCTCAGCGACTGCATGTACATCTCGACGATGGTCTGCAATTCCGAGCCGCCGGTTTCGAGAAGGATCTCGAAAGTAAACTGTTCTCCCGCAGCGTTGCGCATGACACCGGCGTCATCAACGTTCCACCCGGCCTGTGTGAACAGGTCAAGTGCCCGGGCCGTGCCGTCGCGGTTGCGTTCGGTCCCATCGCTGACGGGAAGTGCATAGCCTTCAAGAGCGCCGGGAAGCAGGTCGGTGGAGAACGGTGCCAGCATTTCGGCCACCCGGCCTTCGGCGGGGCCCGCGGTCATGCCAAGGGGAGAGTTGGAGAAGTAGGAGGTGATCCGGGGCTGCTGGCCACCGGTCATAGAGTCATTGATGAACTCGAAATTGAACGCTTCGATCATGGCCTGACGGACGCGCCAGTCCTCAAACACCGGCAGGCGGGAGTTCATCACAAGGCCGGTCATGCCCGAGGGGCGCTGATGCTCGATCACCGATTTCACGATATCGCCGGATTGGGCGAGCGGGAAATCGTACTGGCTGTCCCAGCGGGCGACGTTGGTTTCGCGCGTCAGGTTCGTTTCGCCGGTTTTGAATGCTTCGAATGCGGCGGTTTCATCGCCAAAGAATTCGTAACGCACTTCGTCAAGGTTCATCGTTCCCCGACGAAAGGGGATGTCCGCGCCCCAATAGTCGGGATTGCGGGTCAGGGTAACGGTCCGACCTGCCTCGAAATCGCTGATCACATAGGGGCCAGAGGTGATCGGGACGATGGTGAGACCGTCGCTTTCTGCGAAGTCGACGCCTTCCCACTGGGATTTCTTGAGGATCGGGCGGATGCCCGCCAGCATGACAAGCTCGCGGTCAGCCACGTTGAAGGTGATCTTGACGGTTCGTTCGCCCACAGCCTCGATCGAGGCAACTTTGGACCAGAAGGTGGCGTAGCGGGGGTTGCCCTGCGTGCCGAGCGTTTCATAGGACCAGATCACGTCTTCGACCGTGACCGGGCTGCCGTCCGAGAACTTTGCGTTCGGGTTCAGCGTGAAGGACACCCATTCCCGATTCGGCCCGACCTCAAGCGACTCGGCCAGAAGCGGGTAAAGCGTGAAGGGTTCATCAAGGGTCCGGCCCATCAGGGTTTCCCCGGTCAGCGAGCTGAGCTGCCAGGGAACCGAGCCCTTGCGGATGTAGGGGTTGAGGCTGTCAAAGGTCCCGACCTCGGCCGTGATGACGCTGCCGCCCTTGGGGGCGTCGACGTTCACATAGGGCAGGGCCACAAAATCCGGTGGCAAGGCGGGTTCGCCATACATAGCTATGCCATACTGGGGCTCGGCGCTGGATGTGCTGCCCAGCATCGCAGCCAGACCGAGGCCTAGGCCCGCGACAACATTGCGAAGCGATCTGAAAAACTCTGGTGTCATCTTGGCGACAATCCTTCTGCACCCTGCGTTTGTTGGAGGTCAGCCTATGACACCGTTTGAGCATTATCAAACTTTTAGCTGGCAAAGCGGCGCGAGATTGCCTATAAAGACCTCACTGCTCGATAGGTTTCTTGCCTGTATGAAACCTGCCTCAATAACTTAACGCCCGCCTTGCGCGGGCGTTTTTTTGTGCAGTTTGCGAACTTCGCCTTTTTGCGCGTGGCCTTTGTTTCTTGGCCGTCCTCCCAGTGATGTTAACGCGCCGCCAAAGGCCATGATGGCAGCAGCCCGCAGAGATCCGCATGTGCGAATCACCGGCTGGGGTGGGCGGTGCTTTCCTTTGGCAGGTGCAGCAACTACAATGCTGCAATGCATCAAAACGGAGCGTGGCCATGACACTTTCGGGCAAGACAGCCATCATTACCGGATCAAATTCGGGCATCGGGCTGGGCATTGCGCGGGCGCTTGCCGGGGCGGGGGCAGATGTTGTGCTCAATTCCTTTACCGATCGGCCCGAGGATCATGCGTTGGCTGCGTCCATCGGGGCCGAGTTCGGCGTGACGGCCCGCTATATCAAGGCGGACATGTCGAAAGGTGATGAATGCCGTGCGCTCATCACCCAGGCCGGGCGGTGCGATATTCTGGTGAACAATGCGGGGATCCAGCATGTCTCGCCCATCGAGAGCTTTCCGGTGGAAAAGTGGGACGCCATCATCGCCATCAACCTGACCTCGGCCTTTCACACAACTGCGGCGGCGCTGCCCATGATGCGGGCTGCGGGATGGGGCAGGGTGGTCAACATCGCCTCGGCCCACGGGTTGACGGCAAGTCCGTTCAAGGCAGCCTATATCGCGGCCAAACATGGTCTGGTGGGCCTGACAAAGACTGTCGCGCTGGAAACGGCGCGGGAACCGATCACCTGCAACGCGATCTGTCCGGGCTACGTCCTGACACCGCTGGTCGAGGCGCAGATCCCTGATCAGATGAAGGCGCATAACAT
This sequence comes from Rhodobacterales bacterium, assembly GCA_041752495.1. Lineage (GTDB taxonomy): Bacteria > Pseudomonadota > Alphaproteobacteria > Rhodobacterales > Rhodobacteraceae > JAPLPE01. The sequence goes on from JBGSWJ010000291.1 coordinate 8,929, forward strand.
GGACCGCGAGACGGTCATCCGCGAAGTCATGCTTGAGCGGCAACCGTCCAAGGAGTTTGCGACGGTCGAACAACTGGGAGGGACGACCGTGTTCCTGTGTTCGGACGCGGCGGCGCAGATTACCGGGACCACGATCAGCGTTGATGGCGGGTGGACGGCGCTGTGACCATACGGATCAATCTGGCCTTGCAGGGCGGTGGCGCGCATGGAGCGTTTACGTGGGGCGTGCTGGACCGCGTCCTGCAGGACAACGGGATCGAAATTGCTGCGATTACGGCCACTTCGGCGGGGGCGTTGAATGCGGCTGCGCTCAAGGCCGGGTTCAAGGCGGGCGGGCGCGACGGGGCGCGGGCGGCGCTGGACGATGTCTGGGGGCAGGTCGGTGCAATCAACGATCCCCGGTTTCAGGACTGGCTGACTGCGGCCGGGGCAGGGACTGCGTTTCTGGCCAAGGCGCTTGAATATTCTCCGGCCTTTACCGTCTTCGACATGACGTCGCGCATGTTGTCGCCCTATGTCTATGGCCCGTTCCTGCGCAATCCGCTGGAAAAGATCGTCCGGTCACTCGATTTCGCGGATGTCTGTGCGACGGCAGGGCCAGAACTGCATATTTGTGCGACAAACGTCCGGTCGGGGAAGATCCGCATCTTTTCAGGGACAGAAATCGGGCCCGAAGCGATCATGGCCTCGGCCTGTTTGCCGACACTGTTTCAGGCGGTCGAGATGGAGGATCCCAACACCGGCCGGGTCGAGGCCTATTGGGACGGCGGGTTCACCGGCAATCCGGCGCTTGGGCCACTACTTGCACCGCATCTTCCCGAGGACATCGTGATCGTGAAGATCAACCCGATGTACCGCGAGGCCCTGCCATATGACTCGCAATCAATCCATAACCGTATCAATGAGATAAGCTTCAATTCTTCTTTGTTGCGTGAACTTCGGGCCTTTGGCTTTGTGCATGATCTTCTGGAATCCGGTGCCTTGCAGCGGGGTACGATGAAGGATCCGCTGATCCACTTCATCGCGGATGACGACCTGATGAACACCCTGAACGTGGCAACCAAGACGATCGCGACGCCCATCATACTCGCGCGGCTCAAGGCGGCAGGGGCGGCGGCGGATGCGTTCCTGGCGGCACACCGGGGTGATCTGGGGCGGCGCGGCACGGTTGATCTGGCGGAACTGTTCAGCTGACGAGAAGGCCTAGCGCGAGGGCGAACATGACGAACGCGATGCCAGCGTCAAGGACGCGCCAGGCGCATGCGGATTGCATGAGCGGGGCAAGAAACCTTGCGCCATAGCCCAGGCTGAAGAAGAACACGAACGAGGCAGAGGCCGCGCCGATGCCAAAGGCGATCTTTTCCGCGGTGTCCGGGAACCCGGTCGATACCGAGCCGACGAGGCCCAGCATATCGAGGTAGACATGCGGGTTCAGCCATGTGAACGCCGCGCCGGTGGCCAGCGTGGCCCAAAGACCGGCGGATTGGCCAGACAGGACAAGGGCATAGTCGCCCTTCCACGCGGCGCGCAGCCGGGTGAGGCCGTAGAAGAAGAGGAACACAGCACCGGCCAGTGACATGATCCGGGGCAGGGCGGGATAGAGCGCCGTCACCGCACCAAAGCCGGCCACACCGGCCGCGATCAGGATGGCGTCGGATACAGCACACAGCAGGCAGAGCCAGAAGACATGGGCGCGCAGCAGGCCCTGCCGCAGCACAAAGGCATTCTGCGCCCCGATGGCGAGAATGAGGGAAATGCCAGTCGCAAACCCGGTGAGCGCCGGCCCTAACATTTGTCAGGCGGCGGCGATGCGTGCGGCAAGGCGGGCGTTGTTCAGGACAAGGGCAATATTGGCTTTCAGGCTTTGGCCATGTGTCAGTTCAAACAGGCGTTGCAGCAGAAAGGGCGTCACAGCCTTGGCGCTGATGCCTTGGCTTTCGGCCTCAGTCAGGGCCTGCGCGATGAAAGGGGCAAGGGTGGTGGCCGGGATTTCGTCAGCGGTGGGGATGGGGTTGCAGACAAGCTGCCCGCCGGGCAGGCCGATCTTTGTCCGCATCCGCTGGGCGGCGGCGATGGAGGCCGCGTCGTCCATGCGGAGTGGCGCCTTGATGCCTGAGGATCGGGACCAGAATGCCGGGAGTTCGTCCTGACCATAGGCGATCACGGGAACGCCCAAAGTTTCAAGCACTTCAAAAGTCTTGTGAAGGTCAAGGATGGCCTTGGCCCCGGCCGCGACGACGGTGACCGGGGTCTGGGCGAGTTCCTGAAGGTCAGCCGAAATGTCGAACGACGTTTCGGCCCCGCGATGGACGCCACCGATCCCCCCGGTGGCAAAGACGCTGATCCAGGCCAGATGGGCGCAGATCATCGTGGCAGCGACTGTCGTGGCCCCGTTTCCGCCCTGCGACAGGCAAACGGCAAGGTCGGCACGGGACAGCTTGGCCACGTTCTTCATCTGCCCCAAAGCTTCGAGTTGATCGGACGTGAGGCCGATATGGATCTGCCCGGCGATCACGGCGATGGTCGCGGGAACAGCGCCATGGGCTCGCACCTCGGCCTCGACCAGACGGGCGGTTTCCACGTTATGCGGCCAGGGCATGCCATGGGTAATGATGGTGGATTCAAGCGCGACAATGGGGCGGTTTTCCGCGCGAGCGGCGGCAACCTCGGGCGAGAAGGCGAGGGGGATCATCTTGGGGTTTCTCCCGAAACATAGGTTGCTGCGGCGCGCAGGGCACGGGCGAGGGCGGCATCACGATCCATGCCCTGCCGTTCCGAGACGACATGGGCGGCCATGAACGTATCGCCTGCGCCGGTGACACGGGTAACTAGGACTTCGGGCGGGCGCGAGGTGATGACGCTGTCGCCGGTCGCCTCGGCGGCGGTGCGGCCACCATCGGTAACCAGGACACGGTGGGCACCCCGATGGATCAATCCGCGCGCGGCCTTTTCGCTGTCGGCGAAATCGGCTTGGCAGAGAAGACTGGCTTCTTCGAGGTTCACGTAGAGTGTGGCACGCGGGTGATCGAGGAGGGCCAGAAGGCGTTCGGCCTTTCCGGGGCTGGCCGGGGCGACCCGGAGGTCAGAGGCCACAAAAAGGCGTGACCCTGCGATATCCTTGAGAAGCTCAGGGGTCAGATTGCCGTCGAGCGCTACCAAACCGTGCCAAGGGGCCTCTGCCGAGCCAAGGCGACCATCGGCCAGCGGGCGCAGGATCTTGGCGCCGGCGGCTTCGAGGCTGTGGGCGTCGGCGATGGCGGCGACAAGGCCACCGGGGCCTTCGACGGCCATGTAGCGGTCTGTGGGCAGATCGTCGGACCGGTAGACGTGATCGGTAATGATGCCCATGCGCGTCACGTCGGTCATCAGTTCCGCGCCTTCGGCGTCTTGCCCGATCGCGGTCAGGATCGCCGGGGTCAGGCCGAAGCGGCGCAGAGTCATGGCGATGTTCATGGCCACACCGCCGGGCAGGCGGGTGATGCGGCCGGGAACATCAGCGCCAAGGCGCATCGGGATGGAGGTACGGCCGATCACGTCCCAAAGGACAGAACCGATGCAGAGGATGTCGGGAGTGGAGTGCATCTTGTTGTATTGGCGTGACAACGCCGCGTGGTCAATCCGGCCCAACACGACAACGATTGAAAGGACTCATCGCTCTGGCAATCTCAAGACAAGAAACTTTGTAACGAGGAACAACCCAGGGAGAAAAGAAGTGACTGTAACAAGTACTGCTGAACAGCCAGTCTGGCTGCGCATCGTGAAATCTGCGCCTCTCCGCATTGTCGTGTTGGGGACCATCATCTTCGTGATGATGATGTTCAACAATGGCTACATGGAAAAATTCCACGACAGACCCTTTGTTGCGATCGGGATAACGATCCTGATGGCCTTGGCTGGAATCCTGATTTACTTGGGCTATGGCCGCTTCATGGAACGGCGCGACGTAACCGAACTGTCCCTGCCGGGCATGGGCAAGCAGTGGGGCACGGGCCTGCTGATCGGTGCAGGGCTATACACCCTCTGTATCATCATACTGATGGTTCTGGGGATGTACCGGATCAATGGTTTGAACCCGCTCAGCTTTCTGATTCCTGCGGTGGCGATGGCGCTGAGTTCATCCGTCTTTGAAGAGCTCTTTTTTCGTGGTGTGATCATGAAGTCGGTCGAGGACATGGCGGGCAGCTGGATCGCCATCGTTGTGTCTTCGCTGGTTTTCGGTTTCATGCACCTGCTCAATCCCGGCGGCACGCTGGAAGGTGCGATCTACATCAGCATCGAGGCCGGCCTCTTGCTTGCGGGCGCATTCCTGCTGACACGGAAACTATGGTTGAGCATGGGTTTCCATTTCGGTTGGAATTACACCCAGTCGGCCATTTTCTCGGGCGTGGTGTCGGGAGGTGTGTCCGATCCGGGATACCTGCAAGTCACGATCGAAGGGCCCGAATTCATGACAGGCGGAGCATTCGGGGTCGAGTCATCTGTGTTGGCGCTGGTAGCCTGCACCACGGCAGGAATCATCATGATCTTCATCTCCTGGAAACGCGGGCATATCCTGCCACCGCCTTGGGCTAAACGCTGAAGCGCCGCATGACATTCAAACTGCGCCGGGGACTTGCGTTTCCGGCGCAGAGCGTTTAGGGGCAGCACACTTCGCAGGCGGAGGCGGGCCTTATGGGGAGAAATCCCATAGTGTCCACCGGTTGGGTAATCCCCTCATCCTTCGCCGAGGCATAAACCGGAAAGGAAAATGAGCATGGCTCTTCCCGAGTTCACCATGCGTCAGCTGCTTGAAGCTGGCGTTCACTTTGGCCACCAGACCGCACGCTGGAACCCCCGCATGCAGACCTATATCTATGGGTCGCGCAACGGCATCCACATTCTGGACCTGACCCAGACCGTCCCGATGCTCGATCAGGCGCTGCAGGTCATCCGTGATACCGTCGCCCGTGGCGGCCGCATCTTGTTCGTCGGCACCAAGCGTCAGGCGCAGAAGGCGATTGCCGAGGCCGCCGAAAAGTCGGCCCAGTTCTATATGAACCACCGCTGGCTGGGTGGCACGCTGACCAACTGGCAGACCGTGTCTCAGTCGATTGCCCGTCTGAAGCAGATCGACGAAGCGGCCGCGCATGGCTTTGAAGGCTTGACCAAGAAAGAGCGTCTGGGTCTTGAGCGTGAACAGGCCAAGCTGCAGGCGTCGCTGGGCGGCATCCGCGAAATGGGCGGCGTGCCCGACCTGATCTTCATCATCGACGTGAACAAGGAAGATCTGGCCATCCTTGAAGCCAAGAAGCTTGGCATCCCGGTCGTGGCCGTGGTTGACACCAACTGCTCGCCCGCCGGCGTTGACTACGTCATCCCCGGCAACGACGACGCGGCCCGGGCGATCCAGCTTTACTGCGATCTGGCCGCTCGTGCGGCGCTTGACGGCATGAGCGCCCAGCTGGGTGCCGCTGGCGTGGACATGGGTGCCATGGAGCAACTGGCCGAGGACGAATTCGCAGCCGAGACTGCGAACGCCTGAGGCTGACAAGGCCCCGTACGGGGGCCTGTCGCAATTCTGATACCGGTTGCGGGCATGACCCCTGCAACCGGAAATCCCAATCGGATGGAGATGAGCATGTCGATCACGGCAAGCATGGTGAAGGAACTGCGCGAATCGACCGGCGCAGGGATGATGGACGCCAAGAAGGCGCTGACCGAAACCAACGGCGACATGAGCGCCGCTGTGGACTGGCTGCGGACCAAGGGCCTGGCGCAGGCTGCCAAGAAGGCGGGCCGGACCGCTGCCGAGGGGCTGGTCGCGGTCGCGGTCAAGGACGGCAAGGGTATCGTCGTCGAGGTGAATGCCGAGACGGATTTCGTCGCGCGCAACCCGGATTTCCAGGGCATGGTGACGTCGATTGCAAAGGCCGCGCTGGTCGTCAACACGCTCGAAGAGTTGAAATCCCACCGCACGGATGGCGTTTCGGTTCAGGAACTTATCACGGCGTCGATCGCGCGCATCGGCGAGAACATGTCGCTGCGCCGGATGTCGTCGCTGAATGCGCCGACGGTGGTGTCCTATGTCCACAATTCGGCCGGTGACGGCATGGGCAAGATCGGCGTGATCGTGGGCCTGACCGGTACGGACAACGGCATCGGCAAGCAGATTGCGATGCATATCGCAGCAGCAAACCCGTTGGCGCTTTCCGTGGCGGAAATGGATCCGGCGCTGCTGGAAAAGGAACGTTCGATCCAGACCGCCAAGGCGATGGAAGAGAACGCCAATGCCGCCAAGCCCAAGCCTGAAGCGGTGATCGAAAAGATGATCGAAGGCCGGATGAAGAAGTTCCTGGCCGAGTCGACGCTTCTGGGTCAGGCTTTTGTCGTCAACCCCGATCTGACGGTCGCCGATGCGGTCAAGGCCGTGGGCGTTGAAGTCACGGGCTTTGTCCGGCTCGAAGTTGGCGAAGGGATCGAAAAGGTCGAAGAAGATTTCGCGGCCGAAGTCGCGAAGATGACCAAGGGTTAAGTTCGACTCGCAAAGCCCTGATGTCGTGTAATTACGCCGCCCGGTTTCATCCCGGGCGGCGTTTTTCGTTATGAAAAGGGTCACTCACAAACATCAACCTGGTGCGACACCGTGCCCGGGAGAAGCACGGTGTCGCGATTTCAGGCGCGCCTCCTGGTTGGGGACGAGGGCCTGCGCGCCTTTGGTGTGCCGGCACCGGGATGCAAACACCCCGTTTCCGGCTTTTGCCGACCGGTTCACCCTGCAATCTCAGGGACTTCCGATCCGCTGCTCCTGGCCTTAGGCCATCACTCTTGGAACATGGACAGGTTCGCATTTGACGTTGCGTCACGGTAGTCAGGGAAACCTTACCTTAAGGAATTCATGCATCGCGGTGTCCCGATGCCGACATCCTTGTGGCTCGGGCGCACGTGGCGCGCCGCCATCTTGCGGTCCCGAAAAAGTACTTATGATATCATCATCAGTGACTTAAGCCGCAAAGTTGCAGGCAGTCAGGCCTCGAAAATGAACATCTGGTTGTAGAAGGCTGCCTTGAGCACGGCCTGGGCCGTCGTCTCCACATCCAGAGCCTCGCGCGCAAGGCGCAGGTGCTTTTCAACGGTCGCAGGCGTCAGGCCGATCAAAAGGGCAATGTCCTGCGTCGTCTTGCCATCGCCAACCCATTGTAAAACCTCGCGTTGCCGCTTGGTCAGCGACCGGGATCCGGAATAGGGCAGGGTCAGCAGTTTGAGGTGGGCGACATTATTGCTGACAAGGATGTCTTCGCCGTGCTTGGCCCAGACCTGTTCGACCGCGTCCTGCGACATACCGACCTTGGCCGTCAGCGCAATGGCGCCCTTGGACCGCACCGAAACCGAACGGAAGCTGATCGTATAGCCGGCCGTTACGCCCATTTTACGATTGAAATCAACGACCTTCATCTCGGACGGCGTAAAGGCGTCCTTGCGCACCATCTCTTCCATCCAGCGCCACGAACAGGCGCCGTTGTTTTCCAGCGCCCATTTCAGCATCGGCGCGTGGAAGTAGAGACCGTCTTCGATGAAGGGCTGCATATAGGCTCGCGACTGGTTGGTAAGCACAACCCAGTCCTGCGGATCGCCAAGCGAGTTTCCCGTCCGATAACGGGTGAAGCCATAGATCAGGCGGTCAAAGCCATAGGACGCCATCTGCTGGGTATGCAGTTCCCAAAGCGCCTCGATCGTCGGGGCGTTGGTCAGTTCCTCGAGGTATTGCGCCAATTCCTTCATGATGAAGTGGCCATAGCATCTTTGGCGGGACTAAAGAATGGGGAAAAGCTCATCCCATGATTGTTAACATAATACTTATTATGCGAAATACAGATTGCCATATCCGGATCATCCTGCCGGCAGGATCACGCTGAACCTTGTCCCCTTGCCCGGGCTGCTTTCAATCCGCAAACGCCCTCTGTGGCGGTTGATGATGTGTTTGACGATGGCCAGCCCAAGGCCTGTCCCTCCCACTTCACGCGAACGATGACTGTCGACGCGATAGAACCGTTCGGTCAGACGCGGGATATGGTATTCCGCAATGCCCTCGCCATAATCGGTGACGGTCAGGTGCACACCATCCTGCCGGATCGAAAGTTCGGGCATGGGCGCAGACAGCACCAGATCAACGGGCTTGTCCCGTCCGCCATACTTGATCGCGTTCTCAAGCAGATTGCTCAGCACTTGCTGAAGTTGCCTGGCATCGCCCGGAACGATCACCGGTTCATCCGGCAGATCGAGCCGGAACGTATTTCCGTTCTGGGCAGCCATCGGAGCGATGGCCTGAACGGCAGATTCAAGCAGTGCCGACAGATCAACGGGCGCCGTGGGCCGCACCCGCTCTTCCGCCTCGACCCGGCTTAGCGACAGAAGATCATCGACCAGCCGGGCCATGCGCGCCGCTTCGCGCTCCATGATGCCAAGAAACCGGTCACGCGCTGCCGGATCTTCGCGGGCTGCGCCGCGGAGGGTTTCTACGAAGCCAAGCAGCGATGTCAAAGGCGTGCGCAGTTCGTGGCTGACGTTCGCCACGAAATCGCGCCGCATCTGACCGGCCTGTTCGACGGCCGTCATGTCTTCGAAGGTGACAAGCGTCATCGGGCCTGTTGCTGCTTCCACCCCGCTCACCGTGACCCGCCAGGTAGTGTCGCGTTGCCCTTCGGACGCGAGAAACCGGGCATTGCGCGTGATCCCGTCCCTGAGAGTCTGTTCTACGGCGTCAAGAACGGCGGGTTGGCGGATCACCGTGATATAGTGCCGCCCCGTCGCGTCCAGCCCCAGTAGAGCCGTGGCCGGGGCATTCAGGGCTTCGATCTTTTCCGAGGCACCGATCAGCACCGAGGGCAACGGAAAGGCAGAGATCAGACTTGAAAACGATGTCGGCATCACAACCCCAAAGCACCCACGAAATACACCATGATTATCAAGGCCCAACCGTCTGGGCAACGAACAGGGCTGCAACAGGATTATCACCCAAAGGTTGCAGTAGCCTGACAAAACTGATCCATGGGTTGGACGTTTCCGGTCTTCGGAATATGTAATCTCTGCAATCGTAGGCGCAGACACCAAAAGTGACAGCGAGTCGTCCAGCGAACTGGTTCAGGTCTCTATTCGGAGTCACAAGTCCATGGTCATAAAAGGACAGAGCGACGACACTGCGCCTGTCGTGTTAGTGGTCGGGAATATTCGTGGCTGGGCACGCGAGAAGCGGATCATACCAGACATCGAAGGGTTTCACTTCGTCGGCTTCAGCGATATCGACCTTCTCCTTTTCGAACGTCTTGACCCGGAAATCGTCCTGTCCGCACTGATGGGTGAAGGTTTTGACGCCGTGGATCTGGCCCGCCGGCTTTGATGCATCGGGTTTTCGGGGACGGTATCGGGCCGTGACAACGGCCCTACCCGATCCCCGTGCCGTGATTGACGAAGTCAGGGCGGCAGCTCCGGGAATCGACTTTGATCTGTTTGTCGTCTCGGGGCCGCTTTCGTCCTAACTCAGGCGACGGCATTCGCCGCGGCGACAAGTTCAGAGATCAGGAGGTCCGGATCCTCGACCCCGACCGAGACACGGAAGAAACCTTCGCTGATGCCAAGGGCCGCCCGCGCTTCGGGCGTGAGGGCGCGGTGTGAACTGGACGCGGGGTGGGATAGCGTGGTGCCGACATCACCTAGCGTTGGCGCAAAGGCAACCTCGGGTGCTGCACGGGTAAAGGCATTGGCAGCCGCCCTGCCCCCGTGCAGTTCAAAACTGAGCATGTTGCCGCCCTGTCCGTCCAGAATGCTCATCGCGCGGTTGTGGTCGGGGTGGTCGGGCCTGGTCGGATAGATCACACGCTTGACCCCTGGACTGGAGGCCAGCGCATCGGCCAGTTTGGCAGCGTTGGACTGCGCGCGGTCAAAGCGGAGGTCAAACGTATGCACGCCGCGTTCGGCTAGCCAGCAGTCAAAGGGGCTGGGCGTCAGACCCCAGGTTGCGTTGGCGATGGCGATCGCCTCGCGGACGGCCGGGTCTTTGGCGGCAGTATAGCCCAGCGTCGCATCGGAATGCCCTGCAAGAAGCTTGGTGACCGAATGGATGACGATATCGGCGCCATGCTGAAACGGCTGATACAGGCGCGGCGTGGTAAAGGTGTTGTCCACCACGAACAGTGCACCGGTTTCCTTGGCAAGTGCGGCGATGCCTTCCATGTCGGCAACGCGGATCGTGGGGTTCGAAATGACCTCGACAAGAATCATCCGGGTATTCGGGCGGATCGCGGCGCGCATGGCGGCGATATCGGTCGGATCGGCGAAGGATGTTTCGATGCCAAGACGCGGCAGATCAAGCCGCATGAGGCGAAGCGTGCGGCCATAAAGCTGATCCCCGCCAAGGACATGGTCGCCACTCTTAAGGCAACCAAGGAAGGCCGCGCTGATGGCGGCCATGCCGGACCCGGTGATGACCCCGGCAGGTTTGAAAAGATCCGGCGCGCCCTCAAGACGGTCGATTTTAGCAGCCAGAACCTCGGCATTCGGATGGCCTTCGCGGGCATAGGTAAAGCCCGTGCCTTCGACATACTGACGGTCCAGCGCATCGGGATCGGGCGAGGCGTAGACGACGGATGGCTGCAGCGGCGTCACCACCGGGCGCGAGGTGGAGGTGGGCCAGTCGGTGCGGCGGACGTTGCTTGAGGGCGGCTTGATCATGGTCAGATTGCTTTCATGCCAGCCCGGAACCGGCGGGCGTTTTCCTGATAGCTCAGCGCCGAGGCGCGCAGACGCGCAATCCCGGCTTCGTCGAGTTGGCGCACGATGCGCCCGGGGGCACCCATCACAAGGCTGCCATCGGGGATGACCTTGCCTTCGGTGATCAGGGCCCCTGCCCCGATCAGGCAATCCCGGCCGATGATGGCGCCGTTCAAGACGGTCGCGTTCATCCCGATCAGGCTGTTGTCACCGATCGTGCAGCCGTGCAGCATTGCCTTGTGCCCGATGGTACAGCCCGCGCCGATTGTCAGCGGATAACCCATGTCCGTGTGCAAGACCGAGTTTTCCTGAATGTTAGTTCCCTCGCCCACGGTGATCCACTCATTGTCGCCGCGCAGCACGGCCCCGAACCAGACCGAGCTGTCGGCCAGCAAATGCACCTTGCCGATCAGCTGGGCCCCCGGCGCGACCCAGGCGCTGTGGTGCAATTGCGGCGCATGGCCGTCGAGTTGCCAGATCATGAATGGTCCTCGTATTCTCGGTTCAGATCGCGGACAAAACCGGTCAGCCAGGGTTGCCGTTCGCGGCGCAGCCGTTCGCCAGTCAGGATCGCGATCAGCTGTTGTTCGCAGACGTCCAGATCGCGGTTGACAAGGACATAGTCGTATTCGGCCCAATGGCTGACCTCGGACAGGCTTTTCTCCATCCGACCGGCGATCACGGCATCGCTGTCTTGCCCCCGGTCGTGCAGGCGGCGTTCGAGTTCCGTCATCGATGGCGGCAGGATGAAGATCGACACAACGTCCTGGCCAAGAGCCGAGTTGCGGATCTGCTGGCCGCCCTGCCAGTCGATGTCAAAGAGCGTGTCCTGCCCTTCCGACATTGCCTGTTCGACAGGGCCACGGGGGCTGCCGTACCGGTTGCCAAAGACAAGAGCGTGTTCAAGCATCTGGCCATCGGCGACCATCTGTTCGAATTGGCCATGGCTTCGGAAATGGTATTCGCGCCCGTCCTGTTCCCCGGGTCGCGGTGCGCGCGTTGTGGCCGAGACGGAAAAGCGGATCGTGGGGTCCCAGACGCGCAGGCGCTTGGCCAAGGTTGATTTTCCTGCCCCCGACGGGGACGACAGAATAATCAAAAGTCCACGACGGTTGTCGTTTGACGACAAGGGTTTACTCCACGTTCTGAATCTGTTCGCGCATCTGGTCGATCACTGCCTTAAGGTCCAGCCCAACGCGAGTGAGTTCGGCAGATTGCGCTTTGGAACACAGGGTATTGGCCTCGCGGTTGAATTCCTGCGCAAGGAAATCAAGCTTGCGACCCTGCGGTTTCGGGTCGGTCAGAAAGCCCCGGGCGGCGGCTATATGGGCGCGCAGACGGTCGATCTCTTCGGTCACGTCCTGTTTGACGGCGATCAGGGCCAGTTCCTGCGCGATGCGGGCTTCGTCCATCTCGGGCACGTCTTCGAACACACGCCGCAGGGCGGTCCGCAGATTGGCGCGCACATCGTCGCGGCGCGCATCAAGGGCGGCGGCGGCGGCACTGACGAGGCTGTCGATCTGATTGAGCTGGTCGGTCAGGATGGCGGCCAAGGCCAGACCTTCGGATTTCCGCATCAGCAGGAAATCGGCGATCAGCGCATCCAGATCGGCAGACAGGGCCTTTTCCACGGTCTCATCCGGGGTCTGCTCGACCGGTGCCGATAGCACCACACCGCGCTGTGACAGCACATCAGCCGCCGTCGGCTGGGCGAGCGTCACACCCATGGCAAAGGCGCGTTCCTGCACCTGTTCGAAGGCCGCAAGCACCCGGTCAAGTTGTGCCGTGTCGATGGCGAGTTCGCCAGCCGCTTCGTTGCGACCGATCCGGAGGTTCAGCGTGACATTCCCGCGCGACAGTTTCGCGGTCAGCGCAGCGCGCGCCGCCGCCTCGAGCGCGGCCTGTCCGTCGGGAAAGCGGAGGCGCAAGTCAAGGCCACGGGCGTTGACCCCCCGCATCTCCCACGCCCAGGTTAGGGCCCCGGCGCCGCCCGTGCGACTTGCGAAGGCGGTCATGGACTGGATCATGGCGGGGCTTTCCTTGACGTCTGCCCGCGACTGCTACGGCATTTGCGGCGGTCAGGGCAAGCGGGGCGAAGGGGATTTCCCGTTAACCCCTTAAGAATTTGAGCCGAGCCAAGGGCAGAACGCAGAGATAGATTAGGATTCTGTAAAGGTTCGATTTGCGACGAAGGAGAAGAAATCATGGATCATGAGGGACGGGGCGCAGAACCGGTCATCCTGTCGTCGCGGACCGGAGTCGTCGGCCTGTCGATGCTGGCCGAACTGGAGCGGTATTGGCGTGAATTGCGCGGGGCACGGAGACTGCCCGTACGGACCGAGGTCAATCCGGCGCAGATCGATGCGATCCTGCCGCATTCTTTCATCCTTGAACGCGTGGCGCCCGGAGTCGGGCGGATGCGGGTGGCCGGGCAGGCGCTGAACGGGCTTCTGGGGATGGAATCGCGGGGGATGCCGCTCAGTGTCTTCCTTGCTCCGGCGGCGCGTCCGGTCTTGGCCTGCTATCTGGAACGGGTGTTTGAGGCCCCTGCTCTGGTCGAGCTTCCCCTTGTCCTGCCGCGCGGAATCGGGCGCTCGCGGGTTTCTGGGCGGATGCTGATCCTGCCGCTGCTGGGCGGCGACGGGACGGTCTCGCGGGCTTTGGGGGCGCTTGTCGTTGACGGCGTGCCAGGGCGCGCGGGCCGAGTGCTCGATATTCCTGCAGATCAACCTGTGCGGTGCGACGTTCTGGATCAGCCGCCCGCCCGCGCAGGTCGTGGCCGGGACCGATCGCACCTGCGATTGGTTGTCTCGAACTGACCTTCTCGAACGACGATCTTTGCCAAAGCAAAAGGCCGGGCTTTGCGCCCGGCCTTTGATCTTCGGCAAACCGGGGCAGAAGCCCCCTGCCTCGTCAGACAGCTTCTGCCTGCTGCAGGACCTTGCGGCGCGAGGACAGTTCTTCGGCCACAAGGAAAGCCAGTTCCAGCGACTGCGAGGCGTTCAGCCGCGGATCGCATGCGGTGTGGTATCGGCTGGACAGATCCTCGTCCGTCACAGCGCGGACGCCGCCGGTGCATTCGGTCACGTCCGAACCCGTCATCTCGAAATGGACACCGCCGGGGATCGACCCTTCGCCGTTGTGGACGGCAAAGAATTCGCGCACCTCGCGCAGCACCGAGTCGAAGGGCCGGGTCTTGTAACCGGACTTGGACTTGATCGTATTGCCATGCATCGGATCGCAGACCCAAGTGACGTTGGCCCCTTCCTCCTGCACAGCCCGGATCAGGCGCGGCAGATGTTCGGCAACGGTCCCTGCCCCGAAACGCGCGATAAGCGTCAGACGCCCGGCCTCGTTCTTTGGGTTCAGTTTCGCCATCAGCGCCTTGAGGTGGCCCGAGGTCATCGACGGTCCGCATTTCAGGCCGATGGGGTTCTGAACGCCGCGCGCATATTCCACATGGGCGCCGTCCGGCTGCCGTGTGCGGTCGCCGATCCAGATCATGTGGCCCGAGCCTGCGAGCCACTGGCCCGTGGTCGAATCGACGCGGGTGAGCGCCTCTTCGTATTCCAGCAGCAGTGCCTCGTGGCTGGTGAAGAACTCGACAGTCTGCAGCGTGTGGGCCGCTTCGCCCCGCACGCCTGCCGCCTCGATGAAATCGAGCGTATCGGAGATGCGGTTGGCCATCTCGCGGTATTTTTCCGCCTCGGGCGCGCCAGTGAAGCCCAATGTCCATGCATGGACCTTGTGAACATCGGCATAGCCGCCGGTCGAAAAGGCGCGGAGCAGGTTCAGCGTTGCCGCAGCCTGAAGATAGGCCTGCAACATCCGTTCCGGATCGGGAATGCGCGCTTCGGGGGTGAAGTCGAAGCCGTTGATGATGTCGCCCCGGTAGCTGGGCAGTTCCTGCCCTGCCAGAACTTCGGTCGGGGCCGAACGCGGTTTGGCGAACTGCCCGGCCATGCGGCCGACTTTGACCACGGGAACCTTGGCGCCATAAGTCAGGACCATCGCCATCTGCAGCATCACCTTGAAGGTGTCGCGGATATTGTCGGCGCTGAACGCGGAAAAACTTTCGGCGCAATCCCCACCCTGCAGAAGGAACGCCTCGCCCGTGCTGACCTTGCCCAACAGGGCCTTGAGCCGGCGCGCTTCGCCCGCAAAGACCAAGGGCGGATAGCTGGCAAGCTTGGCCTCGACCGCATTGAGTTTACCCGCGTCGGTATACTCGGGCATCTGGACCCGGGGCAGTTTGCGCCAGTCGGATTTGTGCCAGTCAGTCATCTTCGTCTCCATGGTCAGGCCAGACCGCGCACCATCCGCGCGCGTCAGGCGGGCCTTATACTCGCGACCCTTGGGCAGGCCAATGGCAAATCCGCACAAATGGCCTGCTTCAAAATGCCTTGAACGACATCATCTGCCGCTTTTGATTGCTCTTGAAGGTCACATGTAAAAGGTGTCATGTCCGCGACAAGATGGGTCGCATATCGCGCCTCATGTCCGGTGCCTCCCCATGGATATCCAGCCTCAGATCGTCGAAGTCGCGTCGAAAACCTCCAAGCAACGGCGGTTCGTGTTTGTCCTCCTGGACAATTTCACGATGCTTTGCTTTGCCTGCGCGGTGGAATCGCTGCGGATCGCCAACCGGATGGCGGGCAAGACGCTCTATACTTGGATCATCGCGGGCGAAGGCGGGACGAGCATCGCCTGTTCCAACGGGACCGAATTCAAGGTTAACATGGACCTGGAGGAGCTGAACCGCGAAGACACCGTCATGCTCTGCGGTGGCATCGACGTGCAATCGGCCACGACCCGCAAAATCCTGAACTGGCTGCGGCGCGAGGCGCGGCGTGGGGTGATCATGGGGGGGCTTTGCACTGCGGGCTATACTCTGGCCAAGGCAGGGCTTCTCGACGGAAAGAAGGCGACGATCCACTGGGAAAATCAGGACAGCTTTGCCGAGGAATTCGAAGAGGTCACGCTGACCAAATCGGTCTTTGTCGTTGACGGCAACCGGATCACGACGGCCGGCGGGACAGCGTCGATTGACCTGATGTTGAAGCTGATTGCCGATGTCCACGGCGAGGATCTGGCCAATGCGGTGGCCGATCAGCTGATCTATTCCTCGATCCGGACCGACCAGGATACGCAGCGCCTGTCGATCCCCACGCGGATCGGGGTCCGGCATCCCAAATTGAGCCGCGTCATCCAGATCATGGAACAGGCGATCGAAGACCCGATCAGCCCTGCGGTTCTGGCCAAGGACGTGGGCATGTCCACACGGCAGCTTGAACGGCTGTTCCGCCGCTATCTGAACCGCAGCCCCAAGCGGTATTACATGGAACTGCGGCTGCAAAAGGCGCGTAACCTGTTGATGCAGACAGATATGAGCGTCATCAACGTGGCCCTTGCATGCGGTTTTGCCAGCCCGTCCCACTTCTCAAAGTGCTACCGGTCGCACTACAACACCACGCCCTACCGCGAACGCGGAACACAGGCGGCGCGGCTGTCGATTTGACGTAACGTCAGCCCTCTGGCGGGCAAATGCCGGAAAACTGGCCAAAAAGACTGGCGCGGATGGCTTCACTTTCCTTTGCTGGCTGACTAGTTTGTCCGACAGGACAATTGTTCCGATAGGGAGACGACAATGAAGAAACTGCTGCTGGCAACTGCCGCAACCGCCCTTTTCGCGGGTGCCGCCTCGGCCGAAGACGTGAAGATGGGGATCATCCTTGGCTTCACCGGGCCGCTGGAATCGATCACGCCGAACATGGCTGCTGGTGCCGAACTGGCGATCGCCGAAGTCAATGCCGCCGGTACCCTTCTGGGTGGTGGCAACACCGTGGTTCCGGTCCGTGCGGACTCGACCTGTATCGACGCTGCTGCTGCGACCGCCGCTGCCGAACGTCTGGTGACGTCGGATGGCGTGGCCGCGATCATGGGCGCTGACTGCTCGGGCGTGACCGGTGCGATCCTTGCCAACGTTGCGATGCCGAACGGCGTTGCGATGATTTCGCCCTCGGCCACCTCACCCGGTCTGTCGACCGCCGAAGACAATGGCCTGTTCTTCCGGACCGCACCGTCGGATGCCCGTCAGGGCGTCGTGATGACCCAGGTCCTCATGGATCGCGGGATCAAGACCGTGGCCCTTACCTATACCAACAACGACTATGGCAAGGGTCTTGCTGATTCCTTTGCTGCTGCGTTCGCGGAAGCTGGCGGCACTGTCACGATCAGCACGCCCCACGAAGACGGCAAGGCAGACTATTCGGCAGAAGTCGCCGCACTGGCCTCGGCCGGTGGTGAAGTGCTTGTCGTGGCCGGTTACACCGACCAGGGTGGCAAGGGCATCATCCAGGCCTCGCTTGACACCGGTGCGTTCGACACCTTCGTTCTGCCGGACGGCATGGTTGGCCAGCAGCTGGTCGACGATATCGGTGCGGGCCTGAACGGGTCGTTCGGCCAGTATCCGGGGACGGATTCTGCAGGTGCGGAATTGTTCCAGGGTCTGGCGACTGCTGCAGGCTTTGATGGCACTTCGGCCTTTGCGCCCGAATCCTATGACGCCGCTGCCCTGATCATGATGGCGATGGAAGCTGCCGGTTCGACCAAGTCGGCCGACTGGGCCCCCAAGGTCATGGATCTGGCCAACGCCCCCGGCGAACAGATCTTCCCGGGTGAGCTGGCCAAGGCTCTGGAACTGATCAAGGCCGGAACCGACATCGACTATGTCGGCGCCACCGCTGTCGAACTGATCGGTGCAGGCGAATCTGCCGGCAACTACCGTGAAATCGAAATCCAGGACGGCGTGATCAACACGGTTCGTTTCCGCTAAGTCCGGACGACGCGCATGAGGGGACGGCCCGGGAAGACATGTCTTCCCGGGCCGTGCCGCAAAATAAGGTCCGCCGCCCAAAGCCATGAAGCCATTGGGAAAAGAGCTGACCTACGGGGAGTATGATGAATGATCGTCGTCGAGAACATGCACAAGCATTTCGGCGGGTTCCACGCCGTTGACGGCGCCTCGCTCGAGATCAGGTCGGGGTCGATCACCGGACTGATCGGGCCGAACGGTGCAGGCAAGACCACCCTGTTCAATGTCATCGCAGGACGCCTGCCGCCGACGAGCGGCCGCGTGACGATGGCGGGCGAAGACATCACCGGCCTGCCGCCGCATGAACTGTTTCACAAGGGCCTGCTGCGGACATTCCAGATCGCGCATGAGTTTTCGTCGATGACTGTTCGTGAAAACCTGATGATGGTTCCGGCGCACCAATCGGGCGAAACGCTGTGGAATGCCTGGTTTTCCCGCGGCAAGATCGCCCGCGAAGAACAGGAACTGTTGAAGAAGGCTGATGAAGTCCTTGATTTTCTGACGATCTCGCATCTGAAGGATGAAAAGGCCGGGAACCTGTCAGGGGGCCAGAAAAAGCTTCTGGAACTGGGCCGGACAATGATGGTGGACGCCAAGATCGTCTTTCTGGACGAGGTGGGCGCTGGCGTGAACCGCACGCTTCTGAATACCATCGGTGACGCCATCGTGCGGCTGAACAAGGAACGCGGCTATACGTTCTGCGTGATCGAACATGACATGGATTTCATCGGTCGACTTTGCGACCCGGTCATCGTCATGGCTGAAGGCAAGGTTCTGGCGCAGGGGTCTGCCTCCGAAATCATGAAGAACGAAGCGGTGATCGAGGCCTATCTGGGCCGCGGTCTCAAGAACAAGGCAAAGGTGGGATGAGCGTGGCCTTTCGGGGAGTGCTGGCGCTGGCCTGCGTGCTGGCAGGCCATGGGCCGGCGATGGCGCAAAGCGTGGATTGCGATCCGGTCGGACGCACAATCGTGTTCTGCTATCCGCCGGGAACATGGCGGGCCATGGACGACAACCAGCCCGAAACCATCGGTTCCTATGCCGGGATGAACGATGTCTATGCGCAGTTCTTTGTCGATGCCGGGGGCCGTGCCGCCGGGCAGTCCCTTGAAGATGTGCAGGCCGCACTTCTGGCCGGGATGACGGGCGGCCGGGCCGGAACAGAGATCCCTGTCATCGAAACCGCAGAGACCGATTTCTGGGGCGATCCCGCGCGTACCCTCGTTCTGGCACCAATCGTCGGCGAAGCGCCTGCGATGGTCACGGCGACACTCGTCGTACGCGAAAACGAAACGATGCGACTGGTGACGGCCACGCAGGCAGAGAGCTATTCCTCCGCCCTGCGGCAGATGCACCAGGTCTTTCTGGACGAAATCAGGATTGTGAACCCCGATGGCTGAACCTTTCCTCATTGGCGACAAGATGACGGGCGGATACGGCAAGGGCGCCAATATCCTGCAGGGCTGCACCGTTGCCGTCGAAAAGGGCGAAATCGCGGTGATCGTTGGACCGAATGGCGCGGGCAAATCCACGGCGATGAAGGCCATCTTCGGCATGCTGAACCTGCGCGAAGGCAGCGTCCGCATCGAAGGCGAGGATATCACCGCGCTGACGCCCCAGGCCCGCGTGGCCAAGGGCATGGCCTTTGTCCCCCAGACCCACAACATCTTCACCTCCATGACGGTCGAGGAAAACCTTGAAATGGGGGCCTTCCTGCGGCGCGACGACATCAAGGGCACGATGGAGCAGGTCTTTACCCTTTTCCCGATCCTGCGCGACAAGCGCCGTCAGGCCGCTGGCGAACTGTCCGGCGGTCAGCGCCAGCAGGTTGCCGTGGGCCGGGCGCTCATGACGCAGCCTAAGGTGCTGATGCTGGACGAGCCCACGGCGGGGGTCAGCCCCATCGTGATGGACGAACTCTTTGACCGCATCATTGAAGTCAGTCGGGCCGGAATCACCATCCTGATGGTGGAACAGAACGCGCGTCAGGCGCTCGAGATCGCGGACAAAGGTTATGTTCTGGTGCAGGGGGGCAATGCCTTTACGGGCACCGGACAGGAGCTTCTCGCCGACCCGCAGGTCCGCAAATCGTTCCTGGGGGGATGATGCCAAACGTCCTTGCCGGAACGGTCACTGTCATTGCCCTGTCGGTCGCCCTCGGCGCCTCGTCTGCCTTGGCCGAAGGCGCGCGCGAGACTTACGACTGTGTGTCAACGCAGCGATGCGACGGCGCGGGCCTCTGCGAACCTGCTGATGAGGCCATCACGTTTGTCGTAGCGCCCCTCTCGCAGGATGCGCAGGGCGGCGGAACACTTACACTAAGCTACGGCGATGAGACGGCGCAGGCCACCCGCCTTTCGGACATCGCCCCCATCGTCTGGTCCTCGGGGCCGGGCGATGTGCAGTCGCTGATGATCACCGGGTCTGCGATGTTTGTCTGGTACTGGCTCGACCTGAACTACGGCAATTCGGAACTGACCTTCCTGACCTGCAAGGTATCACGCTGATGGATTTTCTGAACGCGATTGTCGCTCTGCTGAATTTTGTGATTGTGCCGGGGCTCGCCTACGGGGCGCAACTGGCGCTGGGTGCGCTGGGGGTCACGCTGATCTATGGCATCCTGCGGTTTTCGAACTTTGCCCATGGCGATACGATGGCCTTTGGCACAATGGCCACCATCCTTGCCACATGGGGCCTGCAGGCGGCGGGGTTCAGCTTTGGCTGGCTGCCCACCGCATTGATTGCGCTGCCGGTCGGGATCGCGATGACGGCGCTCCTGCTTCTGGGTACCGACAGGCTCGTCTACCGCTTCTATCGCAAGCGCAAGGCGGCGCCGGTGATCCTGGTGATCGTGTCGATGGGTGTGATGTTCATCATGAACGGGATCGTCCGCTTCATCATCGGGGTCGAGGACATCAACTTTGCCGACGGCGCGCGGTTCGTCATTTCGGCCGGTGATTTCAAGGACATGACCGGCCTGGACGAAGGCCTTGCTATCAAATCCACTCAGGCGATCACGCTGGTGACCGCGGCGATTGCCGTGGCGCTTCTCTTCTGGTTCCTGAACGGGACACGCACCGGCAAATCCATGCGGGCCTTTTCCGACAACGAAGATCTGGCGCTCCTGTCCGGCATCAACCCGGAAAAGGTTGTGGCCGTGACCTGGATCATTGTCGCCGCACTCGCCACCACCGCTGGCGTGCTGTACGGGTTGGACAAGTCCTTCAAAGCCTTCACCTACTTCCAGCTTCTTCTGCCGATCTTTGCTGCCGCCATCGTGGGTGGCCTTGGCAGTCCGCTCGGCGCCATTGCGGGCGGCTTTGTCATCGCCTTTTCCGAGGTGACTGTGACCTATGCCTGGAAGAAGGTGCTGGTCTATATGATGCCCGAAAACCTTGAACCCTCGGGGCTCGTCCAGCTCATGTCGACCGATTACAAGTTCGCGGTCAGTTTCGCGATCCTCATCATCGTTCTGCTTTTCAAGCCTACGGGCCTTTTCAAGGGACAATCGGTATGAGCCCCGCTGTCAAGAACTCGCTCTTGTTTGCCGCCATGGCCGGGCTGATCGTGATCACAGGGATGATGCAGGGCTGGAACCTCGCGTTGACTATCGTGAACATGGGGCTGATCTCGGCAATCATGGCACTCGGGGTGAATCTGCAATGGGGGTTCGCGGGGCTGTTCAACATCGGGATCATGGGGTTTGTGGCTTTGGGCGGGCTTGGCGCCGTCCTGATCTCCATGCCGCCCACGACCGATGCCTGGGCGGCAGGAGGATTGCGCATCCTGACGGGGCTGGCCTTTGGCGCGGCAACGATTGTCGCGGCGGTACTGGTGCAGATGAAGATGGCCAAGGGGCGGGCGCGCAATCTGGCGACGCTGGCCGTGCTGGTCGTCGGCTTCTTCCTTTACCGCGCAGTTTTCGATCCTGCCGTCACGGCGGTCGAGGCGGTGACGCCGGCGGCGACGGGCTATCTTGGCGGACTGAACCTGCCGGTGCTTCTGTCCTGGCCGGTGGGCGGGCTTCTTGCGGCGGGCGCGGCCTGGGTCATCGGCAAGACGGCTTTGGGGCTGCGGTCAGACTACCTCGCCATTGCCACGCTTGGCATTGCCGAGATCATCATCGCCGTCCTCAAGAATGAAGACTGGCTCAGCCGGGGCGTCAAGAACGTGATCGGCGTACCCCGCCCAGTGGCCTACGAGATCGACCTGCAGGCCGATCCGGATTTCATCGCCAGTGCGGCGGGTTTCGGTCTTGATCCCGTCACGGCGTCGACGCTTTACGTCAAGCTCTCCTACGGCATCCTGTTCACGCTCGTGCTTGTGGCGCTTCTCTGGCTGGCACAGATGGCGCTCAAGTCGCCATGGGGCCGGATGATGCGGGCCATCCGCGACAACGAAATCGCAGCCGAGGCGATGGGCAAGGATGTGAAGGGCCGCCACCTGCAGATCTTCATTCTGGGCTCGGCCATCTGCGGCATCGCCGGGGCGATGATGACGACGCTCGACGGTCAACTGACGCCGGGAACCTACCAGCCCCTGCGCTTTACCTTCCTAGTCTGGGTCATGGTGATCGTCGGTGGCTCTGGCAACAATTTCGGCGCCGTGCTGGGTGGCATGCTGATCTGGTGGCTTTGGGTCATGGTGGAACCCATGGGGCTCTGGATCATGGGCGTAGTCACCTCGGGCATGGCCGATGAAAGCTGGCTCAAGGCGCATCTGGCTGATTCGGCGGCGCATATGCGGCTTCTGACGATGGGCGTGATCCTGCTCCTCGTCCTGCGGTTCAGTCCGCGGGGACTTATACCCGAACGCTGACACCCCGTCCGGCTTCTTTGTCTCCCAAATACCTCGGGGGGAGGCGAAGCCGGGGGGCAGCGCCCCCCTACTTTCTCACTTAAAGCAGCCGCGCCGCAGGCGCGTCCGCTGGATCAACCGGCGATGTGGCGCAGGCGCTTGAACAGGGACGACGTGTCCCAGCGTCCGCCGCCCATCGCCTGCACATCCTTGTAGAACTGGTCGACCAGCGCCGTCACCGGCAGGCTCGCCTTCACCTCATCCGCCGCATCCAGCACGATCCCCAGATCCTTGCGCATCCAGTCCACGGCAAAGCCATGGGTGAAATGGTCGTCCAGCATCGTCTGATAGCGGTTCTGCATCTGCCAGCTTCCGGCGGCCCCCTGGCTGATGACCTCGACCACGGCGCGGCCGTCCAGCCCCGCCTTTTCACAGAAATGCAGCGCTTCGGACAGGCCCTGCACCAGACCCGCGATGGCGATCTGGTTGGCCATCTTGGCCAGTTGCCCCGAACCGCTGTCGCCCAGCCGTTTGCAGATACGGGCATAGGCCGACATGACGGGTTCGGCCCGGGCATAGTCAGTCTCGGTCCCGCCGCACATGATCGACAGCTTGCCGTTCACCGCGCCCGCCTGCCCGCCGGAAACAGGGGCGTCCACAAAGCCGATCCCCTGCCCTGCGGCGACGGCAAACAGTTCGCGCGTGACCTTGGCCGAAACGGTCGTGTGATCGACAAAGATCGTCCCCGCAGCCATCGCCGAAAACGCCCCGTCCGACCCGGTGCATACCGCACGCAGGTCATCATCATTGCCAACACAGGCCAGTACGACCTCTGCCCCTTTGGCCGCTTCGGCGGGCGTCCGGCCCAACCTGCCGCCATTCGTGGCAACCCAGGCTTCGGCCCGGGCGGTGGTGCGGTTATAGACCGTGACCGTGTGCCCCGCGCGGGCCAGATGACCGGCCATCGGGCCGCCCATCACGCCCAATCCCAAAAACGCGACTTTTGCCATTGGCTTGCCCCCCGCCCTTTTCTTGCATAGTGGATAGCGATACCTAACCGACCCAGTCGGCCCGTCAATCCATGCCCGTGCAGCAAATCCGGGCCAATGCGAAGTCACCCATGGTCATTCTGTTCCGCTGGCTTCTGCGTCTGGTGATGGGCCTTATCCTTCTGGGGATCGCCGCGATTGCGCTGGTCTATTATTTTGCCTCGCGGTCACTCCCCGATTATGACGCAACGACGACCGTGGCCGGGATCACGGACAAAGTCGAAATCGTGCGGGACAATGCCAACGTCCCCCATGTCTTTGGGGCCACCGATCCTGATGTCTTCTTCGCTTTGGGCTTTGCCCATGCACAGGACAGGCTCTGGCAGATGACGATGCTGCGGCGGACGGCGCAGGGGCGGCTGTCGGAGTTGTTCGGGGAGCGGACGCTGCCCATCGACATGATCATGCGGCGCTTCGATCTTTACGGCCTTGCCACAAGCTCGGTCGAAGCCCAGGACGCTCCCACCCGCGCCGGGCTTGAGGCCTATGCCGCGGGCGTGAATGCCTGGCTGACCGAGGTGAACAAGGGCGCCTTGGGCCGTGGCGCGCCCGAGATGTGGCTCTTCAACCAGCCGATAGCGCCCTGGCAACCGGCTGACAGCCTTGCGATCCTGAAACTGATGGCGCTGCAACTGAACAGCCATCTTGAGGCCGAGGTGCTGCGCGCGCGTGTTTCCCTGATCCTGCCGGGGGACCGTGTGCAGGACATCCTGCCCGACGTGCCGGGGGCGGGTGTCGCCGCCCTGCCCCAATATGCAGAGCTTGTCCCCGATGTGCCGGTCAGCATGGCGGATATGGAACTGCCGGACGATCCGCTGTCGCCCTTTCCAAAGCATGAGCTTGGCGGCGCATCAAACGGCTGGGCTGCCGGGATCAGCCGGTCGGCCACGGGATCAACCCTTCTGGCCAATGACCCGCATCTGGAACTGACCGCACCGTCCATCTGGTATCTGGCGCGGCTTGAATTGCAGTCGGGCGGAGTGATCGGCGGCACGATCCCCGGTCTTCCCCTGATCCTGACAGGCCGGAGTGCCGATCTGGGCTGGGGGATTACGTCGAGCTATCTGGACGATACCGATGTCTATATCGAGGAAGTGAACCCGCAGAACCCCGACCAATACCGCACGCCTGAGGGCTGGCAGGATTTCGTGTCACGCGACAGCATCATCACGGTCAAGGACGCGCCTGCCGTCACGATCCGCCTGCAATGGACAACGAACGGGCCGGTCCTGCCGCCCGAGCTTTATAACTTGGGCACCATCCGCCCCCCCGGGCATGTGACTTCGGTCGCCTGGACGGCCTTGTCCCCTGCTGACACTACGATGACCGCCGCGATGCGGATGATGCAGGCGCATAACGTGCAAGAGGCGATTGCGGCGGGCGAACTCTACATTGCGCCGTCGCAGGTTCTGACCCTGGCTGACCGGAACGAGATCGGGATGAAGCTGATCGGTGTGATGCCGATCCGCGATTCTGGGCACCAGAGCGAGGGCCGTCTGCCCACCTTCGGATATGGTCCGCAGAACCGCTGGCAGGGGTTCTATCCCTATGCCGACAATCCCGAATTCGTGGAACCGCCCGGCGGCATTCTGGGCAACACGAACAACAAGATCGTGGACCAGCCCTTTCCCCGGCATGTGTCCTTCCTTTGGGGCGATACGCAGCGGGTTCAGCGCTGGCAATTCCTGATGCAATCGCGCGAAGTGCATACGCGTGAAAGCTTTATCGAGGCGCAACTCGATACCGTCAGCAACGCCGCGCGGTCGCTCTTGCCGCTGGTCGGGGCCGACCTGTGGTTCACCGGAGAGGCCGCGCCCGTCGGCACGCCCGAACGGCAGCGGCAACGGGCGCTGGAACTGCTGGCTGAATGGAACGGCGAAATGAACGAACATCTGCCAGAGCCGCTGATCTATTCCGCGTGGATGCGCGCCCTGCAGGACCGGCTGATCCGCGACGAAATGGGCCCTCTGGCCGACCAGTTCACCCATGTCGATCCGCTGTTCATCGAACGTGTCTATCGCAATGTAGGCGGTGCGACCGTCTGGTGCGACGTGATCCAGTCCGCCCCGGTCGAGACCTGCACGGATGTTGCGCGGCTGTCGCTGGATGATGCGCTGATCTGGATCGGCGAAAACTATGGCACGGCACTGGAATCACTGCGCTGGGGCGATGCGCATGTGGCCACCCATGACCACTCCGTTCTGGGCGAGACGCCGATCCTGAACTGGGTCGTCAATATCCGGCAAAGCACCAGCGGGGATGATCAGACGCTCATGCGGGGTGCCACCTCGGGTGAGGATCCGCATCCGTTTGAAAACGTCCATGCCGGGGCCTATCGCGGGGTCTATGACTTTGCGGACCCCGACTCATCGGTCTTCATCATCTCGACCGGGCAATCAGGAAATCCGATGTCGCGATACTACGACGATCTGGGCGAGTTGTGGCGTCGCGGCGAATACATCCCCATGTCGCTTGATCCGGCGCTGGCGCGGGCCGGCGCGGTCGGCGTCACGACGCTATTGCCTGAGCCGCTCGCGCAGTAGGCCC
>JBGSWJ010000292.1:0-3733 GCA_041752495.1 Rhodobacterales bacterium
TGGCGCTGGCCGAGGTGGCGAGTCTGCCGGGGTTTGGTGTGACCGCGGAGGCTGTGACGCGGCCGGACGGAGAGGTGGTCGCGGTGGACCGGGGTGATCCGCTGCTGACGCTCTCGCGGATCGTGCAGGAGGATTTTTGCATTCATGAGAAGCGGGGGGATCAGCATGTGCTGACTGCGGCGTTGTTGTGTTTCCCAGCGGCCTGGACTTTGGCGGAGAAGATCGGGCGGCCGCTGACCTCGATCCATCTGCCGGTGGCGCGCTATGATGTTGACGTTGCGGTGCGGGTGCAGCGGATGTTTGACATGGTGCGGGCGGACCGGCCTTTGTGGCGGGCGAACCTGCTGCGCTATGACGATCCGTCGCTGTTCCAGCCCCATACCGAGGCCAATCCGCGGCCTGTGGGGCGGCCGGAATCGCCTTATCGCCGAAGTGAACGGCAGACGATCAGGCGGTTGCCGCGTACGGATGCGGTCGTGTTTTCGATTCGTACGACAGTTTGTGTCGCAAATGGCTAATGCTGCAGGTGCAGCATCAGTAAAACTGCACAGCATATGTTTTCTTTTGCAGGAGTTTGCGGAATGGCGAAATCGACGTCCCGGTGGGCGAAGTATGGGGTGCTTGCGGTCTTTCTGGTTGCTGTGGCGGGTGCCGGGTATTGGTTTTATGGCTGGTTGACGACGACCCTGCCGACGCAGGCCAATCTGGCCTATGCCGATCTGTCCGAGCGCAATGTGCTTGACCTGTATCTGCCCGAAGGCGCCTCGGGGCCTGTGCCGGTTGTGGTCTGGGTGCACGGCGGGGCGTTCATGATGGGCGACAAGAGCGGTCCGCAATCTCTCGCGGCGCTGAATGCGGCCGGCTATGCGGTAGCTGCGATCAATTATCGGCTGAGCGGAACGGATCAGTGGCCTGCGCAGCTTGAGGATGTTCAGGCGGCTGTCGCCTATTTGCGGGCCAATGCCGCCGATTTGGGGATCGATCCGGGCAAAGTCGCGCTGTTTGGTGCGTCGGCAGGCGGGCATCTGGTGTCTACGACCGGGATCACCTTGGCGGCAGACCCGGCGACGGCTGTGCAGGCGGTGGTGGACTGGTTCGGGCCGGTTGATTTCACGACGATGGATGCGGATATCGAAGCGTCAGGTGTGGCCCGAACCACGGGGCGCAATGATGCAGCGGATTCGCCCGAATCGGCGCTGATTGGGATGGCTGTGGCCGAGAATCCAGAGGCGGCGCAGAAAGTGAGCCCGCTTTATGCCTTGGCCCAACTACCGCCAGGGACCGTGTTGCCGCAGTTCCTGATCATGCATGGCGGGGTCGATTCGTTTGTCGGGCCAAAGCAGTCGGAGCGGCTGCGGGATGCGCTGCTGGCCAATCCGGGCAATGCGGGGGTGACTTATGAGTTCTTGCCCGAAGGCGGGCATGGGTCGGGTGCGTTCCAGGAAGCCCCGGCGACGCAGACGGTTGTCGATTTTCTTGATAGCGTGTTGAAGTAGGGGTGCTGCGGGGGGTGGGTTTCACCCACCCTACGCATTTTGAGAGGGCGTGGGGCGGCGTGGGCTTCACCCACCCTACGTATCGCGGCAAATGCAAAGGGCGCCCGGATGAGGCGCCCTTTGTCGTTTCCGTAGGGTGGGTGAAACCCACCTCCCCCTTAGCAGGAGTAATACATCTTGTACTCGATCGGGTGCGGGGTGTGTTCGAAGGCGTAAACCTCTTCCCACTTCAGCGCCATGTAGCCTTCAAGCTGGTCACGGGTGAAGACGTCACCGGCCAGAAGGAAGTCCATGTCCTTTTCAAGCTCGCCCAGTGCCTCGCGGAGGGACCCGCAGACGGTCGGGATCGCGGCCAGTTCTTCGGGGGGCAGATCGTAGAGATCCTTGTCCGAAGAGGGGCCGGGGTCGATCTTGTTCTTGATGCCGTCGAGGCCGGCCATCAGGAGGGCGGCGAAAGCCAGATAGGGGTTGGCCGAGGGATCGGGGAAGCGGGCTTCGACGCGCTTTGCCTTGGGCGATTCGGACCACGGAATACGGATGCAGCCCGACCGGTTGCGGGCGGAGTAGGCGCGGAGAACCGGAGCTTCGAAACCGGGGATCAGGCGCTTGTAGCTGTTCGTGCCGGGGTTGGTGATCGCGTTCAGGGCCTTGGCGTGCTTGAGGATGCCGCCGATGTACCAGAGCGCTTCCTGCGACAGGTCAGCGTACTTGTCGCCTGCGAAGAGCGGCTTGCCGTCCTTCCAGATCGACATGTTGACGTGCATCCCCGAGCCGTTGTCGCCCGCGATGGGCTTGGGCATGAAGGTTGCGGTCTTGCCATAGGCATGGGCCACGTTGTGGATGACATACTTGTACTTCTGGATCTCGTCGGCCTGCTTGGTCAGCGGGCCAAAGATCACGCCCAGTTCGTGCTGGGTGCCGGCGACTTCGTGGTGGTGCTTGTCGACCTTCATGCCCATCCGCTTCATCGTGGAGAGCATTTCTGAGCGCAGATCCTGCGCATCGTCGATCGGGTTCACCGGGAAATAGCCGCCCTTGATACCCGGACGGTGACCCATGTTGCCGCCTTCGAATTCGGTGTCGGAATTCCAGGGCGCATCGACGCCATCCACCTGGAACGACACCTTGTTCATCGAGACCGAGAAGCGGACGTCGTCGAAGATGAAGAATTCGGCTTCGGGGCCCATGTAGGCGGTGTCACCGATGCCTGAGGACTTGAGATAGGCTTCCGCCTTGAGCGCGGTGCCGCGGGGGTCGCGTTCGTAGGGTTCCATCGTGTCGGGTTCGACGACGTTGCAATGCACGCAGACGGTCTTTTCCGCATAGAACGGGTCGATATAGGCGCTTTCGGGATCAAGCATCAGCTTCATGTCGGACTGGTCGATCGACTTCCAGCCGGCAATGGACGAACCGTCGAACATGAACCCTTCTTCGATGAAATCCTCATCGACGAGGTCGGCCACGATGGTCACGTGCTGCAGTTTGCCCTTGGGATCTGTAAAGCGGATGTCGACATAGGCGCAGTCTTCATCCTTCATAAGCTTGAGAAGCTTGTTTTTACTCATGTCTGCGGTTTCCCCTTGAAGTAAGCGGTGGTGGCTGTCGGGTCAGAGGGCGTCGTCGCCCGATTCCCCGGTGCGAATGCGGATGGCCTGTTCGACCGATGAAACAAAGATCTTGCCGTCGCCGATCTTGTCGGTCTTGGCGGCGCCGATAATGGCGGCCACGGCCGCGTCGACCTGATCATCAGACAGAACGACTTCGACCTTTACCTTGGGCAGGAAGTCCACGACGTATTCGGCGCCGCGGTAGAGTTCGGTATGGCCCTTCTGGCGGCCAAAACCCTTGACCTCGACCACGGACAAACCCTGCACGCCAACGTCCTGAAGCGCCTCCTTGACCTCATCAAGCTTGAACGGCTTGATGATCGCCTCGATCTTTTTCATGGTCAGCGACTCCTTGCACTTCGGTTACCCGGCGTGAGACCATTTTCAGCGGGCCATCACAATTCACGAGGGCGGGGATGACACGGGCGGACCGGGAAATCCAGAGCGTGCGCCTGCGAAATATGCGCGATGCCCAAAGTTTGGGCGGTTGATGGATGGATTGAAGGGGAGTGGGATGACGAAACTGCTGATCGCTGAAGAGATGCGCAGCATCGAAGCGCAGGCCATCGCGGCGGGGCAGGTGACCGGCGCCGAACTCATGGAACGGGCGGGTGCGGGTGTGGTCGCGGT
>JBGSWJ010000293.1:0-5714 GCA_041752495.1 Rhodobacterales bacterium
CGTCACCGTCTCGGCCGCCAGCATCACAGCCCCGCCGCCCTCTCCCGTCAGGACAACCGGCACACCCATCCGCAGATCGGCCCGCGCCCGGGCGATCCGTTCCGTGATGTCAGGGCTGAATTGGATCTTATCGCTCATCCCGACACAAATAATGAATCGGTGCCCGCAAGACCAGCAGTCGTGATCTTCGTTGACGCACAGACGCTTTGCGGGCCACCCTTGCGCCATTGAAACGGAGTCTTTCCATGCGCCATCTTTTTCCTGCTTTGCTCTTTTTGGGCATCCTTGCCCCGCCCGCCCTCGCGGAAAGCCCTTCTGTCATCCTGACCGAAGCGGCCGAGACGGCCACCGCAATTGACGATTTGGACGATCGTAGGCGCGCGCTCGAACCCGTGATCGAGGCCTATGCCACCCTCGGTGAGCCGGATCTTGCTCTGGCCTTGATCCGTGCTGAAACCGAACTCTCAATTCATGGGTCCCTATGGGCAGCATTCATTGAGGGTCAGATTTCAGGTCCCGGCCCCGCGACAGCGCTGAACTATGTTGAACAGATCCCGGACCGGACCGACCGCGATCTCGCGCTGCGTGACATCATCAAGGCCTTTATTCGGGCCGAAGATATGCCCTCTGCGCTGTCCACCTTCGCCTTGATGCCGCCCGGGCCTCTGGCCGATTTTGCGGCAAGCGATGTGGCCAAAGCCTGGCTTGACGCCGGAAACGACGCCGAAGCGCTGGCTGTGGCCAATGCGATTTCCGACGTTCGCTGGCGCGAAAGTGCGCGGCTTGACTATGTCGCCTACCTGGTCACCAACGGTCGCCTGGACGAAGCCTTGGCACAGATGCCGTCCTTTGGTCCGGATTGGCCCCGTGAAACAGCACAAGTGCTTCTTGTCGCTGGCCTTGCCCGCGCGGGGCGGCTGCCCGAAGCCGAAGCGATCATCACCATGGCCACGCAACCAAGGACACAGTTCCGCGGTCGGGCTGCGCTCGCTGCGGTAGCTGCCGGTCAAGGGGACCTCGACCTTGCGCGGGCGTGGCTGGCCGGGATCACGGACGAATCCGAATGGCAAACGGCCCTTAGCCGGTCCGTCAGCGTTGTCGCGCATGATCAGGGGGCGACGGCGGCCCTTGATTTTCTTGCGTCAGTGCCAGAGTTTCCGGACACCCAATACGCGACCCGTGACAGGATATTGTCATCTGCCGTCATCGGGCTCGTCTATGACGGTCATATCGGCCCGGCCCGCGAACTCTTGCCCGCGATCGCAGGCACACCTGAATTTAGCCGGACTTTGTCGACTCTGGTTGTGCTTCGGGCCGGGGACGACATCGCCACTGCACGGGCCGATCTTGACGCCATCATCGATCCAGCTGACCGTTTTGACGCGATCCTTGCCATTCTGAACGTGACGCCAGAAGCGGATGATGAGGACTCACTGATCGCAGAGGCACTCGCCCATGCCCGCGCGATTGGCGATCCGGATCAACGCTCCAGGGCGCTGGCCCGTCTGTCGACAGCGATCGGGCCCTGATCCTGCGCGATTGTCTGCCATCGCCCCCTCTCGTTTCATCCCCTCATGCCGTTTCACCTCTATAGCCATCCCTCTGAAGGCATTCATCCGAATTGACTCGCGAGCCACCTGCGTGCGACTTTTCCCGCATTGATTGTTTCATTCAGGTCTTTGCCATGACCATTTTCCGCTTCCATTCGACGGCCGTCGTGGTCGCACTTGTCACTCTGGTCGCCGCCCCGTTGACGGCCGATCAGACCCCATCGGTCGACGCCCAGGCCTGCATTGCCAGACCCGAACCCTCTTGCCTTTTGCAAGCGGCCGCAAACGAAGCGCCCGCACTTCAGGGCGAAATTCTGGGAAAGCACCAGATCTTCGACATCGTCAGGGCCTATGCCGCAACAGGTAACATCGACGCCGCACGGAACTTGATCGACGGATACCCTGAGCTTCTCGATTCAGCATTCTTTCTGGGTCCCATCGCCGAGTCCCTCGCTTTCGCCGCGCGCGACGAAGAAGCCTTTGCGCTGCTCGACTCACCCCAAGCCCAGGATGATCCGCAGTCGATCCTCGTCGCGATCGCTTTGGGTCAGGCCAGATCCGGTCGTCTCGACGAAGCCGGGGCAACTGCGGCCCAAGTGACCGACCCGAAAGGTCAGGCCCGGATTCTGGCCGCGACACTTGACCTTGATACCGCGCTTGAACAGGTGTCGACACTCCCGGCCGAGACGCAGGAGACCTTTCTCAAGGATCTGGCCATAAGACTTGCGCGGGCGGGACAGATCGATGCCGCGCTTGATGCCATGTACATGATCCAAGACGTCGATGTCCGTTTTGATCCCCGGTTTGAAATCGCAGCGGCGCAGGCCCGGGCCGGACAGGCCGAAGAGGCCATCAAGACCATCGGCGGCATAGCGGCCCTTTTTCCTAGGATCGTTGCGCTCCTGACTCTGATGCGGGCCACACCCGATCCTCTCATTCTGGAAGAGGTCCGCAACATCGCAAACGGAATCCCAGAATCTTCGCAGTCATATCTCGTTGCAGCAATGGCCCTCGCCACCATCGAACCAGATGGCCCTTTTCCGGCGAGGGTGGCGGCAGACATCGCCGCCATCCATAATCACATACGGGGCAGTCGTGCCACCTTGGCCTATATCGAAATGCTCGCGGCCCACGGCAGTTATTCCACCGTCGCCGCCCTCGCATTCGGTATCGACGGTAACGATCAGATGGCCATCGGGGACCGTATCTATGCCCTCACCACAATCGCCAACGAGATGATCGAAGACGCCGCTGCGCCCTGACCCTGCGGCACCCTGTAACAATCGCCCCGCAGGACGCACAAGGGTGTGACACTGTTGCAGCAATTCTTGGCAAACACGCGGTCCTCACACATCTGTCATGCATCCACTCACGGAGGCGATGATGGCCCAACTGAAAAAGATTCTCCTCGTCGATGACGACGACGACCTGCGCGAAGCCCTGAGCGAACAGCTCATCATGACCGAAGACTTCGACGTGTTCGAAGCCGCCAATGGCCATGATGCGTTGGTGAAGACCAAGGCCGGGCTCTACGACCTCGTCATCCTCGACGTCGGCCTGCCCGATACCGATGGCCGCGAGCTTTGCCGCGTCATGCGCAAGCAGGGCGTGAAATGCCCTGTCCTCATGCTGACCGGCCACGACAGCGACAGTGACACGATCCTCGGCCTTGACGCCGGTGCGAACGACTATGTGACCAAGCCGTTCAAGTTCCCGGTTCTCCTCGCCCGCATCCGCGCCCAGCTCCGGACCCATGAACAGTCCGAAGACGCCGTCTTCCAGCTTGGCCCCTACACGTTCAAGCCCGCGCAGAAGATGCTCATCACCGAGCAGGACAAGAAGGTCCGCCTGACCGAGAAAGAGACCAACATTCTCAAGAATCTCTACCGGGCCACCGATGGCGTCGTCGCTCGCGACGTGCTCCTGCACGAAGTCTGGGGCTACAACGCCGGTGTCACCACCCACACTCTGGAAACCCACATCTACCGCCTGCGGCAAAAGATCGAGCCCGATCCTTCGAACGCCCGCCTGCTTGTTACGGAATCCGGCGGCTACCGGCTCGTCGCCTGAAAGACCGGGTCGCTTTGGGTCAAGCCATTGGCTTTGTTGACCTAAAGCGCCCCTGTTATCGCCTGACGATGGCGGCCGGGACACCTGATATCCGATAACTTATGGATTCCCCGGCCCTGTCCCTATATTCCACCACAGCGCAACAAGCGCCGAACGGAATCCCGTGATTCCCACAAGAGGCTAAAAAGATGTTCTCGACGAAAATCCTGGTCCCCGCACTTCTGGCTTCGGTCGCATTCGCGGCGCCCGCCTTTGCGGAGGACATCCAATACCAGATCATCAACAACTCGGCGCTCACGCTGATGGAGTTCTACACCTCCCCCGCCGACACCGGCACCTGGAACGAAGACATCCTCGGCTCGAACGTTCTGGCCAGCGGCCAAAGCGGTACCGTCAACATCACCGACGGCAGCGACCAGTGCGTCTATGACCTGCGCTTCGTCATGGAAGACGGCCAGGAACTCACCGATCAGGTCGATATCTGCTCGCTGGCGAGCTACACCCTGAACTGATCCGACTGACCGGCGCCTCGCGCCAAGGTTGAACAATGGCGGCGTCCGGTATTCTCAGGCGCCGCCTTTTTCGCATCTGCATCAGGCCAACATATCAACCCGCCGCCCGCTCTGGCTGAAGATCGAAGATCACGAACTATACAAAACAAGGCTAAACCCCGCACGCCGCAGCAAAAAAGTGCGCGCCGCTCAGGTTTTCCCTCTTTCAGAAATCCGCTTTCTCCGTTTACATTTTCGTGTGTTGCATCCCCGGCCCGTTGTCCGGCTCATTCAAAGGATACGTTTCATGTTCCATTTCTCGAAGCTCGTTGGCGCCGCAATCGTCCTCGCCATCGCAACCCCGGCCCTTGCCGATTCCTATGCGATCCGGTTCCGCAACCAGACGAACAACGTCCTGCAATACCTCTATGCCTCGGACACCCGCAACGACAGCTGGGAAAACGACCTGCTCGGCCAGAACGTCCTCCGGCCCGGCCAGTATCTTGACGTGACCATCCACAATGTCAGCAACTGCATGTACGACGTGCTGTTCCAGTTCGACAACGGCGCCGAACTGCAGGATCAGGTCAATATCTGCAACGTCGGAACCTACACTATCCGTCCCTGACGCAACCCGACACGGGAACGGGCACAGCACCGCAGGGCGGGAAATATTCTTGTCCGCGCGGGTATGACTGCCCGTTCGCCGTCAGCAACAAGAAGTCGGCAACTCCAGCTTGGGCTGCCGTAAGATCCTTTTGGGCCCCGTGAGGAAATCCTCCACACCGAACTCGCTCAAATCGAACCTCCTGCAGCTTGGCACTGTCGAAGTGCGGGCCAGTAACCGGGTTTCGGTCTCCCATCATCTTCGGCCGGCAACGCCGGGCCAGTCCAGACAGGCCGCAATCTGGGCAAGCCCGGTCAACCAATCGCAGTTCGCACGGCAAGGCATGCTGATTTCCAATGAGGCGATACTCACCCGCCCAAGGATCAGCGCGCGATCGACGCCCGGCGCAGCGAATCCCAACACGGCTGAGGCCATGCTGTTCGGGACGTCGGACAGCTTTGCATGGGCCCGGATAACTACATCAGGCCCCCTGCGTTGCTCCGCACAGTTCGACCATTCCTGCAAGCCCGGCCACCTGATCGCGAATATCGGGAATCGCCGTGATCTCCCAAAGGGCGGCACGCGATGCCGGACCGATGGCAAGGATCCGGCGGGATGGCCTGCCATCCCGATTCACAAGATAAGACTCCGCCGTGACATCCAGACTGATGCGCAGCGGATCGACCCTGGCCTGCCCCGTTGCCCGAAGGTCCGCCACCAGGGGCGAGGCATTCTGTTCCGGATCCCGGCGGATCCCACGGCCATCGATCACGCGACCTGCTGACAGTTGCACCGTCTCTTCCGCCCCATACGGGCGAAAGCTGATGACGGGCCTCCCGTCGGCACCAATCCCGGCAGACCTGAAATGCCCGCGCCGCAGCACCAGCTGGCCCGATTGCTTTGTCTCGCCAATGACCCGCGCCGAGGCCGGCGGGATCCGGTGGCGGTGAACGTCCCACCACGTCGCGCCATGACGCAGAAACCGCGCCCGTTCGG
>JBGSWJ010000294.1:0-2222 GCA_041752495.1 Rhodobacterales bacterium
GACAGAAACACCGCATCCGGCGCCAGCCGCCGGAGTTCCAGCGCGACCTGACCGGTCTGGCCAAAGACGAGGGGCGGACCTGAAACCGGGCCGGTCATGCCTTCACGCCCAGCCGTTCGCCCACGCCTGCGCGGGCCTGCAGCGCCCGCCACCATCCTTCGTTATCAAGATACCAGCGCACCGTGCGTTCCAGCCCCTCGTCCAGCGTGACCGAGGGCCGCCAGCCCAGTTCGCTGCGGATGCGCGACGGGTCGATGGCATAGCGGGCGTCATGGCCGGGCCGGTCGGTCACAAAGGTGATCTGGCTGGCATAGGGTCGATCCGCAGGACGCAGCCGATCAAGGATGGCGCAGATCTTGGCCACAAGGTCGATGTTGCGCGCCTCGTTCTCGCCCCCGATGTTATAGCTGCGGTGGTTCTGCCCCTTCTCCAGCACCGTCAGAAGCGCGTCGGCGTGATCCTCGACATAAAGCCAGTCGCGGATGTTCAGCCCCTGCCCGTAAACCGGGATCGGCTTGCCCGCCAGCGCGTTCAGGATGACGACGGGGATCAGCTTTTCGGGGAAATGAAACGGCCCGTAGTTGTTGGAGCAGTTGGTGAGCACATAGGGCAGCCCATAGGTCTCGCCCCAGGCGCGGACCAGGTGGTCGGACGCGGCCTTTGAGGCGGAATAGGGACTGCGCGGATCATAGGGCGTGTCTTCGGTGAACATGCCCGTGGGCCCGAGCGAACCAAAGACCTCATCCGTCGAGATATGGTGGAACCGAAAGCTCGCGGGCTTGCCCAGGGCTGTCCAGTACGCGCGCGCCGCCTCAAGCAGGGTGTAGGTGCCGGTGATGTTGGTCGAGATGAAATCGCCCGGCCCGTCGATGGAACGGTCGACATGGCTTTCGGCGGCCAGATGCATGACCGCATCGGGCCTGTGCGCGGCAAGGATGTGGTCCATCGCCGCGCGGTCACGGATATCGGCCTCTTCAAAGGCATAAAGCGGGCTGTCCGCGACCGCGGCCACATTGTCCAGACAGGCGGCATAGGTCAGCGCATCGACATTGACGACGGCATGGCCGCGCGCCACGGCCAGACGGACGACGGCCGAACCGATGAACCCGGCCCCCCCGGTGACAAGGATCTTCATGGCTGGCCTCCTTCCCAGACAAAGGGCGAGGTGAAACCGGCCAAAAGGGGTGCGGCGGCATCCTTGGGCGAAATGGCCGCCGGATCGGCGGCGCGCGGCCAGCGGATGCCGATGGCAGGATCGTCCCAGCGCACCGCACCGTCACAGTCCGGCGCATAGAAATCCGAACACTTGTAGACGATCTCGGTATCGGGGATCAGCGTCATGAACCCGTGCAGGAACCCCTTGGGGATGAACATCTGCCGCCCGTTCTCAGCCGTCAGTTCATGACCTACCCAGTGCCCGAAGGTGGGCGACCCCGCCCGGATATCGACGGCCACGTCGAACAGCGCCCCCTGCCCGCAGCGCACAAGCTTGTCCTGCGCATGCGGGGGCGACTGGAAATGCAGGCCCCGCACGGTCCCGGCCACGCGCGACAGGGAATGGTTGTCCTGCACGAATTCGATGTCGATCCCGGCCGCAGCCAGCACCTTTCTGCTGTAGGTCTCGGCAAAGAAGCCGCGCGCATCGGAAAACCGGCGCGGGGTCAGAAGCCTGACACCGGAAAGTGCGGTCTCGGTAATCTCCATCGGTCTCGTCTCTTCTCTGTCCCCGGCCGGGCCGCAGCCAATCGCGGCCCTTGTCCCGTAAAGGGGACCATCGCGCAAGGGCCGGGCGGGGTGGGCCAAGGGCGCAAACGTATAGGTTGTCCTGCACCGCCGCGCGGTGCCGCGACAGATCGTCAAGACTTTGCCCCGACCCTGCACGGGATGCCGTCATTTCCGGAGGGGCCATGCCCGAAACATCCGCACGCCTGTCGCTGCCCTATATCCAGCCGTCACAGGCGCAGAAACACGTCACCCATAACGAGGCGGTGAGCCTTCTGGACGCGGTGGTGCAACTGGCCGTGACCAGCCGGACCGTCACCGCGCCCCCGGGTTCCCCCGCCGTGACGGCCCGCTATATCGGGGGTCTGATGCCGGAGAGGGCAGAATAGTACGCTAAGGGCTGGTTTTGGGTCCTGCACGCTGCAAGGTTCTGTAGACTGTCGGCCTTGAAACCGAGAAGAGTTCGGCGAGATCGCTGATGGAATAATCGCCGGAGGCGT
>JBGSWJ010000295.1:0-15699 GCA_041752495.1 Rhodobacterales bacterium
GGCCGGGGTCTCCTGCCGTTTTCCTCGGTCCATGTCGAACAGCCGTGGCGTTCTGCCCGGGTGCCCGGCGATCTGACACTTCGCTGGACGCGGCGCTCCCGCGCGCTGGTCGCCGACGCATGGGAACAGGTCGAGGTGCCGCTGGCCGAAGACCTCGAGCGCTATGACATCCAGATCTGCAACGGGGCAACAGTCAAGCGCACCCTGACAGCGACCCTGCCTGAGGTCCTCTACAGCGCCGCCGATCAGACCACCGATTCGGGCGCGCCACTCGGACCGGGTGCCTCGCTTGCGATCCGCATCTTCCAGATCTCGAACCGCCTCGGCCGTGGAACGCCCGCGATCGTCACGCTGAAATTCTGAACCCCAATCTCAGGATACCCCCATGTCTGACACAACAACCCATCTCGGGTTGCCCTATCTGCTGGCCGCACAGGCCCAAAAGCATGTCACCCACAACGAGGCGCTGCGCCTCCTTGACGGGATGGTCCAGCTCTCGGTTCTGGACCGCACCCGTACCGCACCCCCTGCGAGCCCCGCCGATGGAAACCGGTATCTCGTGGCAGCAGGGGCTACAGGGCTCTGGGCGGGCTGGGATCTGGACATCGCGTTCTGGATCGACGGGGCCTGGCTGCGCCTCGTGCCCCGGCCCGGCTGGCTGGTCTGGGTCGCGGTCGAGGGGATGTTGCGCGTCTGGACCGGATCCGCCTGGGATCCTGTCGGCGTGCTACAGGACGTTTCGGACGCCGTCTTCAGCCTCGTGAACGCTGCCGATCCGACGAAGGAGGCGGTCTTTGCGCTGTCGGGGATCAGCACCGGGACCACACGGACCTTCTTGCTGCCCAATACGTCGTCGGAACTGGCGATCCTCGCTGGTACCCAGACCTTCACCGGCAACAAGACGTTCTCCGGTTCGCTCACCGCCTCAGGCGCTGTCACGGTCTCAGGGGACACAGCGACCATCGGCACCGCAACCGGGGTCTCCACCTATGGGATCGGCACGGGGGCTACCACTTCGGGTCTGTCCAAGACTTTGAACTTCGGTACCGGTGGCGCATCCGGATCAACCACAGTTGTCAATATCGGTCCGGCCACCCCAGGGGCGGGAGGCACCACGGTGGTGAACACGCCGACCGTCACCTTTGCCGATGCGGTGACCGCCATCGGAGCGCCGCAGGCCAACCTCTCGGTCCTGCGGGCGGGGATCGGCGGGGCAACAGCCGATGCCACGAACCGACTGAGCGTGGCGGCACCTGCATCTCTCTTCAGCCATGCAGGCAGCAGCCATGAACTCGCCATCGCCAAGGCCGCTGCTGGTGACAACGCGGCGATGGCGTTCCGGACCGGTGCATCCGGCCGTGCCATCGTCGGGTTGCTGGGTACTGACGACTGGCGGCTCAGGGTCAGTGCGGATGGCACCACCTTTCGCGACGCGATGATCGCGGACCGCACAAGCGGGCGGGTGCAGTTTCCGGCAGGGCTGGCGCTGGCGGGGCTGGCCACTGATCCAGCCTCGCCCGCCGACGGCTGGCTCTGGTATAACTCCACCGCATCGCAGCTGCGCGCCCGGATCGCGGGACAGACTGTCGCCCTTGGCAGCAGACAGGTGCCCTTCCTCGTACCTGCTTCCGGTGAACATGTGATGACCTCCAGCATGGGCGCCGTCACCGGGACCCAGACCGGGGCGGCGGGGCGGATCAGGCTCTTCCCATGGGCCCCAGGGGCCGACCTCGTCGTCGATCAGATGGCGATCAACGTCACCACCGAACTGGCCGGGGCGCTGGGCAAGATCGCGGTCTATTCGGCGGATGCGAACGGGCGGCCCGATCAGCTGATCCTGGAAACCGGTGATCTTGATCTCGGCATACTTGGCGTCCGCAGCATCGCGGCCTCCCTCACCCTGCGCGCCGGGCGGACATACTGGTTGGGCTTGCGGCATTCCTCCACCGCCACGGTCTCGGTCTGGTCCACCTCAGGCACCGCCGACATCAACGGCGGCGCGCCCGCTACCACCGCGCGCAAGACCCTGCAGCGGACCATCACATATGCCACCGCAGCACCGACCACCTGGGGGTTCGACGCCAGCGAGATCAACGCCAGCGTCGCCACCGCGATCTGGCTCCGGATGGCGTGACGCCCTTCATCAACACAAAAAGGAGACAAAGATGGGTGAGCGCCCGGACATTCTGACATGGCTCTTGAGCGAGCCTGGCAAGGCGGCCCTTGCCGGTGCCCTCGGCGGCATCGTGCGCTGGGTCACCCTCCGCGAACACTGGCGTGATGGGATCCTGTCGCTGCTCGTGGGGGCCATCTGCGCGGTCTATCTTGGGCCCCTCGTCGCCCCCATCCTCGAGCCGGTCATCGGCAAGCTGGCCCCCGGCGGCGATACCGTGGGCTTCAGCGCCTTCGTCGTCGGCATCGGGGGCATGTCGATCTCGGGGCTTCTCATCGACGTTTTCCGCGCCCGGCGCGCGGAGGTCGGTAAGGAGGATGGCAGCAAGGGAGGCGGCGATGGGCAATCGTGATCTCCCCCGCCTCCTGCAGCGCTGTGATCTGCCGCGCCTCTTGCGCAGAGAGAGACGGGTCTGGCTCGTCGCCCTGACCTTCGGCGTCGTCCTGTTCTTGGTCCTCAGGGTCTGACAGCATCTGGCTGTTCCGGTACCTCGGCCAACACGCAACCCCTTCACTTGCAATCTTGAAACCCGCCCGCCTCGCGCGGGCTTTTTCTTTAAGGAGAACCACCAATGACCGACATGACCATATCTTCCCGCGGGCTCATCGAGATCGCGGAACACGAGGGCATCGTGCCTGCGCCCTACCTCGACAGCGCGGGCGTCTGGACCTGGGGTATCGGGCACACCGCTGCCGCCGGCGGGCCCGACCCTGCCAGAATGGACCGCGCCATGCCGCAGGACGTCGACGCCGCGGTGATGGCCGCCATCGACCAGTTCGCCATCGACGTGAAGGGCTATGTAGCGCGGGTCAATGATACGATCCGCGTGCCGCTCGCCCAGCACCAGTTCGATGCGCTGGTCTCCTTCGACTTCAACACCGGAGGGATTTATCGCGCAAAGCTCACCGCCGCGATCAACGCAGGCGACCCCGATGCGGCACGGCACTTTATGGGCTGGCTCAGGCCCCCCGAGATCCGCAAACGCCGTACGGCCGAGATGGCGCTGTTCCGGACCGGGGACTACGCCGCCAACGGCGATGCGGTCCCGATCTGGCGAACGGATGGCAGGGGCAGGCTGACGGGCGTCATGCGGACCATGTCGGGTGAGGAGCTTCTCCGTCGGATCAAAGCCGCGCCAATCCCAGTGGAACTGCCGAAGATGGTGGACATCTCTCCGGCCTTGGTTTGGGCAGCGAAATTCTGAGGAGTCAGCCTCGCGTCAACTGCCGAACAGAAGCCATGACTGCATCAGCCTTTGGGGAACAGGTAAGTCATTACAACACGTGCACCCCAATCCTCGGGGCCGCCTTCGGGTGCTTCGGCCCAATAGCGCACGCCACCGGTAAGCTGCACCGGATAGCCGCCAAAGTTCACAAGTTGCGAAACCGTCGCATTGATCGGCACGGACCAATCCTCGGTAACCCAGTTGTAGCTTGCTTCGGTATTCAAGCTAAAAGACGTTGCAGTGGGCGTTGTGTAACTGATGAAAGGCTGAAGAAACGTGTTTGACGATTGTCCGTTCGTGTCGTTGTCCGTCACAGTCCAGACATGGTTGGCCAGCGCACCCACCGTC
Source organism: Rhodobacterales bacterium (assembly GCA_041752495.1). Classification (GTDB taxonomy): domain Bacteria; phylum Pseudomonadota; class Alphaproteobacteria; order Rhodobacterales; family Rhodobacteraceae; genus JAPLPE01. The sequence goes on from JBGSWJ010000295.1 coordinate 3,747, forward strand.
AGCGGCCCCATGACCTTGAGACCGACCGCTGTTACACCGAGACCCCACTGTTCGGACCCCAGCCCATCCGTCAGCGCTGGCGTCGTAATGACGGGGCCAGCGCCCCAGATGAGACCATTTGCCGTCGGCGCCTTGGGCGAGAAGAAGAAACTCTGGACGACGCCGCCAACACCTTCTTGTTGACCTGCCCCAGGAACAACGCCGTTCTGCTCGATCAACGGCACGATGGTGCGCGAAATCACGTTCCAGTCTGGGTTGATCGAAAACGGGATCACTGGCTGGATGTTCAGAACGTTTTGCGAGCCCTCGCCATCAACATAGCCCTGATTGTAGTTAATCTGGAACGGGACGCTGATCAGCGCGGCAACTGGGTTAGATAGTTGTTGGGCGAGGTCTGCGTCCTGTGCCCAGCCGGGTGCAACCAACGCAAACTGCGCCAGCGCCAAGGCCACGAGGTTCCGGCTCTTCTTGTTTCGAGTTTTCATTTGCAATTCTCCATATTCTTGCCGACCAATTGCAACTCAAGCTTCGCTGCCCAAATCCGGCGCTCTCGGTTCGATTTTGTCGACAGACGTGAAGAAGCCTGTCGACGAAAAACGACGCGTGGCAATCGAGTGCAGCGGCGAGGCGCGGATGGTTTAGGTACCATTTGAGGGAGTAGGTTGCGCACCAAAATCAGTTAGTCTCTTGCTCCGAGGACAAAAGCGCAGTGTGGATGACCGCGCCGATCGCCGCACCGATCAGCGGGGCCACCCAGAATACCCAGACCTGCGACAACGCCCCCGTGTCAGCGAAGACCGCCGCAGCAAGCGAACGCGCCGGGTTGACGGAGGTATTTGACACCGGGATCGAGATCAGGTGGATCAGCGTCAGTCCCAGACCGATGGCAATCGGCGCAAACCCCGCTGGCGCGCCTTTCGACGTCGATCCGAGTATGATCACCAGGAAGAACGCCGTCAGCACGACTTCCGCGACGATCACGGCCAACAGGCTGTACCCGCCCGGTGACAATTCGCCGAACCCGTTCGACGCAAATCCGCCCGCTGTCCATTCCGGCGCGCCACTCGCGATGACGAACAGCACCGCCGCACCTGCAAGCCCGCCCAGCACCTGCGCGACCCAGTACATCGGCAGTTCGTTCCAGCCAAACCTCCCGGCCACGGCCAGTCCCAGCGACACCGCCGGATTGAAATGCCCGCCCGAGATGTGCCCCACCGTATAGGCCATTGTCAGCACCGTCAGGCCGAAGGCAAGCGACACGCCCAAAAGCCCGATACCCACCTCGGGGAACCCTGCCGCCAGCACAGCGCTGCCACAGCCCCCGAATACCAGCCAGAACGTCCCGAAGAATTCGGCCGCCAATTTGTTCATTCTCTGTCTCCTTGCTAAAAGCCCGGTTGCCGGTCGGCGCGGTGAGTCCCGCGCGCCAGTTGTGCCTATAAGGCCATCATTCACTTGCGTTCTCAAAGGTTAGCGAACATGATCGCTAACTCCCGGCATGTGCGTGACGCGACGATCAGCTCTCCCCAACTTACGCCTCACCATCAGAGTGATTGTGTGCCCGAGAGGGAGGCCGCCATCGCATTTTGCAAGAATCGGGCCACGCACGCCGTATGCTGAGGGCCATTTGCAATTGCACGAAGAGGGAAACGCCTTGCGCCAGTTCCCTGCGACCCTTCACCAAGCAGCCCCATTTCGCTATGCACGGCGGCCTGCCGGACGAATTCGGAGAGTGGATCGCTGTGAGGCGTCGGGCGGAAGTTGAGCCGCCCTTCCTTCTCGCCCGCCAGATAAACGGTTGCCCCCTCCTTGATTGTCTCGGCCACGGTCATACGATCGAGAGTGTCGGGGTCCACGGCAGTCGGATCGTCGGACAGGATAACGAGGTCGGCCAACTTTCCCACTTCGATGGAGCCTTTGGTCGCCTCCTCGAAATGACTCCAGGCTGGCCAGATGGTCATCGCCTTGAGGGCGGTGGTGACATCCACGCGCTGCTCAGGTCCCAGAATGTCTCCTGATCGGGTCCGGCGTGTCACCGTGGCGTCGAGAACACGCATCGAATCTGGAAAGGCAACGGGCGCATCGTGATGGCTGGAAAACATCATGCCTCGCTCCACGCACCAACCGGTCGGTGAGATATTGTCTGCAAGCTGTGGCCCCACGGTGTGGTCACGGTGCCAGTCGCCCCAGTAAAAGGTGTGCATGGGGAAAAGGGACGGGAAGATGTCAAGGCGCTTCAATTCGTTCACCTGGTCCTCGCGCAGGAATTGCCCGTGAATGAGAACGGGACGGCGGTCGGCCGGGCCGTGTTTGCGCGTAGCGACATCAACGGCAGCGATCAGGACGTCGTGGGCTGCTTCACCGTTCGAATGGGTCATGACCTGCACGCCGTTTGCAAAACACCAGTCGATGGATTCGTGCACCTGCTCTTCGGTCAGGCTCATGTAGCCTCGCCATCCCGGGGCATAATCACCAACGGGATCGACGTAGGGCCTGTCACGGTAGGCTGTGAACCCCTGTGGAGACCCGTCGATCACGAGCTTTGCGCCGCCGATCCGGAACCTGTTGTCATAAATACGCGACTGCGACGCCAGGATTTCGTCCCGCCCGATCATCGCGTCCTGATAGCCGACCACATCAATCGGCAGTCCACCCTCTGCCGCAATCTGCCGGAAGAGCGCCGCCATGGCCGGGATCGTGCGTCCCTCTTCGGCTGTCGTATAGCCGTACCTTGCCCAGAGATCTGCGCCGGCGCGGATCATTGCCTTGAACCCGTCAGGTCCGATTTGTCCCAGGACCCCCACGAACACAGGGTACATGGCCGCCTCCTCCAGTACGCCATCTGGTGAGCCATCCGGCCGCCGCCTGATGACACCGCCGACCGGTTCGGGGGTCGTGGCGGTCAGACCTGCCAATTCCAGCATCCGAGAGTTGCTTGCGGCCATGTGGCCGGACTGATGGACGAGAAAGATCGGCAGATCAGTCGTTACCGCGTCAAGGTCCTCGCGGGTCGGGTGCCGCTGTTCGGCCAACTGGCTCGGGTCGTAGCCGAAACCAACCACGAACCCTGTGGCCTCGACGGCCGCCCGGTTGACCTCCATCCACTGCCGCAGGACCGACTGCAGGCTAGCGATGTCAGTTACATCCCCATCGGGTGGTGCCAGAAGATTGGCTGACAGCGCCTGAAGCCCGCCGCCAGCGACGTGGCCATGCGCATCCACGAAACCCGGAATGAGCGCGCGACCGTCAAGCTCGGTGACAATCGTACCTTCGTCTTGCAATGTCAGCACCTCGTCCCGCGTGCCGACCGCCACGATGATCGCGTTCTTGATTGCCACTGCCTCGGCGCGGGGCAGCGCATCGTTCATTGTCAATATGGGGCCGCCGAGGAAGATGCGATCGGCCGGTCCGTCTTGCGCCAGCACCGGTCGAGCAATTGCGACGGGAAGTCCAAAAGCCAGTGCGGCCGCGCTGGTGTGAAGAAGGAACTGACGACGGCTGATCATATCTGGAATCCTGGTGCTGTTCTGAGTTGGCGCGCGCGGCGAGTTGTCTCGTTTGGTTCTGTGCAGGTCGGTCCGGATGTCGGCCACTTGGAGCCCGCCAAATGCGGGCCATCCAGCAAGGAACCGAAGCCGATCAACGGCTGCGGCATCACCCGGACTTGTCCGGTTTTCCGCCGAAGCTGCGCTGGGCTTTCGGCACGCATCAAGCCAACCCTTTGACGACAGCAGCCGACAAGGCGAGCCGTAGCTGGACGCAGGAGTCTCCCAAACCATGCTCATGGTCATCATGGGCAATGGCGAGCCGACTGGCGGGCAAAACGCCGGGCGGAAGAGGCACGGGGCGCAGTTGCGCTCTTGTGGTCGGTGAGACGATCGGCTGAACCCGCCCCTCCAACACAGTGCCCCAGATCGCCAGTCCGGCCAGATCCTCTGGGGCGATGTCATACGGGCTTTGCTCGAGAACGGTGAAGTTCGCCAGCTTGCCCGGCGTAATCGAACCGATCTCGTTCTCCAGCCTGATCGAGTGTGCGGCATCGATCGTGATCGCCTTTAAGGCTGTTTCGAGATCAACCCGCTGGTCCGGACCCGCCACCTCGCCTTCGGCTGTCATCCTGGTGACGGCAGACCAGGCCAATTGCAGAGGTTTGGCTGGCGCCATGGGCATGTCGGAATGGAAGGACATGCGCATGCCCACCGCCTTGGCGTCGGCCAGAGGCACCATGCGTGCCGCCCGGTCGGGGCCAAGACCCACATCGCCATACCGACCGGCGAGAGCGGTCACATAGTAGGGATTGGCGCTGACGATGGCGCCAAGGCGTGCGGCCCTGTTTACTTGCTCGGTCGTGGCAAAGCCGAAATGCACGATGGTCATGCGGTGATCAAAGCGGGGTTTGCGGCGCATCGCCTCCTCGAGGTTGTCGAGCAGCACATCCATCCCGAGGTCGCCGTTGTTGTGGATGTGGATGTGGTAGTCATTCTCCCAAAAGGTCTGAAAGGCATAGCCAAACACCGCAGGGTCCATCAGCCACTCGCCGTCGTGGCCGTCGGTGTAGCCATCCTTCATCTGCATGAGTTGGCTGAAAATCGCGCCGTCTGTGAAAAGCTTTATCTGCTGCGGCAGGTAGCGCGTGCGCCCCGCGCCCCAGTCGAGCACACTTTCGGCCATCGCCAACATCGCCGCCGGATCACTCGGATGCGTGGCGGCGAAAGTCTTGCCGTCTCCAATGAAGTAGTGGTTGAACGGCGTCTGATCGCCCGAATATACGGCGTTGATCGCGTCCTGAAGCGGTTTGGCGTAGTAGCCGCCCGGTTCGCAACACGTCGTGATCCCGGACCGGTGGTAGTAATCGACAGTGAATTCGAGGCCGCTCTTCATCCGCGCGGGACTCGCGACAGACCCCAGCCGCTCAAGCAGCCGGAGCATTCCCTGTTCGAAGAAATGACCCTCGTCAAGGCTCGATTGCTGCGCCTCGCTGGGCGTAAAGGTCGCGATAAACGCTTCATCGACGCCGAATTGGCGCAGGGCCACAGAGTTCAGGAACATTTCGTGGCACGAGCGATGCCAGATGATCACAGGGAAATCCGGAGCGAGCTCGTCCAACATCGTCCGGTCCAACGGACCATGAAAGTAATGGTGATAGCCCCAGCTGAGGAAGGTCGCTTCCTTGTCGAGGTGCATGGCCAGAGCCGCCTTCAGCCGCTTCTGATAGGTCGCTTCGTCGCGCACCTGATCCGAAAGGCCGTTGATTGTGTCCCAAGGTTCGATCGAAATCACCTCTGATGACATCGTGAGGCTCGCCAGCACCGGGTGGACGTGCTGTTCAATGAACCCCGCGATGATGACCTTGTCGCGGAAGGTCTCGTCAATGTCATAGGTTTGATCTCCCGCCAGCGCCTGAACCTCGGCCAGGGTGCCAAGGGCGGCGATGCGCCCCCCGATCACCGCGACAGCCTCGGCACGCGGCCGCGCCGGGTCCATTGTGATGATTTCCATGGCAACGAAAACGGTGGCACGGGGGGCCGGAAATGCACTGCCGATCACATCCTGCAGGCTTGTGGCTTGCGCGAACAATCGGTCGGGGCGCAACACCGCCGCCCCGACCGAAGCACCCGACAACAGAGCGAGGACATGGCGTCGGTTTGGTTCTTGCATGGCCTAGCTCCGTAACGTGTATGATTCTCTCATACCGGCGCTGGATATGACTTTGGTTTGTTGAGGATTGTAAATTTTGGTACAATGTTGGGGAAAATTGTCTGCTATCCGGGTGAGCAACTGAAAACACGGTATGGCAATCGATGCAGTTGGCCCAAGCCACGGAGATTGCCCGCTCGCGCGGGTGGCTGTCGGTCTGTCCCCCCGAGGTGCAGCGCGACCTGATCCGCGTGATGCGGCTGATCGAACTCGGTCCGGATCAATATCTCTTCCGGGCGACGGATGAGCCGGGGGGTATCTTCTGCGGAGTGAGCGGCACGATCAAGGCCATGGCATACTCGCCGACCCGTGGAGAGACGCTTGCACATTTGGTGACGACCGGGGTCTGGTTCGGGCAGGGTCCTGCAGTCCTGCGGACCCAGCGTTCCCTAAGCTTTCGCACGGCAGGGCCAGTTGAACTCCTTCACATCACCTTGGCAGATTTTGACCGGGTTTCGCAACGCAGCGTCACTCACATGCGCGCACTGGCGTCGCTGACGGAACTGGGCATGCGGGAGATGATGGCGATCATCGATACGCTCCTCATCCCGAGCGCTACCCGGCGGGTCGCTGCGACGCTGATCCGCGTGGCTTACGGCGCGGTCGGTCCACAAACTGGCGAGAGCATGACCATTATGCTCACCCAGAGCGAACTGGGCGAGATGGCCAATTCCTCGCGAATCGTAGCAAGCCGCTCACTGAAGGACATGGAACGCAAGGGCTGGATCAGCATCGGCTACCGCACACTGACAATAGTCGACCCGGAACGTGTTCGGGCGTTCGGCGCCGAACATGACTCAAACTGAAACAGATGCTCCTGGGAGAGCCAGGCAGACACAATAGGGAGAAGGCAATGCACGTCAATCGCCGCATGTTCATGTTGATGTCGACCACGGCGACGTTCGTGCCGCCGATGCTTTACGCGCAAGAAGCCGCTGGCCCTGCTGATGTCATCTACGTGGGCGGCGACATTGTCACCATGGTGCCGGGTCAGCCTGTGGCAGGCGCTTTGGCGATCAAGGACGGTCTCGTCCTTGCGGTCGGAAACAGCGCCGACATCGAGGCGCTATACAAAGGCCCGGACACCAGGATTGTCGATCTGAACGGCAAGACGGTCCTGCCGGGCTTTATTGATGCGCATTCGCATTACAGCAACTCCCTGCTCGTCGCCAATCAGGCGCAGGTCTATGCGCCACCGTCCGGCACCGGGCAAGACGTGGACAGCATCATCGCCGCGATCACGGCCTTTGCGCAAAGCCGGAACATCCCCAAAGGCGAGATGATCATGGCCTATGGCTATGACGACAGCGTCATGCCTGATGGCCGACTCCTAAACCGCGATGATCTGGATGCGGCCTTCCCCGACAATCCGGTCCGGGTCGATCACGTTTCGATGCATGGCGCGGTCATGAACAGCCTCGCCCTGCAGAAATATGGCTACAGCGCCGAGACGGTCACCCCGCCCGGCGGCGTCATCGTGCGCAAGGAGGGAACCAACGAACCCTATGGGCTCATCATGGAAAGCGCGTTCCTGCAGGCCCATGAACAATCCGAGACCATGACGCCCGAGCAGGAGATCGCTTTCTCCAAGGCCGGGCAGATGCTCTATGCGCAGGCCGGGATGACCACGGCCCACGAAGGGGCCACGAACCTCGGGCCACTGCAGACGATGAAGCGGGTCAGTGATGCCGGTGCGAACATCATTGATATCATCGCCTATCCGTTCATCACCGAACTCGACAAGATCCTCGCCGAATTTCCATTGTCGCAATGGGGCACCTACCAGAACCGGCTCAAGGTGGGGGGCGTGAAGATCACGATCGACGGTTCACCGCAGGGGCGCACGGCCTTCTTCACGACGCCTTACCTGCGAGGTGGCCCTGCGGGAGAAACGGACTGGCTGGGGGAGCTGACCTTTCCACAGGACATGGTCAATGGCATGGTCAAGAAGGTCTATGACATGGGCGTGCCGCTCAATCTGCACGCCAACGGTGATGCAGCGATCGACGCCTTCATCGCAGCCCACGAACTTGCAGCGGCGGACGACCTCACCCGCGACCGCAGGGTGACGATGATCCATTCGCAATTCACCCGAAAAGACCAGATCCCGAAGTTCGTCGAATACCGGATCCGACCCTCTTACTACACGCTGCACACCTACTATTTCGCCGAAACCCATATCGCCAACCGCGGGCCGGAACAGACCGCCTATCTCAGCCCGATGCGCGACTCCATCGATGCCGGGCTGCACCCGACAAATCATACCGACTTTGTTGTGGCACCGCTGGACCAGATGTTCATGCTGTGGTCGGCGGTGAACCGCATCTCGCGCGCCGGAGCCGAGATCGGCCCGGATCAGCGGATCACGCCGCTGGAAGGGCTGATGGCCATGACGATCTGGGCCGCAGAGCAGTATGGCGAGCAGGACTTAAAGGGGTCTCTGGAACCGGGAAAGCGTGCAGACCTCGTCATTCTCGACGCAAACCCGATCACGGTGGACCCTATGGCGATCAAGGACATCAAGGTCGTCGAGACCATCAAGGACGGAACTACGATCTACATCGCCACCTAACGTGGGGCCGTCGAATGTGATTGTAAAGGATCCTACGAAACGAGAGACGATCATCGCCAGATAAGGTTCGCCAGAAGCCCAATGGCATTCTTTAAGGCGGTAAGACAAAGGCAGCGGGAGAGGTAGCGCCACAACTTCTTTGAGATGGAACGGGTTCATTACTCGTTCCGTTCTGGTAGGGCGGCCCCTGCATGCCTCGTAACGATGTCCTGCACATCAGATGGCTTGAACGCGACATCCCATGCCCATTGCCCAAATCCTCCAGTTCCGTTGATCGCCTTCACCCATTCACTCAGGGCGTCACGCTTGGCCTTGTTCTGCGGGCTGTCAGTTCCCTTGATTTCGAGAGCGAGCATTTTGCCGCTGGCCAGCCTGACAAGGAAGTCGGGAACATACCGACGACGTGAGCCGACCCACATGTACTGGATCTGAAATCCAAGATGATCGTTTTTCGCGTAGGCGATCACCTCATCGCGGCCCTCGAAGACATTGGCTGCGTGACCCTCCCACGCGGAATCGCCGACAAGATGGCTGATGTGCGATTTGATCGCCGGGAAGCACGGCTTGGAGGTGTACCAGGTGCGCATCTGGCCGGTCGCGCCGATGGGGTTCTCTTCGTCAAAGATGGGCGTGAGGCGCTCAGTGTTCTGCTCGGTGATGTGACGCATGACGTGCTGGACGACGAGGTCGATGTTCAGCGCAATCAGGATCCTGCGCCGCAGCGGGTCAGAGTGAAACAGTGACGGAATGTCGAGGAGCTCGGAGGTCAGGAAGGTCTCCACGGTGCGGACCAGCTGCGCGGCAAGGTAATCTTCGGTTCCGGAAAAGCTGTGGCGCAGTTCGGCAAAGCCCTTCCGTGCCGCCTGGAACACGAGGCGCTGCAGGCGGAAGCCATCGGGAAGGCGCTCCAGATCAATGGCCGAAACCTGTCCCATGTCGGTGGCACCACCCAAGGCAGGGGCCAGATCGGCGCTGATCGGCGTGGAGGCCGGATCGAGGACCAAGGGGGGTACCGTTTCCCAGGCAATTGTCAGCTGAGGCCTCACCACGGTTTCGACACGCAGCACGTTTGGCCATTTGATTTCAAGCTGGGCTTGCTCGGGGATCACTTCGATCTGCGTGGTCGGTTTGGGCGGCGGGGGCGGGTCACCACCTTCGCCACTTTCCGAAATGGACAGTGGAACGCCGAAGACGTTTACATACTCGGGCAGAAACAGCCCGTTTTCATCTGTGTCGTAGGAAACCCGGCGCAGCCCCCGACCGACAACCTGTTCGCACAGTAGCTGCGAGGTGAACGCACGCAGACCCATGATATGCGTGACGTTCTTTGCGTCCCAGCCTTCGGACAACATCGCGACGGAGATCACGTTCTGGAGGTCCTGGCCCGCAGCCCCGCGCTTGCCGACGTTGTCGACGATCTCGCGCAGCAGCTCTTCCTTCTTCATGCCAAGTAACTGCTGCTTTCGCGTCGCTGGCAGGTCTGCGGCATCGACGATGCCTTTCAGCCGGGCCTCATAGTCCTTGTCTGAGGTCGCCGCTTCACCGATCTCCGCCTTGTCCAGCACCTTGCTGTCAACGCGCAGCGTCCTGTTCGGGGCGTTCAGTTCGGGCCAGTGCGAGTCGCCCTTGTTGAAATAATGCTCAACCCGCGCGGCCGTCTCGGTGCGGTTGCAGACCGTCAACATGACCGGGGGCGAATGGTGGCCAGCTTCCTTCCACTGCCTTTGCGTCTCGCGCCAGTCGGCACCAAGTAGCGTTTAGGCATCCTGCACCAGCTTCGGCAGCGCCTCGTGCGGTTCGGCCTTCGCTCTGTTCAGATCCTCCGACACCGATGGATCACGGTAGATGTGGTAGAGCTTTGACCGCAGGGTCTTGGCATCCGGCAGGGCATCATCCCTCACAACGACGCGCGGCGTCTTGACCAGCCCGGCCTCGATCGCGTCGTTCAGGCCGAAGTCCGAGATGATCCAGTCGAACAGGGCCGTATCGGTACTCTTCTTTCCCGTCGGCGCAAAAGGCGTGGCGGAAAGATCAAAGCAGCGCTGGATGCGGCGGGTCTTGTGGATGCGGTCCAGGCCTTCGATCCAGCGGGTGGCTTCGTCGAGGTCTATGCCCTGCTCCTCGGCCTGCTTCTTCGAAATCTTCACCTCGGGCGGTTTGCGATAGGCATGGTGCGCCTCATCGTTGATTACGATGATGTCCTTGTGCGTGGCCAGCTTGCCCAGCACGCGGCGGGTGTAGGCCTCGTCCGACTCCCGGCCCTTTTTCACGACCGAGCGGTCCACCTCTTTCAGCGGCATCAGCGTGTGCCAGTTCTCGATCAGCACTTCGGCTTGGTTCAGCTTTTGCCGTAGCGCCTCGGACGGGCAGAGGTTGAATTCGTCGTAGTAGCTTCCCTCGCTCGGCAGCAGCACTTGCAGGCGTTCCTTCACCGTCAGACCGGGCGCCACGATGAACACAGCGCGGCTGAAATCCTTGTTCCGCTTCGTGTATGTCAGCGCGTTCAGCACCTGCCAGGTGATGATCATCGCCATCACGGTGGTCTTGCCCGCACCGGTGGCCATCTTGTTGCACAGACGCTCCCAGGTGCCGCCGTCACCGGGAATGGCGATGCCCTGCTTGAACGCCTCTGCCCCCTCGACCCACCAGATCAGGGTTTCGATGGCTTCGAGCTGGCAGAAATAGAACGGCAACTGACGTGCCTCGCGGTCGTGCCAGTGTTCCAGCAGCTTGCGGGTCACGATGGTCACGCCAGGCCAGCCCGCCTCGCGCCAGGCGTCCACGCGGGCGCGGATGGTGTTCACCAGCCCCAACACCTCGGTCCGCTTGGTGTTGTTGCGGGCGTCGAACACTTCATAGCTGGCAGGCCGCCGTTCGGGCTTGATCGCCAGCTTGCCACCGGGGGCATCCACCCAATGCTGGGCGGGGCAGACATAGGGCGTGTTGATGATCAGCGACATGGGACTCAGTCCTCAAGCGGCATGATCTTGAGCGACTCGATCCCGCGGTCATCGACGATCTTCACCGCGATGCGCCGGTTGTCACCCGCCTCAAAAGGCAGCGATACGGTGCCGTGGAACTGCTGCAGCAGGTCTTCGTCCAGCTCTGACCGCACCGTCGCCTTCAGCCGGTTCCAGCCGCCCTTGTCGTCGGCCATCGGAAAGAACACCTGATGCGGCATCAGGGACCGCTGGTCATAATCGGTATCCAGCGACCACATCGCGATCTGTTTCTTGCCGCCCGACACCAGATCGCCCGCCTTGGGGTCGAAATAGTCAAAGCCGTTGACCTCGACCTCCCACATGCCGTCCTTGCGCTTGCGCAACTCCACATCGGGCTGGCCCATCAGCCAGAACGACTGGTTTGAGGATCGCGCCTTTTTCAGATCCTCGGTCAGCAGGTCCGTGTTCATCTGCGCCTTCAGCAGCGTAACGCCGGGCCAGTTCACCTCGTCAATGTCCTTGGCTGCCTCGGGGTCGAAGGTGAAGGCGCAGAACAGGATGAACTTCGGCGCGGGGCGCAGGGTTTCGGCCTCGGTCAGGGCCAGTTCCACCTGCCGCTGTTCAAGGGCGGCATGTTCGGGGCCGAAGCTGACGACGACCCGTTCGCCGGTGTCGGTCAGCGAGCCGGATGCGTGCAGGTGGCGCAGACCGGGTAGCGTCTCGAACTCGGCAAAGGTCAGGC
>JBGSWJ010000296.1:0-7050 GCA_041752495.1 Rhodobacterales bacterium
TCACACTCGCCCTCGCCCTGCGCGGCGGTGCGTTTGCGGGGCTTGCGGGCGCTCTGCCACTCGCCGCCTCGTCGCTCGTCCTTGGCACAGGCCTGTTCCTGCTTCTCTATCCCATCGCCAACCCCCTGACGCTCGCCCTTCCCGTGACGGCCATCGTGAACGCGGTGCTCAGCCTGCCCTTTGCCCTGCGCATACTGCAGCCCGCCGTGGATCAGATCGAACAAACCCAAGGCCGCACGGCCACGGCCCTTGGCCTGACCGGCCTCACGCGCCTGCGCATCGTCATCCTGCCCCGCCTGCGCCGTCCATTGGGCTTTGCGGCAGGGCTGACGGCGGCGCTGTCAATGGGCGATCTGGGCGTCATCGCGCTCTTTGCCCCGCCGGAACAGGCAACGCTCCCTCTCATGATGCAGAACCTGATGGGCAGCTACCAGATGGACGAAGCCGCCGGAGCCGCGCTCCTTCTCGTCACACTTAGCCTCGCCCTCTTCTGGCTGTTCGACCAAGGGGGCCGCGCCGATGCTGATGCTTGAAAGCCTCCGCCTGACCCAAGGCGACTTTACCTTGGCCGCCGACCTGACCCTGCCCACCGGCCGTTTCGCCGCCCTGATCGGACCCTCGGGCGCTGGCAAATCCACGCTCCTTGCCGCCATCTCGGGCTTCCTGAAACCAACGGCTGGCCGCATCCTCTGGAACGGGCAGGATATCACACGCCTGCCCCCCGGCGACCGCCCGGTCAGCATCCTGTTTCAAGACAACAACCTGTTCCCCCACCTGACCGTCGATCAAAACGTTGGCCTCGGCCTCGTCCCCCGACTACGCCTAAGCCCCGCCGAACGCGCCAGGGTTGCCGAAATCCTTGCCCTCACCGGCCTCACCGGTCTTGGCGACCGCAAGCCCGCCGCCCTCTCTGGCGGCCAGCAAAGCCGCGCGGCGCTTGCCCGGACGCTCTTGTCCGGCCGCCCCCTTGTCCTTCTCGACGAACCCTTTTCGGCTCTCGGCCCTGGCCTCAAAGACGAAATGCTTGATCTTGCTGCCAGCCTTTTGCGCGCTGCAGGTCGCACACTCATCATGGTCACCCACGACCCGGACGACGCCGCCCGCATCGCCGATGACATCATCCTTGTCGCAGACGGCAAGGCCGCACCGCCTGTCCCGGCGAAAGAGCTTTTGGCCCACCCACCCGAAGCCCTGCGGCACTATCTGGGAAGGCCCGCTTCCTCCTGACCCCAAAAACGAAAAGGGCGCAGCTTTCGCTACGCCCTCAGTCATTTCGCAGAAAGACCCTCTCAGGCCTTCTTGGGATGCTTCACCGGCGCCCAGATGCGCTTGTTGGTCAGGTAGAGCAGGACCGTCAGCAGGCCCAGAAACAGCACGCCAGTCAGACCGGCCTGCTTGCGGGCGTTCAGATGCGGCTCGGCGGCCCACATCAGGAACGCGGCCACGTCCTGCGCTTCGGCTTCCAGTGTCGACGGCGCACCATCCGCAAAGCTTACGTCATCCCCGTAAAGCGGCGGGTTCATCGCGATCCAGCTGCCGGGGACAGTATGGTGGCCGTGCTCGTCCTTGCACTCTTCAGGAAAGCCGCCAACAGTAAAGGTGTGGTTGTAGTAGCCGGGGAAATCCTCGGGCGCACAGGCCGGTGCTTCGACAAAGCCCGTCATCAGAGACGCGATATACTCGGCGCCACCCATCCCGTTGACAAGCTGCGAAATCCCGGTGCCGTAGGGGCCTTCGAAACCCTTGCGTGCTTTGGCCATCAGGCTCAGGTCCGGGGCTTCGCGCAGTTGAGAAGCCGGGAAACGATCGGCCGGGGTTGCCGGACGGAAATCGCCTTCCCCATCCAGAAGCGACGGGTCCCAGACTTCGAAATTCGCCGCATAGGCCCGCATCTGTTCTTCGGGAAGGGCGGGGCCCCCCTCGTCTTCCAGCGTCCGGAACGCCACGAACTTGAGCCCGTGGCAGGCCGCACAGATCTCGGTGTAGATTTGCAGGCCGCGCTGCAACTGCGCGCGGTCATAGCTCCCGAACGGCCCTTCGAACGAGAAGTTGAAATCGGTGATTTCCCCTTCAACCGTCGCTGCCGTCACTGCCCCGGCCGAAAGGCCAAGGGCAAGCGTCACGCCAAGAGTGAGTGTTTTGAGCATTTGTCTGTCCTTCTTCACTCGGCCGGCGTTGCGGCAGCCTTGCCGCCTTTGGCAGCATCGCCATAGTGCGCGTTGAAATCGTCCTCGATCGTCGCAGGTGCGGCCAGCGGCTTCTCGATCACGCCCAGAAGCGGGAGGATGACAAGGAAGTAGCCGAACCAGTAGGTCGCGCCGATCAGGGCGATGTAGGGATAGATGCCTTCGGCAGGCATCGAACCGACCCACATCAGAACGATGAAGTCCACGACCAGCAGCGCGAACCACCACTTGAACATCGGACGGAACCGGCCGGACCGGACCGACGAGGTATCAAGCCACGGTGCCAGCGCGATCACCACGATCGCACCGAACATCGCCAGCACACCAAAGAACTTGGCGTCGACGATGCCAAAGCTGATCCAGTTCACAAACATCACGACCCAGACGTCGGCGGTAAAAGCGCGCAGGATCGCATAGAACGGCAGGAAATACCATTCCGGCACGATATGCGCGGGCGTCACCAGCGGGTTGGCCATGATATAGTTGTCAGGGTGGCCAAGGAAGTTGGGCATGAAGCCCACGATCGCCATGAACACCACAAGGATCAGGATCAGTGCGAACAGATCCTTGATGACGAAATAGGGCCAGAACGGCAGTGTGTCTTTTTCGGCATCCGCCTTGGAGGTGCGGCGCACTTCAACACCGGTCGGGTTGTTGTTGCCGGTCGAATGGAAGGCCCAGATGTGCACGATCACAAGGCCCGCAATGATGAACGGCAGCAGATAGTGAAGCGAGAAGAACCGGTTCAGCGCAGGCTGACCCACGGCAGACGCGCCCAGCAGCCAGGTCTGCAGCGCCTCGCCCACAAAGGGGACGGCCCCGAACAGACCGGTGATCACCGCCGTCCCGTGGAACGACATCTGACCCCAGGGCAGAACGTAGCCCATGAAACCCGTGGCCATCATCAGGAGATAGATGAGCATGCCGACGATCCACGTGATCTCGCGCGGGGCTTTGTAGGACCCGTAGTAAAGACCGCGGAAGATGTGCATGTAGACCGCAAAGAAGAACAGCGACGCACCGTTCATGTGGATATAGCGGATCATGTGCCCGCCATTCACGTCTCGCATGATGTGTTCTATCGACGCGAACGCCATGTCGACATGCGGGGTGTAGTGCATGACCAGAACGACGCCGGTCACGATCTGCAGCGCCAGCGTAAAGGTCAGAACGATGCCCCAGATCCACATCCAGTTCAGGTTCTTGGGGGTCGGGATCATCAGGGTGCCATACAGCAGGCTGATCACCGGCAAGCGGCTTTCAACCCATTTCGTACCCCGGGATTTCGGTTCGTAATGGTCGTGGGGAATACCGGACATGGGTCTCTTTCCTTAACCGAGCTGAATGGTGACGTCGTCGACGAAAGCCGCGACAGGAACCGGAAGGTTGCGCGGGGCCGGCCCGCGGCGGATGCGGCCCGCACTGTCATAATGCGACCCGTGGCAGGGGCAGAACCAGCCGCCGAAATCACCCTGATCGCCCAGCGGAACGCAGCCAAGGTGCGTGCAGACCCCCATCATGACAAGCCATGTCCCGTCTTCGGACAGGGCCCGGTTTTCGTCCGTGGCCGGAGAGCCGGCGGGGAGATTGCTGTTCTCGGCGTTGGGATCAGGAAGCGTCGACACATCGACCGACCGGGCGCTTTCTATATCATCGGCCGTGCGTGACCGGATGAACACCGGCTTGCCCTGCCACAGCACGGTCAGCTGTGTGCCGGGTTCGACGCCGCTGATATCGACGCGGATCGACGCCAGCGCCAGAACGTCGGCCGAAGGGTTCATCTGGTTGATCAGCGGCCAGACGGCCGCACCGGCAGCAACTGCCCCGGCACCGGCCGTGGCATAATAGATGAAGTCGCGACGTGTGCCGGTCGGGTTGTCAGGATGTGACACGGGTTGCATCTCCGAGTTGGTGGCCCGGCCCGCTTGGCCGGATCGCTCCGGACACAGAGGGCCGCACAAAAGGATAGGGGGGCAGTCGCCCGCCTCCCGTCGGAGGGCTGTTTATCCACCATTCCCGGCATCGTCCAGCGGACAATAGAGCGCAGGCCTGCTAGATCGGGCTAATCTTCTCAGATGGGAGAATCCGAAGTGAATACAAGCCCCACGATCCGCGGGACCTGCCATTGCGGGGCCGTCACCTGGAACCATGACGGGCTGCCGGAATCGGTCACCGTCTGCAACTGTACGCTTTGCCGCCGGACGGGCGCGCTCTGGGCCTATGACTACGACGACGAAGGGATCAGGGTCATGGCCGCACCGGGGGCCTTGGGGGCCTATTCCTGGGGCGACAAGTCACTTGCGGTGCATTTCTGCACCACTTGCAGCAACGTCAGCCATTGGCGCGCGCTGACGCCGGATGCCGCTGGCCGGGTGCGCATAGCCGTCAACATGCGTCTGGCCGACCCCGATCAGGTCGGGGCGATTCCCCTGAAATTGTTCGACGGATTCGCAAGCTGGACATCCTTGCCCCCCGACGGGCGCTGCATCGCAGACCTGTGGTTCCAGGCGCCGCGCCTGCCCTGAACTCACGGAAATCCTGCTATTCCCGCGATTTGCAAACACTTGTGACAGCTTGCCGCCTTGTCCGCGAAGGCGATTCCGACTACCTTGAGATAACCGGGATATCTGCCATAGGTTGCGCTGCCGTGCAATTCGTCCGTCTCATCGTGCCTCTGGCGCTCGTCGCGCTGCCTTTTGCCGCCAAGGCCGAGGTTGAGCTGAGCTTTTATGGCGGCTGGCAGTCCGCGCCTCATTCCAATGTGACTATCTCGGGCGACAGTGTGGTGCCTGACCAGGATTTCACGGCTGGCTGGGACGGCAATTCCGCCCAGATGCCCCCGTACTATGGTCTGCGCGCCACCTGGTGGCGGACAGAAACGCTTGGCTTTGGTGTCGAGCTGAACCATGCCAAGGTCTATGCCGATCAGGAAACGCTCGATTCGACCGGGTTTGAACATTTCGAATTCAGCGATGGCCTCAATCTTCTGACGGTGAACGTCACGCGCCGCTGGCCTGATGCGCTGGGCGGTCTCACGCCCTATGTCGGTGGCGGTGTCGGGGTGGCCGTGCCCCATGTCGAACTGACGGTGCCCGGGTCCAAGACGTTCGAGTACCAGCTGACCGGCCCCGCCGTGGCCTTCTATGCAGGGGCCAGCTACCCGATCAGCGATCGCTGGTCCGTGTTCGGCGAATACAAGGGCAGCTATTCGATGAATACCGCCACGCTCGATACGGGCGGTTCGTTGGAAACCGATGTCGTGACGAACGCCGTCAACTTTGGTGTCAGCTTCGATTTCTGACGGATGGTGCGCTGAAGCGCACCCTACGCCGGGCGTCAGACGACAGGTGCCGTGGCCTTCATGCTTGGCCGTTCGGCAAAACCCGCATACCACGCGGCCAGCCTGTCGTTACCCTTGCGCCAGCCCCGCGCAGCATGCCGCAGGTCCAGATAGCCCAGCGCACAGCCCACCGCGATCTGCCCCATATTCACCGGCCCCGCCAGGTCACCCATCCACGTCCCGTCCAGTGCCACCACCGCGCGGGCAATCTTGGACCATTGCGCATCCAGCCAGGCCGGCGCCTGCTGTTCTGCCGTCTTGAACCGTCCCTCATAAGTCATGATCAGCGCGGAATCGAGGATACCATCCGCCGTCGCCTCGACCGTCAGCACCTCCCACAAGCGATCCGCCGGATAAAGCCCGGCCTTGAACCGGTCATCCAGATACCGCGTGATCACCCGGCTGTCATAGATCGCCGGGCCGTCATCCCGCAGCAGCACCGGAATCCGCCCCGTCGGGTTCGCCGCCAGCACATCTGCATTCGGCGTCAAAGGGTTGGTCGCAATCTCGACCTCTTCGACCGCGCCCAGCTGCCCCGTTTCGCGCAAAAGCACCCGGACCTTGCGCACATAGGGCGACAGCGGCGCCAACAGCAGTTTCATCTCTGACCCCCCTCAACCAGTTTTCCACCCGAACCATCGCAGCTTGCCCCGCCAAGGCAAGCCCCGCCGCAAGCGAGGTCGCGCGTCGCACGGACGAGCGACCGCTACCCCTTGTCGCCCCGCATCAGCCCCGCCAGGATAGTCCGCTCCATCCCGATCCCCGATCCCTCGACAAAACCCGCCGCCCGTTCGCGCGCCGCATCCGTCTTGTTCTGGTTCAGCTTCCACGTCCCGTCGATCACTTCCACGGCCAGCCGCACCGGCACGATCTGCCGCATCATCCGGCCGAGAATTTCTTCGGGCATCTTGACTGTCGTCCAGGGTTTCTTGGGCCGCAACTGCTCTTCGAAATGCGCCGACAGCCGGTCCAGCATGTCATGCATCCCGCCCTCGGGCAAAAGCGCCAGCGTGCCGCGCAGATGCACCGCAACATAGTTCCAGGTCGGCACCTGATCGGCCATGTCGTACCAGTCGGGCGAGATATAGCCGTCCGGCCCGCTCACCGCGATGACTGCCGCCTGCGGCGTGGCTAGCGCCCGCACGATCGGGTTCGACCGGACAAGATGCAGGTCGGCCGTGGCTCCGTCTTCAGTCAGAAGGAAGGGAACATGCGCCAACAGCGGCCCTTCGGCACCGTTCACGGCCAGAACGCCAAAAGCCCTTTCGCGGGCAAAGCCGATGTTGCGCTCGCGGGGGGACTGCCGGAAGGCGGGGTTGGGGTGCATGAACGACCTACTGCGCCAAAAGCTGGACGCCAGAAACGCCCGTAATCCGTCCCGGTACGATCTGCCCTTCGGGCTGATCGGCGTCAAAGATCACCTCGGCAAACTGCGTCGTGCGCCCCATGCGCGCATTCTCCATCAGCACCGGATGCACCAGCCCCACCTGCGCCGCCAGATGCCGGGCCACCTGCGCACCCCCC
>JBGSWJ010000297.1:0-7555 GCA_041752495.1 Rhodobacterales bacterium
CGCGGGCATCAGGTGACGGTGTTCGAGGCGGCACCGCAGGCGGGCGGACAGATCAGGCTGACGGCACAGAACAAGCGGCGGCGCGAGATGATCGGGATTATCGACTGGCGCATGGCGCAATGCGCGGCGCGGGATGTGGAGTTCCGGTTCAACACCTATGCCGAGGCCGAGGATGTGCTGGCCCTGTCACCCGATGTGGTGATCGTGGCGACGGGGGGGCTGCCGCAGAAGGATGTTCTGGCGGCGGGGAACGACCTGACGGTCAGTTCGTGGGACATCATTTCGGGCGATGTAAAGCCGGGGACCAATGTTCTGATCTATGACGATGCAGGCGACCATCCGGCGTTGCAGGCGGCTGAGGTGATTGCGGCGACCGGGGCGCATGTCGAGGTGATGACGCCCGACCGGACCTTTGCCCCTGATATCATGAGCATGAACCTGTCGCCCTATATGCGGGCGTTGCAGCACAGGGATGTGACGTTCACGGTCACTTACCGGCTGCATGCGGTCGAAAAGGACGGCAACCGGATCAAGGCGGTGATCGGGACGGATTATTCCAAACACCGGGAGGAGCGGCATTTCGATCAGGTGGTGGTGAACCACGGGACGCTGCCGCTGGACGAGTTGTATTTCGCGCTTAAGCCCTTGTCGGGGAACAAGGGGGCGGTGGATCAGAACGCGCTGATCGACGGACGGCCGCAGCCTGCGGTGGACGGGTTCCAACTGTTCCGCATTGGGGATGCGGTCTCGGCGCGGAATACGCATGCCTCGATCTATGAGGCGTTGCGGCTGATGAAGGATATCTGAGGTCAGAGGGCCTTGCGGAACAGGACCTGATCGTCGCCCGCCTGGTAGTAGGCGGGGATGCGGGCGATTTCGGCATAGCCGGCCTTGCGGTAGAAGGACCGGGTGAGACGGTATTGCGGCAGGGCTGAAGTGCCGATGAGAAGGGCGCGCTGGCCAGACCTTGAGAGTGTGCGTTCGATCTGTGTGAGCAGTTGGCTTCCCAGCCCCCTGCCCTGATGTTCGGGATGGACGGCGATGAGGTGAAGCATCCATGTGCCTTCGGTCAACCGCTCGGGCGCGTAGCAGGCGACGGCGGCAAGGCTGCCCATATCGGCGGCCAGCCACGTGTCCCGGCTGGCGGGGTTGCCGAAATGGCTGGCAGTCATTCCCTCGAGCAGGACAGACTTGCAGAGGTTGCAATCCCTGACGATGGCATGAACGGCGGCAAGATCGTCCGGGCGGACTTCGCGGAAGACGACGGCCTTGTGCGGTGCGGGCACGGGGGCCGGGGGTTCGGCAGGCAGACTTTGTAGTCCAGTTGTGCCGACATTGGCAATGTGCCGGGGAAGAAGATGCGAGGCCGGGGAAAGGTCGGACATCGGATCAGCCCCCCATGCCAAACACCGGGGCGGGCAAGATCATTTCAGCGCTGAGCGTGGTGGTGTAGCCGCCGACCTCTTGCAGGAGCTTGCGCTGCATCGCCTCTTCGAAACCGGCAAAGGTTGTGGTCTCGATTTCGAAGGACTGTGGACCCGAGATGACATGGGTGCGGTAGTAGTCGGCCAGCTGAGTATCGAGGCTTGAGATGGCAAGTCCGTTGATGATGACGCCGAGGTCTTCGGCGCGGGTGCGGGCGGCGAGGAGGCTGACGCTGCGGCGATGGGGATACATGGTTTCCCTGCCGTCGCCCGACACGTCGATCACATTGTAGGAGGCGCAGTTGTTGGGGTCGTCGATGCGGTCAAGCGCTTCGTTGATGCCGTTGCCCATGTCGGTGTTGCCGGTGACCACGCGGGGCATGCTGGCGAGAGTCGCGGCAAAGCCCGCAGCCGAGGCGGGATCGCCGATGAGCGCCCAGTCAAGGTGGATCGTCGCGAAGGCGGTGTCGGCCCAGATTACGGCAGTCACTGCCACGCCGCCGATATCGGCCATCGCCGCGATCACCTGGGGGTTGGTGATGGCGCGGGCCGTCGCGGCGAGCTGGAGGAAGAATTCCTGATCCGAGATGCTGCCCGATCCGTCGATGGCAAGGACCAGCGTCATGTTGGTGCAGGGCATGGCGGAAACAGACAGGGGAGCCAGCGCCAATGCGAGACCAGCCAATCCATGCCAGGAAAGAATGCGCGACGATGCGGGTCTGCGCGAATGGGCTTTGTGCATTGGTCTGGTTCCCCTGTCTGCCCGGCCCGGAACCGGGCCCGAGGCGTGGTGGAGGGAGAGTGACAGCTCCGCACACCAGCCATGGTTGAGCATTCCTGCAAGATTGTTGCAGAAATATTTGACGTAGGGGAAAGCAGCGGAATTTCGGCGGGTCCGGCCCCGGGGTTCAGGTGCTCAGGTGATGGAATTCTGCCAGCAGTTCCGGGGGCATGACGGAGGGTCCGAAGTGATTGACGTAAAGCCTTGCCCCTGCCTCGATCGTATTGAGGCGGTGGTCGGGCTGGACAAAGCTGTTGGTACAGGAGTGGTAGACATACCGCAGCATGGCGGTGGCCATTTCAGGGGGCGTTCCGGCCAGCGCCATTTGCGCTGTTTGTGAGGGTTGGCCCGGAGGCGAGCAGAACACCTCCATGAAGAAGGCGATGTCGGGGCGGCGGGAATAAAGGGTTGCCAGCGTCTGGGAGAGGTCGTTGCGGTTCTGGGCGGCAAGCTGGGCCTGGGCCTTGAGGACCAACAGGAACAGATCATACTGGCTGCCCGGTTCGGTCATGCCGAGGGCGATGTCATAGGCT
Organism: Rhodobacterales bacterium; assembly: GCA_041752495.1. Classification (GTDB taxonomy): domain Bacteria; phylum Pseudomonadota; class Alphaproteobacteria; order Rhodobacterales; family Rhodobacteraceae; genus JAPLPE01. The sequence goes on from JBGSWJ010000297.1 coordinate 2,739, forward strand.
TCGACGCCGGAGTCGATATCACCAAGGCAGGCGCGCATCTGGCCGATCGTGCCGTAGGAGGCGGCGATGGCCGTGCCTTCGCGGTGGGCGCGTTCGGCCATTTCGACAGCCACCGGATGATAGCCCGGACCGAGAATGAAGAGAAGGCGCGCCGCGTTCATCGCGTGGATGGGGTGGTCCTGGAGTTGCGGCAGAATCGCGGTGACGATGGATTCGACTTCGCGGTTGTCGGCGTCGATATCGAAGGGGCCAAGGAAATAGGACGGGCCGCCGATGACGTGGCGGGATTGCAGGTTGGTGGCGTAGAGGAGCCGCAGCACCGGATCATCGGGCGATTCGGCCAGCAGGGCACGCAGGCGGGCATCGCTTTCGGACCAGTTGGCATGATCGCCGGTCAGGGAGATGCCAGCCTTGCTGAGGCTGACGACCATCGGCTGGGGGTGGCGGGGTTCGTGAAGTTCGTCTTCCCAGATTTCGTGCGCGATGATTTCTGAAGTTTCAGTGATCTTTTCGGCCGGGCTGATGGCGGTGCGGTGAATGTGGATCAGTTTGCCGGTGGTAAAGTCGATGACCGTGATGACGCAATCGATCTGACCGCTGTCCTGCGGGACAACGGTGAGTTCGACGTTGAAGCGGGGCGGGTCGCCCTGAAACCTGGCCCGGGGCGGGCAATCGGGGTCGATGGCGATACGCTGCTTGGCGCCGAAACGGATGCTGAGGGCGACCTGCAGGCCCGAGAGAAAGGCGTCGGGTTCGGGCGAGGCGGCGGCAAGCTGGCCCAGTTTGCGGATGGGGCCAAGGACGAGCCAGGCGCCCTGCGCCGGGCGCACCGGTTCGCGCGTCTTGGCGACCCAGATATAGCCTTCGCCATAGCGGGTGGCGATGTAGCGGGGGCTTGCCGCATCGTCGTTCAGTTTGGTCCGCAGGCGGGTGATGATGAAATCGATGGTCCGGTCGCTTTTGTCGGAACCGGGTTCCGAAATCGCGTCAAGCAGCTGGTTGCGGCTGAGGAGGCGGCCGGGATTGTCGACCATGTATTTCAGAAGGAGGCGTTCAGAGCGAGTGAAGCGGACCGTGAGGCCATCATCCAGACGTGCTGTCAGAAGTTCGGGATCAAATGTGGCGGAACCATAATACAGCATGATGCGCGCGTGTTTCCTTATCCATTTCGGAGTGTGGCAACCACTTGAATTGTAACGCGGGACTTAACTCGCACTAAACTGCATTTCCTGATCAGAGATTATACGGCCCGTCAAAGCCGTGGCGAGACATGAATCGCGCGATTTCTGCGGGCTTTGGTTCAATCCCTGCGAAAGTGCGGACATAAATCGGCATGCGGCGAATGCGGAGGTCGACGGTTTCGCGGACCATCATCGCGATATAGCCGATCTGGGTGTAATAGACGGTATAGGCGCGGACCTGCGCCTCTTCTTCCGGATAGCCGAAGCGGGCGAACATGGCGGTAATGGCCGCAATGCGGTCGCGGTCGGTCTGTTCGAGGGTGGCGCGGAGGGCGGGGTCGCCAAGGGCCCAGTTGCGGACGGCGAAATCGAGCCGCGCGTCGAAGAGGTCGGGCATGAGCCAGCAGTCGAAGAGGTTGAACAGCGCCTCGGATATGCTTTCGGCGTAGGAATTGGTGCGGGCGATGAGGTTGCCGGTATTGCGGGCCTGCCAGCGGCGGATGAGTTCGGCGAGAAGGGATTCGCGGCTGTCGAAATGGCCGTAGAAGCTGGTGCGCGAGAGGCCGAGGCGTTCGGCCAAGGGGCCGAGTTTGACCTGATCGACGCCGCTTTCGATCAGCACCTGATAGGCCGCGTCAAGCCACAAGTCCGCCGATCCGCGCCAGCCTTTGGTTTCTGTCCCGTTGTCCATGCATGGGGAGGTAGCAGGTCGGGGCGGGGCGATCAACCAATGTGACAGGGGCGTCGATTAACTTGACAGATGTGTCGATTTCTTGTCGGCTGGATGCACGGCCTGATGGGGGAGGGTATACAATGGAAGTGGTTGACGAAGCCTTGCCGCGCCGGACGCGGGCCGGGCGCAAGCCACCGCGTTCTGCCGCACCGGGGCAGAACCCGTCGCTGGAATGCGCCTACATCACCCGGAAGATCCCGACCTACGATCTGGTTTCTGAGGAAAGTCTGATCCGGATCGAGGCGACGGCGGACCGGATATTGGCCGAGATCGGGATCGAGTTTCGCGATGACCCCGAGACGGTGGAGTTGTTCCGTCGCGCCGGGGGCGAGGTGCGGGAGGTGCGCGAAGGGGCGTGGAACATCCGCTTTGCGCCGGGACTGATCCGTGACCTGTGCAAGACGGCCCCGCCCCGGTTCACCCAACTGGCGCGCAATCGGGCGCGGTCGGTCGAGATTGGCGGGGATGCGATGGTGTTCGCGCCCGCCTATGGCAGCCCGTTCATCATGGAGACGGACGGGAACCGCCGCTATGGGACGCTGGCCGATTTCCAGAACCTGATCAAGCTGGGGCAGTCTTCGCCGTGGTTGCACCATTCCGGCGGGACGATCTGCGAGCCGACGGATATTCCGGTGAACAAGCGGCATCTGGATATGGTCTATGCCCATATGCGCTATTCCGACCGGGGGTTTCTGGGGTCGATCACCGCGCCTGAGCGGGCGGCGGACAGTATTGCGATGTGTCGCATCCTGTTCGGGTCGGATGTGGTGGACAACAATTGCGTGATCATGGGGAACTTCAACTCGACCTCGCCTTTGGTCTGGGACGGGGTTTCGACCAAGGGAATCCGGGTTTATGCCGAGGCGGGGCAGGGGTCGATCCACCTGCCGTTCCTGTTGGGCGGGGCGGTGTCGCCTGTCACGATGGCGGGGGCTGTGGCGCAGTCGCTGGCCGAGTCGATGGTGGGGGTTGCGCTGACTCAGCTGGTGCGGCCGGGGGCGCCGGCATTGATCGCGACGTTTTTGTCGTCCTTGTCGCTGCGGTCGGGGTCGCCCACGTTCGGGACGCCGGAACCGGCGCTGGGATCGCTTGTCATGGGGCAGTTGGCGCGGCGGATGAACCTGCCGCTGCGGTGTTCGGGGAACTTTTCGACGTCAAAGCTGCCGGATGCGCAGGCGATGACGCAATCCATGATGTCAATGATGGCGGCGGTGCAGTGCGGGGCGAATTACATCCTGCATTCGGCGGGGTTTCTGGATGGGCTTTTGTCGATGTCGTTCGAGAAATTCGTGCTCGACTGCGATCTGTGCGGGGCGCTCCATGCCTATCTGAAAGGGATCGACGTGAGCGAGGATGCGCTGGGGTTCGAGGCTTTGGCCGAGGGCGGGCCGGGGGCGCATATGTTCGGGACACAGCACACGTTGCGGCATTACGAGACGGCCTATTGGGATTCCGGGATGGACGATTACCAGACCTGGGAGACGTGGAACGAACAGGGGCGCGAGGATTCCATCACGCGGGCGGAACGGCGGTGGAAGGCGGTGCTGGCCGCCTATGAGGCGCCGCCGATGGATGTGGCGGTGGATGATGAATTGAAGGACTTTGTGGCGAAGAAGAAAGCCTCGATGCCGGACCTGTGGTACTGACATGGCCTATCCCCACATCTTTCAGCCGTTGAAACTGCGGCACAAGACATTGCGCAACCGGGTGGTCTTTGGCGCGCATACGGCCAACATGGCGCAGGGCGGGCTGCCGGGGCCGCAGCATGTGGGGTATTACCGGGAACGGGCGCTGGGCGGGGCGGCGATGATCGTGGTCGAACCCGTGCCCGTCCATGCGGCGGCGGTGCTGACGCGGGGCAATTTCAGGCATGGTGATGATGCGGTGATCCCGGCGTTCCGCAAGGTGACCGAGGCGGTCAAGGCCGAGGGGGCAGTGATCCTGCAGCAGTTGTACCATGTGGGCGGACATGGGGATGCGGATAATTCGTGGCATCCGAACTGGTCGCCTTCGGGGATGCCGAGTTACCATGACAGTGACGGCAGTGCTGCGATGACCGAAGCGCAGATTGAAGAGACGATGGCGGGCTATGTCGCCGCCGCTGTGCGCTGCCGCGAGGCGGGGTTTGACGGGGTGGAGTTCTGGGCGGCCTATAATGCCCTGCCCGATCAGTTCTGGACGCCGTTCAACAACAAGCGGGATGACAAATGGGGTGGGTCGCTGGAGAACCGGACGCGGTTCAGCCGCGAGACGATGCGGGCCATAAGGGCGGCGTGCGGGGATGACTTCATCATCGGGCTGGCGGTGAATGACGAACCTGACGTTCCGGCGGCGCTGGGGCGCGAGGCTTTGGCCGAGGTGATTGCCGTCCATGATGCGGAAAACGCGATGGATTATGTGACCTGCGGGTCGGGGTCGTATTTCGATTTCTACAAGCTGATGCCGACGTTTCTGTATCCCGAAAAGCTGTCGGTTGATCTGACGACGATGCTCAAAGGCGTGGTCAGGAACTGCGTTGTGACATCGGAAAGCCATGTGCGGACGCCTGAAAATGCAGAGGAAATCATCCGGTCGGGGCAGGCGGATCTGGTGTCGATCGTGCGGGGGCAGATCGCCGATCCGCATCTGGTGAACAAGGCCAAGGCGGACCGGGCCGGGGATGTGCGGGGGTGTATTTCCTGCAACCAGATGTGCTGGGGGCGGCGGTCGCGGGATTACTGGATCACCTGTCTGATCAACCCGAGTGCCGGGCGGGAATGGGAATGGGGCGGGGATCGGTTTGTGAAGGTTCCCGAACCGCAGAGGGTGCTGGTGGTTGGCGCTGGCCCGGCGGGGCTTGAAGCGGCGCGGGGGGCGGCGGAGCGGGGGTTCAAGGTGACGTTGGCCGAGGCGGGGCCGGAGAT
>JBGSWJ010000298.1:0-4792 GCA_041752495.1 Rhodobacterales bacterium
GCGCGACCGGCACTGACACCGGCGGCTCGATCCGTCAGCCCGCCGCCTTTGTCGGCATCACCGGGATCAAGCCCACCTATGGCCGCGTCTCGCGCTGGGGCATCGTGGCCTTCGCCTCTTCGCTCGATCAGGCAGGCCCGATGACCAAGGACGTGCGCGACGCCGCCATCCTCTTGGCCGCCATGTCGGGCCATGACCCGAAGGACTCGACCTCAGCCGACATCCCTGTCCCCGATTTCGAGGCGATGCTGACCGGCGATATCCGTGGCAAGACGATCGGTATCCCCAAGGAATACCGTATGGACGGGATGCCGGACGAAATCGAAAAACTCTGGGCCAACGGTGCCGCCATGCTGCGCGATGCCGGGGCAAAGATCGTCGACATCTCACTTCCACACACGAAATACGCCCTTCCCGCCTATTACGTCATTGCCCCGGCAGAGGCTTCGTCGAACCTCGCCCGCTATGACGGCGTCCGCTTTGGCCACCGCGCCAAACTGGCCCAGGGCGACGGCATCACCGAAATGTACGAGAAAACCCGCGCCGAAGGCTTCGGCGCCGAGGTGCAGCGCCGCGTCATGGTCGGCACCTATGTGCTCTCCGCGGGCTTCTACGACGCCTATTACAACCGTGCCCGCCGCGTCCGCGCCCTCATCAAGCGCGACTTCGATCAGGTGTTCGCGGACGGTGTCGATGCGATCCTGACGCCGGCCACCCCGTCCTCGGCCTTTGCGCTGGGCTCGATGGCCGATGCCGACCCGGTCGAGATGTATCTCAACGACGTCTTTACCGTCACGGTCAACCTTGCCGGCCTGCCCGGTGTGGCCATCCCCGCCGGACTTGATGCCAAGGGCCTGCCGCTTGGTCTCCAACTCATCGGTCGCCCGTGGGAAGAAGGCGATCTTCTGAATATCGCCTATTCACTCGAAGGTGCAGTGGACTTTGTAGCCAAACCTGCAAAGTGGTGGTAAGCGCCCAAATCGGATTCGTTAAAGGCAGAGGTATTGCCGTGAGATCGTTCGTCGTCTTAGGAGGCATTGGCCTTCTTCTCGCCGGTTGTGCACCGCAGGTGCCCGACAGCGGCGTAGGTTTTGGCGACTACACGACCTACCAGGCCGAACGGGCCCAGACCGAGGCCGCGCTCACCGGTGCACCTCCGGTCGGCACAACGACGCTCGCCCCGGCCACAGTCCCACCCGGCGGAATCCCCCCGTCCGATCTCGCCGCTGCGGGTATCGGTGTTGCGGCGACGACCGGCGCCTACAGCGCTGTGCCCGTCAACGGGGCACCGCTGAATGCGATGGGCACAGGGTCAAGCGTTGACCTCAACCGTACGACGGGTGTGCAGGCTTCGCCATCAAATGCCGCACCCGCGATTGTCGCCGGGACCAACACCGGCATTTCCCAGCAGGATTTCGACGCCGTCACCGCCCAGCAGACCATCGAAGGCGACGCCGCCCTGCGCGCCCAGCAGGCGGCCCAGTATCAGGTGATCCAGCCGACGGCCCTGCCCGAACAGCCGCAGGACGTGGGCCCCAACATCGTGGCCTATGCGCTGTCCGCCCCCAACCGCGTCGGTCAGGAATGGTACAGCCGCTTCGTCCTTTCCGGCTCGCGCTATGAACGCAACTGCGCCCGCTACGTCTCTCCGGACGAAGCGCAGCGCGCCTTCCTTGAACGCGGCGGTCCGGAAAACGATCCCCTTGGGATCGACCCCGACGGCGACGGCTTTGCCTGCGCATGGGATCCGGCCCCCTTCCTTGCTGCCGTGGGGCGCAGCTGATCCACAGCGGCCGCACCTCGCCGAACTGCGGCCCCCGCCGGGGCGGACAGCGGCCTGATACGGTTGTCCTCCACTACACCGCGATGCGCACAACAGCCGAGGCGATCGAGCGCCTCTGCGACCCGGCGTTCGAAGTGTCTGCCCACTATGTGATCAGCGAACAGGGCGCGATCCACGCCCTCGTACCAGAGGAACTCCGCGCGTGGCATGCAGGTGCAGGCACCTGGGGCGGGGCAGGGGACATCAACTCCCGCTCCATCGGCATCGAACTCGCCAACACCGGCACCGCGCCTTTTCCGGCGCCCCAGATGGCCGCGCTTCAATCCCTGCTTGGCGGCATCCTGCACCGCCATAGGATTCCTCCCGCCCGCGTTATCGCCCATTCCGACATGGCCCCCTCCCGCAAATCCGACCCGGGCCCCCGGTTCGACTGGCGCAGGCTTGCACTGCAAGGGCTCTCGGTATGGCCCTCGGCCCTTGCTGGTGACGGCCCCGGATTCCGCGCAGCACTCGCCACCTTCGGCTACGACCCCGCAACTCCCGACGACCTGCTCCTCCGCGCCTTCCGCCTCCGCTTCCGCCCCTGGGCAGACCGCCCGCTTGACGCAACCGATGTGGCGCTGGCCCAAAACCTCGCCCGCCGCTTTCCCGTTGACCAACCCGCCCCACAGGCGTAACCGCCCCCTTGCGCGGATGGCTGGATGACCGCGGGCTGGCAACAGCACGAGGAAAGTCCGGACTCCGGAAAGCACGGTGCCGGGTAACGCCCGGCTGGGGTAACCCAAGGGAAAGCGCCACAGAGAACAGACTACCCTGCATGCAGGGTAAAGGTGAAACGGTGGAGTAAGAGCCCACCGCGGACCTGGTAACAGGGACGGCACGGCAAGCCCCACCGGGAGCAATGCCAAATAGGGGCCTCGCGCGGGTGTGATCGGGCAACCGATATCCCCGCAGGGACGCTTCAACCCAAGAGGCCCGGGTTGGCAGCCAGAGGCACGCCGGTAACGGCGCGTCTAGAGGAATGGTCATCCATCCGGGGAAACCCGGGGGACAGAATCCGGCTTACAGGCCATCCGCGCATAACAGCCTGTTTTCCGGTCAGGGACTGCAACGATTGTCACGCCGTTGCTCTCGGCACCTCACGAAACATTACAATGCGGCGGAAATCTGCATTAGCTAAGGACAACCAGTCACCACTCACACCGGGGCCAGCACCGTGTTCCTGTCCTTCTTTCCCAGACCCAAACTCTTTCTGCTTTCCATCATCCTCACGATGGCCCTCGCCACGACCATCTGGTTCACCATCGGAGACAGCCTTGCCACCGCGCTTGGCTTCACCATGCCCGATCCCGAAGCGCCCCCGATCCTCGGGCTCACCTTCTTTGTCACGCAGGATTTCCTCTGGTTCTACCTCTTCTCGGGCGTCTTCATCGCGGCCTTTGCCGCAGGCTGGTTCATCTTCTCGCCCCATCCCTACCAATACTGGTCCATCCTCGGCTCGGCGCTGATCCTGTTTTCCACCTATTTCAGCGTTCAGGTCTCGGTCGCAATCAACAACTGGCGCGGCCCCTTCTTTGATGCGGTGCAAGAGGCGCTCTCAGGCTCGGGCACCGTCACGGCAGCCCAGCTTTACAGCCTGATCTTCGTATTCGCGAAAATCGCCGCCCTCTGGATCGTCATCTTCGTCGCCACCCGCTTCTTTGTCAGCCACTACGTCTTTCGCTGGCGGCAGGCGATGAACGACTACTACATGTCACGCTGGCCCGAGGTGCGCCGTATCGAAGGCGCGGCCCAGCGCGTGCAAGAGGATACAATGCGCTTCGCCTCCATCATGGAAGGGCTTGGCGCTTCGGTGATCGATTCGCTGATGACGTTGATCGCCTTCCTGCCCGTGCTGGCCGCCCTCTCGGTCCATGTGAGCGAACTCCCCCTTGTCGGCCCGATCGCCCAACCGCTCCTCTGGGCCGCCGTGATCTGGTCCGTGTTCGGAACGCTCCTCCTTGCCATCGCCGGGATCAAGCTTCCCAGCCTGAACTTCCGCAACCAGCGCGTCGAAGCCGCCTACCGCAAGGAACTCGTCTACGGCGAAGATGACGCCGCCCGCGCCGGCCCGATGACGACCCAGGACCTGTTCCGTCAGGTGCGGACGAACTACTTCCGCATGTACTTCCACTATGCCTATTTCAACGTGTTCCGGGGCTTCTACCTGCAGGCGGACAACATCTTTGCCTACCTGATCCTGATCCCCACCATCGTTGCGGGCCAGATCACCTTCGGCATCCTCCAGCAGATCCTGACCGCCTTCAATCAGGTCTCAAGCTCGTTCCAGTACCTCGTCAACTCCTGGACCACGATCATCGAACTCCTCTCGATCCACAAACGCCTTGCCGCGTTCGAAGCCGCCTTTGACGGTCGTGAACTTGGCGCGATCGAACGCGAACCGGCTACCCAGCCCTGAACCCGCCGCCGCATCGCAAGGTCAACCGCAAAGACCCCACGCTTTGCGGTTGACGCGGGGCGCGGGATAGGTAAAAGGCGGGCTTCAACGGATTTACGCGACGGGCCAACCTGGTCCTGCGACAGAGGAACGAACGATGGCGAAGCCCACCACGATCAAGATCCGCCTGAACTCCACCGCGGGGACCGGGCACTTCTACGTCACGAAGAAAAACGCGCGCACCATGACCGAAAAGATGTCGGTCCGTAAGTACGACCCGGTCGTGCGCAAGCATGTCGAATACAAGGAAGGCAAGATCAAGTAATCTTGCCCCATTCTTGACTGCCAAGGCCGCGCCCCCGGGTGCGGCCTTTTTCGTTGCGGCGGGGTGGCGTTTTCGTTTGTGTTCCCCCGGTCCCGGGCGCTCCATGGTCCCAACCAACGGGGAATCGCCATGGCAGGAACCGAACGTCACTTCGTCGACCGTATCGGCTGGCTGCGCGCCGCCGTGTTGGGGGCAAACGACGGGATCGTCTCGACCGCCAGCCTCATCGTCGGCGTCGCCGCTGCCG
>JBGSWJ010000299.1:0-43991 GCA_041752495.1 Rhodobacterales bacterium
CGCCGCGATCACCCGCGCGACCCGGTGCATCCCGCCCTCTACCGCCCAGACCCCCCGCGCCTCGGCTTGAGAAATCAGCGAGAGCAGGGCAGGCGATGACAGGGGTGAGCCGCCAACATAGGTCGCATAACGCCCGAACAACTGCGCAAGGCGCGGGTCTGTGAAACTGCTGCGCAGCATGGCCGCGAGTGTCTGATGCGGGGCCATGTCAAGGAAAAGCCCCGGCGAACGGAGAACCTGCGCCGTCAGATCAGACTGGCGGGGCGCAGCGGCCTGCATCATCGGCGCGTCAAAGGCATCGAACAGCCGCGCCGTGCGTTCGCGGAATCGCCGGTACTGCTGCGCTGCCTTGCCGCCAAAGGCTGCAGCCACGTTCGCCTCAGTCTCGGCCGGATCGGCCATCAGGTCGAACCGGGTGCCATCCTCCCAATAGTGCCGGGCCAGAGTAGAGAGGGGGTGGAGCGTCAGGTGATCGCTGAGGTTTTCGTCCACATCGGCGAAAAGCGCCTCGAACACGGGCCGCATGGTCAGGACGGTTGGCCCCGCATCGACGGGCCCAGCGACGGATGGAACCGTTCGCATCTTGCCGCCCGGCCCGGCCTGCGCCTCGACCACGGTGACCGCGCAACCGGCATGGGACAGCCGCAGCGCCGCTGCCAGCCCCCCGATTCCCGCCCCTACAATGACGATCCGTGCATCTTTCATCACGACCCCCTGTGCAGGATTGTTGACTCGGGCGCACAAACTGTCCAGTCTGATTGACACATATACTGTCTGAATTGTCTGACAGTGCCAGATCGACGACAGGCGAGGAACCCTGCAATGGGCATGTCCGACCGTATCGAAGCCGCCATCTCTGCTGCCATCCGTGCCGGTCAGGCCGGAATCTCGCCCGGGCGCCTTGCCGCGTCGCTGGGCTATTCGGTGACGCCGGGCGGCGCACGGATCAGGCCCACGATCCTTATGTCGGTGGCCAAGGCCTGTGGCGATGACAGGCCTGCGCTGACCGATGCCGCCGCTGCCGCGCTGGAGCTTATCCACAGCGCAAGCCTTGTTCATGACGACCTGCCGATGTTCGACGATGCCGACCTGCGCCGGGGCAAGCCTTCGGTGCACCGCGCGTTTTCGGAACCGATTGCCGTGCTGGCAGGTGACAGCCTGATCGTAATGGCGTTCGAGGTTCTGGCCCGTGCCGGGGCGCAGGATCCGCTGCGCGCGCTCAATCTGATCTCGGTTCTGGGTAAACGCACCGGTATGCCCTTTGGCATCTGCGCCGGGCAGGGCTGGGAAAGCGAAGACAAGATCGACCTGTCAGCCTACCATCAGGCCAAGACGGGGGCCCTGTTCATCGCGGCGACCCAGATGGGCGCGATTGCTGCGGGTCAGGAAGCTGACCCCTGGGAAGAGCTAGGCGCCCGCATCGGCGAGGCGTTTCAGGTGGCCGACGACCTGCGCGATGCGCTCTGTGACGAGACGACACTAGGCAAGCCTGCCGGGCAAGATGATTTGCACGGACGGCCCAATGCAGTCAGCCTTCTGGGCGTCCGGGGGGCCGTGCAGAGACTGGATGACATTTTGGCCGGGGCAATCTCCTCGATCCCGAAGTGCCCCGGTGAAGGGCAACTTGCCCAGATGGTCCGCGCCTATGCGGACAAGCTTGTGCCTGCCGCAGCCCGCGACCGGCTGATGGTTCCGGGAGAGTGACATCGTGGCCGACTTCGGCCTTCCTTCAACGCACAGGCCGCAGCGCCGTCCCGGCTGGGTCAACCGCCTTGTCGCCTCAAGGTCGTTCCAGCGCTGGGCGGCCCGTTTTCCGCTGACCCGGCCCATCGTCCGCCATGAAGGCGAGGCGATGTTTGATCTGGTCGCCGGCTTCTGCCATTCGCAGATTCTTCAGGCCCTTGTCGCGTTTGAGATCCCCAATCACCTGATGAACCAGGAGTCGACCGCCGCCGCTTTGGCGCATCGGAACGCGGTTCCCGTGGACCGCATGGTGATCCTCTTGAACGGGGGCGTTTCAATCGGGCTGTTGTCGCGTAGCCGCAGCGGAACGTATGGCCTCACCCGGCGCGGGGCGGCTTTGACTGCGGTGCCCGGTCTGGCTGACATGATAAAGCATCATGAGGTTCTCTACCGTGATCTGGCCGATCCGGTGGCGTTCTTCCGGGGCGAGACCCAGACAGAACTGGCGGCCTTCTGGCCCTATGTCTTTGGTGCAGGCGCGGCGAGCGACCCGGAAACGGCGGCGACCTATTCCCGTCTCATGGCGGACAGTCAGGTGCTTGTCGCGGAAGACACGCTTGCCGCGGTGTCGTTCAAGGGCATCCGGCGACTCATGGACGTGGGCGGGGGCACGGGGGCCTTTCTTGCTGCCGTTGCGGCGGCCGAACCGGATGTGGCGTTGACGCTTTTCGATCTGCCTGCTGTCGCCCCGGCTGCGCGTGTCCGGTTCGAGGATCTGGGGTTCAGTGACCGCCTGACGATCGAGCCCGGTTCGTTCCGCGATGACCCTCTGCCGAAGGCAGCGGATGCGATCAGCCTGATTCGCGTTCTCTATGACCATTCCGACGATACCGTGCGCGCCCTTCTCCGCGCGGTGCACGCAGCCCTGCCTCCGGGCGGGCGGCTGATCATTTCGGAACCCATGACCGGCGGCGATCAGCCCCAACGGGCCGGGGACGCCTATTTCGCCCTCTACTGCCTTGCCATGCGCACAGGCCGCGCAAGGTCGGCCAGCGAGATTGCGACACTTCTGGCCGGAGCAGGCTTTGGCCAGATCAGGACACCTCGTCCGGCCCGGCCTTTTGTCACCACCGTGCTCACATCTGTAAGGCTAAGTTGACACTTTCTCTGTCTAAATCAGTTGACAGAGAAAGCTGTAAGGTTAGACTTACACTCAAGACGACTTGCGGCAATTGAGTCCAAAGTTCTTGGGCGAGGCCGCATGAGGAGTGGGGAATCGTGGATAGTCTGGCCGTCATCCTGAACGCACCCGGTTCGCTGGGTCTGGACGTGCTGCCAATCACGGACCCCGGTGCCGATGATCTTGTCGTTGAAATCAGCCACTCGGGAATCTCGACCGGCACCGAAAAACTCTTCTGGACCGGACAGATGCCCCCCTTCCCCGGTATGGGCTACCCGCTTGTTCCCGGCTACGAGGCCGCAGGCGAAGTGGTCGAAGCGGGGCCCGAGACGGGATTCCGCGTTGGCGAACGGGTCTTTGTTCCGGGTGCCTCCTGCTATCTGGGCGCGCATGGTCTTTTCGGCGGGGCCGCGTCCCGCGTGGTGACCAAGGCCAGCCGTGTCAGCCGGATCGATTCGACCCTTGGCGCCGAAGGTGCGCTGCTGGCGCTGGCCGCCACGGCCCGTCATGCGATGGCTGGCCCCGGCAAGCAGGTTCCCGATCTGATCGTTGGTCATGGCGTTCTGGGCCGTCTTTTGGCCCGCCTGACCGTGGCAGCGGGAGCACCCGCGCCGACCGTCTGGGAAATCGACCCGATCCGGACCGAAGGGGCCGTCGGCTACGAAGTGATGACACCCGACGCAGACCCGCGCCGCAACTACAACTGCATCTACGATGCGTCCGGCCGTTCCGACCTTCTCGACGATCTGGTCCGCCGTATTTCCAAGGGTGGCGAGATCGTTCTTGCCGGATTCTATACCCAGCCGCTCAACTTCACATTCCCGCCCGCCTTCATGAAAGAAGCGCGGTTCCGCATCGCGGCCGAATGGGCGGCAGACGACATGGTCGCCACGCGCCGCCTTGTCGAAAGCGGGGCGCTTTCGCTTTCTGACCTTATCACCCACCGGCGACCGGCCAGGCTGGCGGCTCAGGCTTATGCCACAGCCTTCACTGACCCCGGCTGTCTCAAAATGATCCTCGACTGGAAAGGTCACGCATGACCCTCGACATCCCGAATCTCAAAGATTTCGACCAGCGCCTGCGTGACGAAGCGAACGAGGATCTGGCCGATATCATCACGGCAGAGCCCACCAAAAAGACGCAGATCATCGCGATCTACGGCAAGGGCGGCATCGGCAAATCGTTCACACTCGCCAACCTCAGCCACATGATGGCCGAGATGGGCAAGCGCGTGCTGCTCATTGGTTGCGACCCAAAGTCTGACACGACCAGCCTGCTGTTCGGCGGCAAGGCCTGCCCGACGATCATCGAAACCTCGTCCCGCAAGAAACTGGCTGGGGAAGAGGTGAAGATCGGCGATGTCTGCTTCAAGCGCGGCGGCGTCTTCGCGATGGAGCTTGGCGGGCCGGAAGTGGGCCGCGGCTGCGGTGGCCGTGGCATCATCCACGGCTTTGAACTGCTGGAAAAGCTGGGCTTTCACGATTGGGATTTCGACTACGTTCTTTTGGATTTCCTCGGTGACGTGGTCTGCGGCGGCTTTGGCCTCCCGATTGCGCGCGACATGGCCCAGAAGGTCATCCTTGTCGGATCGAACGACCTGCAGTCGCTTTATGTTGCCAACAACGTCTGCTCGGCCGTCGAATACTTCCGCAAGCTGGGCGGCAACGTCGGCGTTGCGGGCCTTGTGATCAACAAGGACGACGGAAGCGGAGAGGCGCAGGCCTTCGCCAAGGCCGTCCAGATCCCCGTCCTTGCAGCGATTCCGCAGGACGATGACCTGCGCAAGAAGTCCGCGAATTACCAGATCGTCGGCACCTATGAATCCCAATGGGGGCCCATGTTTGCCGGTCTGGCCGAAGCCGTGGGCATCGCCCCCCCGGTCCGCCCTAAGCCGCTGGATCAGGATGGTCTGCTGGCCCTGTTCGACGCCAAGGATACCGGCGGCGACTATCAGCTGGTCCCCGCCAATGACGATGACATGCGTGGCAAGTTCGCCAAGCCGAAGGCAACGCTTGAGGTCATCTATGACGACGCGTGAGGGGTTCGAGGTCGGTTATGACGCCTCGGGCCAGGTCGAGGTGATTCAGAGCGCGGCTGCGCCGGAATTGGCCGACAGTGCCGCGCTGCCTCAGGACGGCATGGGCTGCCATGCCGGTGCTGCCGAGATGATGGCGGCTGCCCGGTCAGCGGGCAAATCCGACATCCTTGACCAATACGCCAAAGACTATCCCCAGGGACCGCATGACCAGCCGCAAAGCATGTGCCCGGCCTTCGGGTCTCTGCGCGTGGGCCTTCGGATGCGCCGTGTGGCCACGATCCTTTCGGGGTCGGCTTGCTGCGTTTATGGCCTGACCTTTGTTTCGCATTTCTACGGGGCCCGCCGGTCGGTGGGCTATGTCCCGTTCAACTCGGAAACGCTCGTCACCGGCAAGCTGTTCGAGGACATCCGCGAGGCCGTTCACAACATCGCCGATCCGGCCAATTACGACGCCATCGTCGTGACGAACCTGTGTGTGCCGACCGCTTCTGGCGTGCCGCTGCGCCTGCTGCCGCCCGAGATCAACGGCGTACGTATCGTTGGCATCGACGTGCCCGGTTTCGGCATCCCGACCCATGCCGAGGCCAAGGATGTGCTGGCTGGGGCCATGCTCGCCTATGCAAGGAAAGAGGTCGAGGCCGGCCCCGTGCAGGCCCCCGTCGGTGGCCGTTCTGACCGTCCGACTGTGACGCTTATGGGCGAAATGTTCCCGGCTGATCCGATGATGATTGGTGCGATGCTGGCCCCCTTGGGTCTGGCCGTTGGTCCTGTCGTTCCGACCCGCGAATGGCGCGAACTTTATGCCGCGCTGGATTGCGGTGCCGTGGCCGCGATCCATCCGTTCTACACCGCCGCCGTGCGTGAGTTTGAACATGCAGGCCGGCCTGTTGTCGGATCGGCCCCGGTGGGCCTTGACGGCACGGCCGCATGGCTCGCGAACATCGGTGAGACCTTTGGTATCGCTGCGGACCGCGTGGCTGCCGCGCAGAACGCCTTTCTGCCTGCAATCAAGGCCGCTCTTTCGGCCGTGCCGATCAAGGGAACGATCACCCTGTCGGGCTATGAAGGGTCCGAACTTCTCGTCGCCCGTCTGCTGATCGAAAGCGGCGCGGATGTGCCCTATGTCGGCACCGCCTGCCCGAAAACCCGCTGGTCCGAGTTTGATGCCGAATGGCTCGCCGCGCGGGGGGTCAAGGTCAAGTATCGCGCCAGCCTTGAGGATGATCTTTCTGCGATGGAGGCAATCCGCCCCGATCTGGCGATCGGTACGACTCCTGTTGTCCAGAAGGCCAAGGAAATGGCGATTCCGGGTCTTTATTTTACCAACCTGATTTCGGCCCGTCCGCTGATGGGCCCGGCAGGTGCGGGTTCGCTTGGTCAGGTGGTCAATGCCGCCATCGCCGGGAAAGAGCGCATGAACACGATGCGCGCCTTCTTTGAAGGTGTGGGACATGGCGACACCGCCGGTGTCTGGGAAGGGTCCCCGAACCTGCGCCCGGATTTCCGCGCCCAGCACCAGAAGAAACTCGACAAAGCGGCAAAGGCCGCCAAGGCCGAGGAGATGATCTGATGCTTGTCATGGATCATGACCGTGCGGGCGGATATTGGGGGGCGGTCTATGCCTTCTGCGCCGTCAAGGGATTGCAGGTCGTCATCGACGGCCCGGTCGGCTGCGAAAACCTGCCGGTGACGTCGGTCCTGCACTACACCGACGGCCTGCCGCCGCATGAACTGCCCATCGTCGTCACCGGCCTTGGCGAAAGCGAGATGGGGTCCGGAACCGAAGACGCGATGAAGCGCGCCTGGAAGGTACTTGATCCTGCGCTGCCCGCCGTCGTCGTGACCGGGTCGATTGCCGAGATGATCGGCGGCGGCGTCACCCCGCAGGGCACCAACATCCAGCGGTTCCTGCCGCGCACCATCGACGAAGATCAGTGGCAATCCGCCGACCGTGCGATGACTTGGATCTTTACCGAGTTCGGCCAGACCAAGGGCCGGATGCCCCCGGAAAAGCCGCGTGAGGAAGGGGCAGCGCCCCGCGTTAATATCCTTGGTCCGATGTATGGCACGTTCAACATGCCATCCGACCTGCACGAGATCCGCCGCCTTGTCGAAGGCATCGGGGCCGAGGTGAACATGGTCATGCCGCTGGGCGCCCATGTCGCCGAAATGCGCAATCTGGTAAATGCGGACGTGAACATTTGCATGTACCGCGAATTCGGCCGTGGCCTGTGCGAAGTGCTGGGCAAGCCCTATCTGCAAGCCCCGTTCGGCATTGATTCAACCACTAAGTTCCTGCGCAAGTTGGGCGAGCTTCTGGGTCTTGATCCCGAACCGTTCATTGAAAAGGAAAAGCATTCGACCCTGAAACCCGTGTGGGATCTGTGGCGGTCGGTCACGCAGGATTTCTATGCGACGGCGCAGTTTGCCATCGTCGCCAACGAAACCTATGCCCGTGGCGTGCGCCATTACCTTGAAGGCGATCTGGGGTTTCCCTGCGCCTTTGCCGTCGCCCGCACGCGCGGCACCAAGACCGACAACGAAGAGGTCCGCAGCCTGTTACACGCCAAGCGGCCCCTGATCGTCATGGGGTCGATCAACGAAAAGATGTATCTGGCCGAGATGAAAGGCGGGCACGGACCTAGCCCCGCATTCATCCCCGCATCATTCCCCGGTGCCGCCATCCGGCGCGCCACGGGGACACCCTTCATGGGCTATGCGGGCGCGACCTACATCCTTCAGGAAGTTTGCAACGGCCTGTTCGATGCCCTGTTCCACATCCTTCCGCTGGGCACAGAAATGGACAAGGCGCAGGCCACACTCACGCCCCTGCGCCGCGATTTCCCATGGGACGCCGATGCGCAGGCCCGCCTTGACGAGATCGTCGCCACCCATCCGATCCTGACCCGCATTTCCGCAGCCAAATCGCTGCGCGACGCGGCCGAGCGTCACGCGCTCGATTCAGGGGCCGAACGGGTGGTGCTTGAAACCGTCGAAACGCTTGAACCCAAAAGGGGAGGATCAAGACCATGACCGACTTTACCTCGGATGCACCCGTCTCTCGGACGCGGCATGCACCCCCCAAACGGGAATACTACGCCTACTTTGCGATCATCTTTCTGGCGACCTTGCCTCTTGCCTTCATCACATGGGCACTTGGCGGTCTGCGGCGGATGGAGATTCCCGAAAAGGGCCCCTTTGCCCGCGCCTGGACACAGGCCCGGATCATCACGCCACAAATATTCTCGGCCTGATTCATCTTCGGTTCTGTGCCCCTGCGGCCAGAACCAACCCAGTTTCGCCGCGCTCAATCGTTCGGCGAGAGTAAGGGCAGGGGGTGATCCCCTGTCGTGACCCGGCCGCGGGGTGCGCGCGGCGTCAGTTCAATTTTTCGGAGAAAAATCATGGCTGATAAATCTGACCTGTCGTTCACGGGTCTCACTGACGAGCAGGCGCAGGAACTGCACTCGGTGTATATGAGCGGGTTGTCGATCTTCACGGCAATCGCCGTCGTCGCTCATATCCTGACGTACATCAAACTGCCCTGGTTCAGCTGGTAAGGAAGGAACACTCACATGGCACAGTTCTACAAGATCTGGCTGATCTTCGACCCCCGTCGGGTGTTCGTGGCGCAGGGCGTGTTTCTTTTCCTGCTCGCTGCAATGATCCACCTTGTCCTGCTCAGCAACCCCGAGACCAACTGGTTCAATCGCGCCTTTGGTCCCGAGACTGCAGCAGCCGCCGAATAAGCCGGACGAAAGTCAGGCTTTGGTCGCGGGCGGGGCACTGCGCCGCCCGCGACATACGAACCGAAACCGGACGGCAGGCGGCCGACCGGATGTGAATCTGGAGACGGAAGATGGCACAGCTCAGCTTCGAAAGAAAATACCGCGTCCGCGGCGGGACGCTCATTGGTGGAGATCTGTTCGATTTCTGGGTGGGGCCGTTCTATGTCGGCTTCTTCGGAGTGACGACGTTCTTCTTTGCGGTTCTGGGCACGATCCTGATCCTTTACGGGGCGTCACAGGGACCGACCTGGAATCCATTCCTGATCTCAATCAATCCGCCGCCGCTTGAATACGGTCTTGGTGCTGCACCGCTCCTTCAGGGCGGACTCTGGCAGATCATCACGATCTGCGCGATTGGTGCATTTGTGTCCTGGGCTCTGCGCGAGGTCGAGATCTGCCGGAAACTTGGCATGGGGCTGCATGTGCCCTTCGCCTTCTCAGTTGCGATCCTGGCCTATGTGACCCTGGTCGTGATCCGGCCCGTCCTTCTCGGTGCCTGGGGCTATGCCTTTCCCTATGGTATCTTCAGCCACCTGGAATGGGTCAGCAATACCGGTTACGCCTATGGCAACTTCCACTACAACCCTGCCCACATGGTCGCGATCAGCTTTTTCTGGGTGAATGCTGTCGCTTTGGCTCTGCACGGGTCGCTGGTGCTTTCGGCGGTCAACCCGAACACCAAGGGTGACGAAATCCGCACGCCGGATCATGAAGATACCTACTTCCGCGATCTGATCGGCTATTCGATCGGGCCCTTGGGCATCCACCGCCTTGGGCTGCTTCTTGCCCTGAATGCCGGGCTTTGGAGCGCCATATGTATCGTCATCTCGGGGACGATCTGGTTCGATTACTGGATCGACTGGTGGAACTGGTACCTTGATCTGCCGTGGTGGGTAAATGCGCCCGGAGGCATCAATGGCCCCTAGTCCTGAATTTCATCACCTGGCTGTCGTCACAGGAGGCATGAATGCCTGAGTATCAGAATATCTTTACACAGGTTCAGGTGCAGGGACCCCCGGAACTGGGGATCTCTGCGGACCGGGACACCGACCGTGAACGGACCCGTGGCACCTTCTTTTCCACGCTGGCCGGCACTTTCGGAAACGCCCAGATCGGCCCGGTTCACCTGGGTTCATTCGGGATGCTTGCCGTGGCTTCGTTCGGCGCATGGTTCTTCATCATCGGGATGAACTTCTGGGCCCAGGCCGGCTACAACCCGGCGGTCTTTGCGCGGGATCTTTTCTGGTTCTCGCTCGATCCGCCGGCCCCTGAATATGGTCTTGGCTTTGCGCCGCTCGACGAAGGCGGATGGTGGCTGATCGCCAGCTTCTTCTTCCTGGTCGGCTGCTGGTCATGGTGGATCCGCACTTACCGCCGGGCCAAGGCGCTGGGCATGGGCTACCACGTCGCCTGGGCCTACACCTCGCTCCTCTGGCTCATCATGGTTCTGGGCCTCATCCGCCCCGTCTTGATGGGAAGCTGGTCCGAAGCCGTGCCCTACGGGATCTTCTCCCACCTCGACTGGACGAACAGCTTTTCGCTCAACCACGGGAACCTTTTCTACAACCCGTTCCACGCCCTCTCGATCGCGTTCCTCTATGGCTCGGCCCTGCTGTTTGCCATGCATGGCGCAACCATCCTCGCGGTCAGCCGTTTCGGCGGCGAACGCGAGATCGAGCAGATCGTGGACCGCGGAACGGCATCGGAACGCGCCGCCCTGTTCTGGCGCTGGACGATGGGCTTCAATGCCACGATGGAAGGTATCCATCGCTGGGCTTGGTGGTTCGCCGTTCTGACGCCGCTGACTGGCGGTATCGGGATCCTGCTGTCAGGCACAGTTGTGGAATACTGGTACGACTGGGCTGTCCTGCACAGCTATGCGCCGCCGTATTGAGAGGAGTGAAGTGATGAGCGATCAAGACTCGATACTGAACCTGAACCTGAACCGCAGAGCCAAGCTGACCGCCGAGGTCACCTATCTGATGCTCAAGGGTGCAGGCTATGCGGCTGTGGTATTCTTCGGAACCTGGATCGGCATCGCGATTATCGCGTCGATTGGCCGGTTCCTGCCCGAAGGTGCGCAGAACAACCCTGACCCTGCAGCGCAGAACTTCCTTGCGTTCGAGCAGACGGTGCCGGTTCCAATGAATATGCCGGCCCCTGCCCCGGCAGCCGACGCAGCTGCGTCGGAATGAGAAACGGGGGCAGCCAGAGTGTTTCTGGTTGCCCCCGCAAAAGGATCGGGCCCGCCTTCCCGGAACGGCCCGATACACCGGGGTCCTCGGACCCCAGTTCCCTTCCTGTTGGCTACAGGAGACTGGCGTCACGAAGGGCTACCACCCGCGTGACGCCTTTTTTGCCATAAGAGGAGCCTAGCATGTCCGACCGTCCATTGACACCGCTACTTGACCGCGTTGCCGGCCCCGCCGATCTGCGGGTCCTGTCCGATGCGGCCCTGACTCAACTGGCCCAGGAACTCCGCGCCGAGGTCATATCGGCTGTCAGCGTGACGGGCGGCCATCTGGGCTCCTCACTTGGCGTTGTCGAACTTGCCGTGGCGATCCATGCGGTGTTTGACACACCGCGTGACAAGCTCGTCTGGGACGTCGGTCACCAGTGTTATCCGCACAAGATTCTGACCGGTCGCCGCGACCGCATCCGCACCCTGCGTCAGGAAGGCGGGCTGTCCGGCTTCACCAAGCGGGCGGAAAGCGAATACGATCCCTTTGGCGCGGCTCACAGTTCTACGTCGATCTCTGCCGCGCTTGGGTTCACAATCGGCCGCGACATGGGCATGGCCACGGGCGATGCGATTGCCGTGATCGGTGACGGGTCCATCAGCGCCGGCATGGCTTATGAGGCGATGAACAACGCGGGCCACGAAGGCCGCCGGCTGTTCGTGATCCTGAACGACAATGAGATGAGCATTGCGCCACCCGTCGGTGCCATGTCGAAGTATATCTCGGGCCTTTACGGTTCGTCGCCGTTCGGCGCGATGCAGAAGATGGCCGAAGGATTCGAGGCTGCGTTGCCCGGCCCGTTGCGCGATCATGCCCGCCGGGCGCGTCAGCTTGTGACCGGGCTGCCGGGCGGGCAGGGCACGTTGTTCGAGGAACTTGGCTTCAGCTACATCGGGCCGGTCGATGGCCACGACATGGACCAGCTTCTGCCCGTTCTCCGGGCTGCCAAGGTTCGTGCGACGGGGCCGGTCCTGATCCACGTCTGCACCGTCAAAGGCAAAGGCTATGCCCCCGCCGAGGCGAGCCATGACAAGTATCACGGCGTGGCCAAGTTCAACGTGGCGACTGGCGAGCA
Source organism: Rhodobacterales bacterium (assembly GCA_041752495.1). GTDB lineage: Bacteria > Pseudomonadota > Alphaproteobacteria > Rhodobacterales > Rhodobacteraceae > JAPLPE01. Next base: position 12,005 of record JBGSWJ010000299.1, read on the forward strand.
GGCAAAGTCAAAACCGAATGCGCCAGCCTATACCAAGGTCTTTGGCGAGACGCTGACCGATGAAGCTTCACGCGATCCCCGCATCGTCGGCGTGACCGCCGCGATGCCGTCGGGCACGGGCCTTGATATCATGCAGAAACGCTTCCCGGGCCGCGTCTTTGACGTGGGCATTGCCGAACAGCATGCGGTAACCTTTGCCGCCGGGATGGCCGCGACGGGGTTGAAGCCGTTCGTCGCGATCTATTCGTCCTTTCTGCAGCGCGGCTACGATCAGGTAGTCCACGATGTGGCGCTCCAGAAGCTCCCGGTCCGATTTGCCATTGATCGCGCCGGTCTGGTCGGTGCTGACGGCCCGACCCATGCCGGGGCTTTTGACGTGGGTTTCATGGCGACCTTGCCCAACATGGTCTGCATGGCCGCCGGGGATGAGGTGGAACTGATGCATATGGTGGCCACTGCCGCCGCCTATGACGACGGCCCGATTTCGTTCCGCTATCCGCGGGGCGAAGGCGAAGGCCACCCGATGCCTGTGCGCGGATCGCTGCTTGAGATCGGCAAGGGGCGGATCATGCAGGAAGGGGCAGATGTGGCGCTCCTCTCCTTTGGCGCGCACCTTGGGGAAACGATCTGTGCGGCGCGTCTTTTGGAAATGCAGGGGCTGTCGGTCACCGTGGCCGATGCACGTTTTGCCAAGCCGCTTGACCGGGCGCTGATCCGGCAACTACTGCGCCATCATAGGGCGCTTGTGACCATCGAAGAAGGTGCGCAGGGTGGGTTCGGCGCGCTGGTGCTGCACGATCTGGCGAATGACGGTCTGCTGGATGGCCGGTGTCAGGTCCGCACAATGACTCTGCCGGACCGGTTTATCGATCAGGCGGCGCCCGATGTGATGTATGCCGATGCTGGGCTAAGCGCGACCGACATTGCCGCGACGGCGATGCAGGCGGCGGGTGTGCGGATGGACCGGGTCAAGGCCTGATCAGGTCAGGGATGACGTTCCGGTCTGCCGATGCAGTTCCGGACGTCGCAGAACGGACACCCAGTTTTATTCGAAGAAAACTGGCAAATTCCTTCCAAGGAATTTGCACAGCGTCACCCGGTCACGCGCCGACCAGCGTTCCGAATATCCGGTCCTTGTGCTCGGCCAAATAGATGCGCAGCCAAGGCGTGAATTCGAACGGCCGCCGGGCCACCTGGGCCGCCAGATCATACAGATCGACCCATTTCACGGCCATGACCTCGGCCGGGTTCAGGTCAACCTTGAGGGTCTCGGGCGCCATGGCGACAAAGATATCAACCAATTCGTGCTCGGTCAGCCCGCCCCCGACTTCGGCCCGGTATTCGACCTGATCGCGGTAAGCCGGATAGAGCCCGGTGATCCCCAACTCCTCGCGCAGCCGCCGGACGGCGCAATCTGCGGGGTCCTCGTCCCAGTCGGGATGGGTGCAGCAGGTGTTCGCCCAAAGCCCGGGCGTGTGATACTTGGTCATCGCCCGCTGCTGGATCAGCACCTTGCCGCGTGACAGGACGAACACGCTGACCGCCTTGTGCCGCAGGCCGCGCTGATGGACCTCGAGCTTTTCGACCGGGGTCAGGGTGCCGTTGACCCAGGCCGGGATCATGTCGGTCATACGTGTAACGGTGATACCAGTCCGGTCAGGTGCGAGATGTTCTTGAACCCGATCTTGAGATGCGCCAGCGGGCGCGCCTTGACCAGTTCCTTGTTCATATAGGCCTCGAAGGTGAGCTTTTGCACGTCGACATCATGACACAGGGAGACGAATCTCTCACGCCGTTCGTCGCTGCGGTAATAGGCGTTCTGCATCGCGCCAAGGACGCGGAAGACCGAGCCGTGTTCGCGGAGGAACATCTTGCGGGCCAGTTGCAGATCCTTGATCCGGCCTGACTTGAGCTTGGCCGCCACAGCGGTGGCCGCCGCCCGGCCGCAGGCCATGGCATAGTAGATACCTTCGCCAGACGATGGGGCCACAACGCCCGCCGCATCACCGGCCACGACCACGTCGCGCCCGTTGTCCCAACGGTCCAGCGGCTTGAGCGGGATCGGCGCGCCTTCCTTGCGGATGGTTTTGCACCCGGTCAGCCCCGCCGAGGCGCGCAGGCGTGCCGTCGCGTCCTTGAGGTCCACGCCATCGACCATGGTGCCCATACCGATGCTGGCATGCTTGCCGTGCGGAAAGATCCAGCCGTAGAAGTCGGGCGAAATCGCACCGTCATAGACGACGTCGCAGCGCAGCGGATCATAGTCCGCATTCGCGGCTTCCTGCCGTTCCGGGGCCTCGACGATTTCGTGGTAGGCGATGACGTAGGGGATCTTGGCCGCGCCGGGGATCGCATCCCGCGCCACATTCGACCGCGCCCCGTCTGCGCCGATGATCATCTTGGTGGAAAGTGTGCGTTCTTCGCCCGTGGCCTTGTCGCGATAGATGACATGGCTGCCATCCTTGTCGCGTTCGATCCGCAGATAGGTTCCGGTAAAGCGTTCGGCACCCGCCTCTTGTGCGCGGTTGCGCAGGAATTCGTCAAACTGGTCACGGTCGACCATTCCGACAAAGCCGTTTTCGATAGGGATATCCACCTTGCGGCCCGTGGGCGAAATCATGCGGGCGGTGGTGATCTTGGCCACAAGCTGTTCGTCCGGGATGTGGAAATCGCGGATCAGGCGCGGCGGGATTGCCCCGCCGCAAGGCTTGATCCGGCCCGCACGGTCAAGCAGCGCGACTTTCAGTCCCGAACGGACCAGATCTTCGGCAGCCGTAGACCCGCAGGGGCCGCCACCGACGACGACAACATCGTAGTTCATCCTCATTCTCCCGGAACAAGTGCGGCGGTTGGCATCCGCCGGTCCATGATCTTTGCCGCCAAAAGGGCAGCACAGACAAAGATCGCAGCTTCAAAGACAAAGACTGATCCAAAGGCCTGCGCATCCGCCATGGTCAGGCGAAGCAGGTCGACAAGCGCCGCCCCAGCAAGCCCGCCAAAGCCTGCCGCGACGGCCTGTGCCGCGCCCCAAAGACCCATACGCGTGCCTTCACGCTTGTCACGGCCTTCACCGGCCAGCGCCATCATCGAACCGATGGCCGACACGGCAAACATTCCGTTGAACACGCCCAGCGCCACAACAGCTGGCACCAGCAGAGCGGAGAGACCCATGGTTCCGACAATCGTGATCCCGGCAAGCGCCCCGGCAGAGCCCAGACAACCGGCGACGACCCAAGACCGCAGCGAGCCCCATTTGAACCCGGTGGCCGCAATTCCGACGAGCAACATGCCGACGAAAACCCCGCCATTCTGCGCGCCCGAAAGCGAAGTCGATTGGCCTGGCGTAAAGTTGAAAACCAGACCGGCATAGGGTTCGAGGATCAGTTCCTGCATGAAGTAGGCGACCATCGACAGGAATACGAAAACAGTAAAGTTCCGAGCGCGGCGGTCGGCCCAGACATCGGCAAGCCCTTCAAGGAAGGGTGCCGTCTCGGGCTCTCGCACGGCGATCACGCGGCGTTCGATGCCCCAGATTGCGACTGCGGTCAGCAGGATCGCGCCGGTCACGACGACGCCGACAATCTTGAACAGCAGGCCGATGGAGTAGGGGTCGAGCATCGCCCCCGTCACCCCGGCAGTCAGCGCGATCCCGAAGATCATCATGAGCCAGGTGATCGTGGCCGCCGCCGCCCGCCGCCTTTCCGCCGTGGCCGTGGCCAGCAGGGCCAGAAGGGACGTGCCTGAGGCCCCGGCACCCAGCCCAATCAACGCATAGGCGACTATTGACATGGCCAAGCCGGCCCAGAACATTGTTTCAAACACCGGAAGGGCCAGAGCCGCCAGCATTGCGCCTGCGCCCAGCGCGACCATCCCGCCGATGATCCACACCGTCCGGTTGCCGCCCTTGTCAGAAGCAAAACCCCAGCTGGGGCGGGTGATCTGGATGCCGTAATGCAACGCCACCAGCGCCCCCGGCAACACCGCCGCAAGCCCGAGTTCAACCACCATCAGCCGGTTAAGCGTGGACGTGGTCAGCACCACAATCGCGCCAAGCGACATTTGGACAAGGCCAAGACGGAAGATCTGGAACCAGGACAAGGTCTTCATGCCAATCCCCGCAACGCAAAGGCGGCAATCATCATGCCGCTGATGTAAAGGACGATTCCGGTGCCGTTGTACCAAGGCGCCTTACCCTTGGGGTCGCGCAGCAGGACGCGCATCGCCACGGCCTGCGCCGCCAGCAGCACTGTTACCGCAAGCGCATGGAACGGTTTGCCCCATGCGAACAGCAGCGCGACCACGGCAACTTGCGGCACCGCCATGACCCAACACGCCAGCCGGGCTGCCCGTTCTGGGCCCAGGGTGACCGGCAGGGAGTTGACGCCCGTCTGGCGATCGCCCTCAAGCGCCTTGAAATCGTTCAGGGTCATGATCCCATGCGCCCCGATGCCGTAAAGGAGGGCGATCAACACGATCTCCCACCGCGGCGCACCAACGGTCAGCACGGCGGCGCCCGTGATCCAGGGCAGGGTTTCATAAGACAGTCCGCACAGGCCCGGCCCCCACCAGCCCGACCGCTTAAGCCGGACAGGTTCCGCAGAATAGGCCCAGGCGGCCAGAACGCCCACGATCGTCGCGCCAAAGCCCCACGGGCCAAGAAGCCAGCCGATGGCCAGCGACAACACGGTCATAGCCAGCGCGATCCAGAGGCCCCAGCGGCCGGGGATTCGGCCCGAAGGAATCGGTCGATCCGGCTCGTTGATCGCATCCACGTGCCTGTCGCACCAGTCATTCGCAGCCTGGCTCATCCCGCAGACGACGGGACCGGCCAGAACCACACCAAGTGCGACAAGTCCCCACGACGCGAGGGGCGAAACACCCGACGACACGGTCCCACACAGATAGGCCCACATCGGAGGGAACCAGGTGATCGGTTTGATCAAACGCAGCGCAGCGCGGGGTTCGGGCCAGCGGCGCGGTTCGGGCAGGACGCGGAGGGAAGGGCTGACACTCATGCTGTCAGATTAACTAGACAGCCGCAGAGTCGGCAAGTGTAAACTTAGCTAGACAGTCTCGTCCCGGACATTTGTCTTGCCGCCCGGCCCGCCTCAGTCGTCGCCGCGTCCCAGCAGCCCGTATTTGCGCAACTTGACGTAAAGCGACTGCCGCGAAAGCCCAAGCATTTCGGCCGCAGCCACCCGGTTATTCATCGTCAGTTCGATGGCGGTTTCGATGCACATCCGTTCGACCACATCGGTCGTTTCGGCCACAATTTCCTTGAGCGTCGCGCTGCCGACAAGTTCCATGACGGAACGGACGTTATCGTCCGTCATCGGCGCCCCGGTCGGGCGGCCCTGATCCATCCGGGCGGCATCGCGGATCAGGAAGGCGAACACGTTCTGCGGCCCCGCCTGCAGCGACGTCACCGAAATCTCGACCGGGCGCGGCGCCCCGAATTCGCCCTGCACCTTGGTCGGATACATCCGCATCCGTCCCGACCGCACGGCATTCTCGGTCAGCACCTTGAGGTCAACCGACCCGCGCGACAGGAAATCCGACAGGCTCCGTCCCCGGACATTCATGTCATGTGCCACCTCGATCAGGTTGAGGAAGCTTTCGTTCGTCGCAAGGATCTCGCCTTCTTCGTTCGTAAAGACGATGGCGTCGGGGCCCAGCACGTATAGCCCGTTCAGATTCTGGCTCAGGCTGTCGGCCTGGATCGACGCGGTCACTTCGGGCTCGATCCGGCACAAGAGGATGCGCTCTCCCGCCGCACGGAACAACGTCGGGATCAGCCGAACCGTCTCTCCAGACCGGGCCAGTTGCAGCTTTACCGGAACGGCCCGGTCGGCAATCGCCTGCGCCGTCAGCGCGTCCAAGAGATCGCCACGTTTGCGCATCTCGAACTCGGGCGCAAAAGGCAATCCGACCAGATCGTCCCGCGAACGGCCCAGAATGGCGGCCGCCACGTTATTCGCATCCGTGATCCGCCCCGTCTGGACCGACACGAACACCACCGCCTCGCGCGAAGATTCCAGCAGCACCCGGAACCGCGTGTCGAACTCGCGTTGGGCTTCATAGTCACGTTCGAGCGCCATCTGCGCCTTGACAAGCTGCTGCTGCATCTCGGCCACCGGGCGAAGGTCGCGCCCCAGCATCAGGATGGCGCCATCGGGCCCGATCCGGTGGAACGTGTAGCGGATCGGAAATTCCCACCGCCCCATTCCGTCGGAGTGGTTCAGTTCCACCGGCCGCATGTCCGGCTTGCCGGCCAGAAACTCGGCCAGACGCGAATTGAACTTGGCCACGCTTTCGGTGGCAAGCGCGGTGCGGATATCCTTGCCGTCCCACTGTTCAAGCCGCCGGAAAAAGTCATGGATCGGATTGACCAGAACAGACAGGACCATGCCCGTCTCGGACACGACAACGGCAAGATCGGCTACATCGGCAATGATGTCGCCCAGAATGTCAGGCGCGATAAGCGGGATTGCTCCGCTGTTCCAGTATTTTGCCCCGCGCGACGTCAAAGAACCAGCGCCCCTGAATTCAACAGCCGCATGACTAGACCCCGTGCCCGATTCCGACCCCCGTACGGGGTATAGTTCTGATCCCGCACAGCGCCAGTGCCTCGTTCAGGTCACTCGTGGCAAAGTCCGCACCGGTCAGTGACGTGACTTCTGCCCGATCCCGAGGCAGGATTTCAAGTATAGAACCGCCGATCACCACAGGAGGCGGAAAAGGTGTGGAATGCTTGACTGCATGCACAAGTTTGCGAAGCGATTCATGGCGTTCGCTCTTGGTTGCAGAAATCAGCACGGCATCAAACCTGGCCTGACGCAGGACCGGCCCGACAGCGTCCGGTTCGGCGCCGATCATGAGCCGGACCGATAGGCCTCTCCGCCGCATCTGCCCTGACAGGACCATCGCACCCAAGGTGTGATAGACCCCGGCCCCGACGATCACCAGAAGACCCGGTGCATCCCCGTCCGCCACCTCATCCGCGCGCCATTCCGGCCCAAGCTCGCGCAGCAACCCTTGCAGGCGGGCGCAACCGATCGTGACACTGGCGAAACCAAGTTCATCTTCGCACCACTGGTCGCCAAGCCGTCGCGCCACAGCCGGGACATAGACGTCTGCAATCTCCTCGGACTTCACGCCCGCCTCACGCATGCGCGCGACAACGGCATCAATCGAGGATCGGTCACGGTCCAGTGTCGCTGCTTCGAACAGATCCAGGAACTTGATATTCAATGCTTCTGACTCGTGCGGACCCGATGTCGCGACAACGGACCGCGCCGTTTTCGCAAGCCCTTCGACATGATCGCCCGACCAGTCATCCTGGCCCAGCGTGTCTGTCTGCGGCAGATCCGACATCGCATTTCTCCGGTGCCCAAGGCAAGCCGCAACCGACCCATCTTGCCTTAAGTCAAAGACATTGTCCTCAAGCCCCCAGGTATTGTCAAAGCAAATTGACACAGACGGGTCATCCGGGGGCATATCTGTCCACAAGAGTCACATAACTAATTGTTATAAATGTATAATTCAATTCCCTCTCAGGAGGCGCTCACGCTCCTACTTTCCGTGCATAAAGTGTAAGTTAAAGTTGACACTATACCGATTCCGCCCCTAATCTCCTATCAGGGGAACACGTCGAGGGAATCCACTGTGTCAAATTCGCGGCCATCCGGGTCGGCTTCTACGACCGCGCGCAAGGGGCTTTACACCCCGGCCGAGCGTGCCCGTCGTGACGCCTCTCCTTGGACCGTCGTTCAGGGAATCCTTGCCCCAGTCCAGTTTCTCGTCTTCCTGATCTCTCTCACCCTCGTCCTGCGCTACCTGCTGACCGGCGACGGGTACACGGCGGCGACCATCTCCATCGTGATCAAGACCGGCGTCCTCTACCTCATCATGGTGACCGGTGCGATCTGGGAAAAGGTTGTCTTCGGCCAGTACCTTTTCGCCCCCGCCTTCTTTTGGGAAGACGTCTTCAGCTTTGCGGTTATCGGCCTGCATACCGCTTATATCGTTGCGCTTTTCACCCATTCCCTCTCGCCGGTCGCGCTCATGCTTCTCGCGCTGGCGGCCTATGCGACCTACGTGATCAACGCAGGTCAGTTCCTCTGGAAACTCCGCATGGCCCGCCTTGATGCGGCCCGTGCGGATGCCGCCCAAGGAGTCTCTGCATGACCGCCCTCACTCCTCCCATGAATGGCGGTTGCCGGACGGCCCCTGTGCTCAAGGAACGCGGCCAGCGCGAGGTTTTTTGCGGCCTGACGGGGATCATCTGGCTGCATCGCAAGATGCAGGATGCCTTCTTCCTCGTCGTGGGTAGCCGGACCTGCGCCCACCTCCTCCAATCGGCAGCAGGCGTGATGATCTTTGCCGAACCCCGATTCGGAACGGCGATCCTGGAAGAGACCGATCTCGCCGGCATGGCCGACGCCCAGAAAGAGGTTGACCGTGTGGTGGCGCAGCTCCTTGCCCGCCGTCCAGACATCCGCCAACTCTTCCTCGTGGGCTCCTGCCCGTCCGAGGTCATCAAGATCGACCTGCATCGCGCTGCCGAACGCCTGAACGCGCAGCATGCCCCGCATGTGCGCGTGCTGAACTATTCCGGCTCGGGGATCGAGACAACCTTTACGCAGGGCGAAGACGCCGCTCTGGCCAGCATGGTTCCGGTCCTCAAGGAAACGCAGGCCCGCGAACTTCTCATCGTGGGCGCGCTCCCGGATGTGGTCGAAGACCAGATGCTCGGCATGCTGCGTGCCATGGGCATCGGCCCGATCCGCTGCCTGCCCGCCCACCGGATCGATCAGGAAACCGCCGTCGGCGCGAACACTGTCTTCGCGCTCGTCCAACCCTTCCTTGGCGATACCCACGCAGCGCTGGAACGCCGCGGCGCCCGTCACCTGCCCGCCCCCTTCCCCTTCGGCGAGGAAGGCACGACCGCCTGGCTATCGGCCATCGCCGCCGAATTCGACGTGCCCGCAAGCCTGTTCGCACAGGTCACCGACGCCCCCCGCGCCCGCGCCCGCAAGGCCATCGCGCAGGCTGCCGAGACCCTGAATGGCAAGTCGGTCTTCTTCTTCCCCGACAGCCAGCTTGAAATCCCGCTCGCCCGCTTCCTCACCCGCGAATGCGGCATGACCGCGATCGAGGTCGGCTCCCCCTATATCCACGATGCCCTCGTCGGCCCCGATCTCGACCTCCTCCCCGCCGGTCCGGTCATTTCCGAAGGGCAGGACGTGGACAAGCAACTCGCCCGCGCCCGCGCCGCCCGCGCCGATCTCACCGTCTGCGGTCTCGGCCTTGCCAACCCGCTCGAGGCTGAAGGGCTTTCCACCAAATGGGCCATCGAACTCGTCTTCACGCCCGTCCATTTCTACGAACAGGCAGGTGACCTTGCCGGACTCTTCTCCCGCCCGCTCCGCCGCAAATCCCTTCTGAAGCTCGAGGCCGCTGAATGACCCGCACCTTTGGTTTCTTCGTCGCAAAAATACCTTCGGGGGTCCGGGGGCAGACAGCCCCCGGGGGCCAGCCATGAAACTCACCGTCTGGACCTATGAAGGCCCGCCGCATGTCGGTGCCATGCGTGTCGCCACCGCGATGAAAGGCCTGCACTACGTTCTGCACGCCCCGCAGGGCGACACCTATGCCGACCTGCTGTTCACAATGATCGAACGGCGTAACCACCGCCCGCCCGTCACCTACACCACCTTCCAGGCCCGTGATCTGGGGTCCGACACGGCGACGCTGTTCAAGGATGCCTGCGCCGATGCCGTCGCCCGCTTCAACCCGCAGGCCATCATCGTCGGCGCCTCCTGCACCGCCGAACTGATCCAGGACGATCCCGGCGGTCTGGCCGAGGCGATTGGCCTCTCGATCCCCGTCATTCCGCTGGAACTCCCCTCATACCAGCGCAAGGAAAACTTTGGCGCGGATGAGACGTTCCTCCAGATCGTCCGCCACCTCGCCCGCAAGCAGGACCGGACCGCTCGCATCACGGCCAACGTCCTTGGCGCCACCGCCCTGGGCTTTCGTCATCGTGACGATGTCGAGGAAATCACCGGCCTCCTGTCCGACCTTGGCATCGGCGTGAACGTCGTGGCCCCGCTGAACGCGACCCCGGCCGACATCGCCCGCCTGCCCGCCGCGCATTTCAACGTCCTCCTCTACCCCGAAACCGGCGAATCCGCCGCCCGCTGGCTGGAAAAGAACCACGGCCAGCCCTTCACAAAGGTCATCCCAATCGGCGTCGGCGCGACCCGCGACTTCATTGCCGAAGTCGTCAAAATCACCAACCGCGACGCCGCCTATGACGAATCCCGACTGCGCCTGCCCTGGTGGTCGCGCTCAGTCGACTCAACCTATCTCACCGGCAAGCGCGTCTTCATCTTTGGCGACGGCACCCATGTCATGGCCATGGCCCGCATGGCCCGCGACGAGATGGGGTTCGAAGTTGTCGGCATGGGCTGCTACAACCGCGAAATGGCCCGTCCAGTCCGCGCCATGGCCAAGGAATTCGGCCTCGAAGCCCTGATCACCGACGACTACCTCGAAGTCGAATCGACGATCGAGGCGCTGTCGCCCGAAATGATCATGGGCACCCAGATGGAACGCCATATCGGCAAACGTCTGGGCATTCCCTGCGCCGTCATCTCGGCCCCCGTTCATGTGCAGGATTTCCCGGCCCGCTATTCCCCTGTCATGGGGTTCGAGGGCGCGAACGTCCTCTTTGACACGCTGATCCATCCGCTTGTCATGGGGCTCGAGGAACATCTCCTCACCATGTTCCGCGAGGACTTCGAATTCCACGACGAAGCCGGCGCCAGCCACCATGGCGGCCACGCGCCCAAGCCCGTGTCCCAACCAGTCGCCGCCGAAACACCCGCCCCAGCGACGTCGCCCGTCCGGGCGGAAGAGCGGCCCGCAGAACCCGCCCTGGCAGAATCGGTCCCCAGCAACATCATCTGGCTGAACGACGCCGAAAAGGAACTCAAGAAGATCCCCTTCTTTGTGCGCGGCAAGGCACGCCGGAACACGGAAACCTACGCTGCCGAAAAGGGCCTGCATCAGATCAGCATCGACACGCTTTACGAGGCCAAGGCCCACTATGCGCGATAGCCGGGATCAGGACAGCTTCCGCTTCGTCATACTGACGCTGGATTCGCATTCTGCGGGTCCGGCAGCACGTGTGCGCGACCGGCTGGTGGCTGACTTCCCGGGACTCGAAATCGCGATCCATGCCGCCGCCGAATGGGGCGAAAGCCCGGCGGCGCTTGCCGATGCCAAGGCCTCCATTGCGCAGGCCAACATCATCGTGACCAACCTCCTCTTCCTCGAAGAGCATACCGCCGCCATCATGCCCAGCCTTGTTGCTCGGCGGGATGATTGCGACGCGATGGTCAACCTCATCGCCGACAGCGCCATCGTGAAACTCACCCGTATGGGTGATCTCGACATGATGAAGCCCGCTTCGGCCACGATGAAGCTGCTGAAGTCTCTGAAACCTTCGTCCAAGGGCGGATCGGACAGCGGTGCCAAGACGATGAAGGCGCTGCGGACCCTGCCCAAGCTGCTTCGTCTGATCCCCGGCAAGGCACAGGATCTGCGGGCCTGGTTTCTGTCGATGCAGTACTGGCTGGGGGGGTCTGACGACAATATCGAACAGATGATCCGGTTCCTGCTGTCGCGCTATGCCGACCGCAAGGACTGGCACGGGGCCAAGTCCAAAGCCCCCATCGAATATCCCGAGGTCGGCGTCTATCACCCCGACCTGCCCGGCCATCACATCACAACCGACCTTGCCGCGCTCCCCGGCCCGGCCAACCCGGTGGCGACGGTCGGCATCCTGATGCTGCGGTCCTATATCCTGTCCTCGGACAACGCCCATTATGACGCAGTGATCCGCGCGTTCGAGGCCAAAGGGATGCGCGTTATCCCCGCTTTTGCCGGTGGCCTCGACGGCCGTCCCGCGATCGAGTCCTTTTTTCAGGGCCGGGTCGACGCAATGGTTTCGCTCACCGGCTTCTCGCTCATCGGCGGCCCCGCCTATAACGACAGCCCGGCGGCGATTGAGCTTCTGACCAAACTCGACGTGCCCTATGTCGCGGCACAACCGCTTGAATTCCAGACACTGGGCCAGTGGTCGTCAAGCTCTCAGGGCCTTGGCCCCATCGAAACCACGATGCTCGTGGCCCTGCCGGAAATCGACGGCGCGACGAACCCGACTGTCTTTGCCGGCCGTCATGGCGACGACGGCTGCACCGGCTGTTCGCATGCCTGCAAGGGCCAGTCCGAATGCAAGGCGATGGCCCCATGCCATGAACGCATTTCCTCGTTGGCCGAAAAGACCCTCCGCCTTGCCCGCCTGCATCAGAAGCGGAACGCAGACAAGAAGGTCGGTATCGTCCTGTTCGGCTTCCCGCCCAACGCAGGCGCTGTCGGCACGGCCGCCTACCTGTCGGTCTTTGAGAGCCTGTTCAACACGCTGACCCGGATGAAGGCCGAAGGCTATGCCGTTGATGTGCCCGCGACCGTGGATGACCTGCGCACCGCCGTCCTGCAGGGCAATGCCCGCACCTACGGCCAGCCCGCCAATGTCGCGGCCCAGGTCGACGTGGAAACCATCGTCCGCACGACCCCGCCGCTCAAGGTGATCGAGGCCGTCTGGGGTCCCGCCCCCGGCAAGGTGCAGTCGGACGGGCGCGGCGTATTCATTCTGGGCCAGCACTTCGGCAATGTCTTTGTCGGAGTTCAGCCGACCTTTGGCTATGAAGGCGACCCGATGCGCCTTCTGTTCGAACGCGGTTTCGCACCGACCCATGCCTTCGTGCAGTTCTACATGTGGCTGCGCAACACGTTCGAGGCGGATGTCATCCTCCATTTCGGGATGCATGGCGCGCTTGAATTCATGCCGGGCAAGCAGGCCGGTCTGGGTGCCCGCGACTGGCCCGACCGGCTTATCGGCGAAATGCCCAACGTCTACCTTTACGCCGCGAACAACCCGTCCGAGGCGTCGCTGGCCAAGCGCCGTTCCAACGCCATCACGATCACCCACCTGACCCCGCCGCTGGCCGCTGCCGGGCTCTACAAGGGTCTGCAGGAACTCAAGGACAGCCTGACTCGCTGGCGGAACATGGAGGCCGTCGACTCGGCCCGTGATGATCTGGAACAGCTGATCCGGGCGCAGGCCAATGCCGTTGACCTGAATGCGCGGGATATCAGCAAGCTTTGGCTTACTGTTCTGGAAACTGAAGGCTCGCTGATCCCCGATGGCCTGCACATCGTGGGCAAGCCTATGTCGGCAGCCGCCCGCCACGACATGATCCGCCTGATGCCCGAACGGTCCGCCGCCGACCGCGCCCGGATTGACGAGATGCTGTCAGGCGAAAACGAATTGAATGCGCTGATGCGCGCCCTTTCGGCCCGCTACATCCCGCCTGTGCCGGGTGGTGACCTGATCCGCTCACCGGAAATCCTGCCGACGGGCCGCAATATCCACGCTTTTGACCCGTTCCGCATGCCCACCGCATTTGCGATGGCCGATGGCGCGAAACAGGCGCAACTTCTGCTCGACACGCATCAAAGCCTGCCACGCACCGTTGCGCTGGTCCTTTGGGGTTCGGACAACATCAAATCCGACGGCGCCCCGATTGCGCAGGCGCTGGCGCTCATGGGTTGCACGACGCGGTTTGACAGCTACGGCCGCCTGTCCGGTGCGGACCTGATCCCGCTGGCGAAACTCGGCCGCCCGCGGATCGACGTGATCGTCACGCTCTCGGGCATCTTCCGCGATCTTCTGCCTTTGCAGACCCGCATGCTGGCCGAAGCCGCGCTGAAATGCGCCATGGCAGATGAGCCCGAAGACCGGAACTTCATCCGCGCCCATGCGCTCGCCTATCAAGCCAAAACGGGATGCGATATTGAAACGGCGGCCCTCCGCGTCTTCTCGAATGCCGAAGGGGCTTATGGGTCCAACGTCAACACGCTGGTCGATCAGTCGGTCTTTGGCGAAGAGGACGAACTGGCCGACGCCTATGAGAACCGCAAGTCCTTTGCCTATGGCGTGACGGGCAAGGCTACGCGGAACACGGCCCTGCTGCAGGCCACGCTCAAGGACGTGGATATTGCCTACCAGAACCTTGAATCCGTCGAACTCGGCGTGACGACGGTGGACCACTATTTCGACACGCTGGGCGGCATTGCCCGCGCTGTGAAGCGCGCCAAGGGCGGCCAGTCTGCCGCCATCTACATCGGCGATCAGACTCGTGGTTCGGCAAAGGTCCGCACCCTGCAGGAACAGGTCGCGCTCGAAACGCGGTCGCGCAGCCTGAACCCCAAATTCTACGAAGGCCTTCTCAAGCACGGCCACGAAGGCGTTCGCCAGATCGAGGCGCAGATCACCAACACGATAGGTTGGTCGGCAACGACGGGCGAGGTGGAGCCTTGGGTCTATCAGCGTCTGTCCGAGACGTTTGTTCTGGATGAGGCGATGCGCGAGCGGCTGGCGGCACTGAACCCGCAGGCGTCAATGCGGATGGCGAACCGCCTGCTTGAAGCGTCGGACCGCGCCTACTGGACGCCCGACGCCGCGACACTTGCCGCGCTGCAGAACGCAGCCGATGCCATCGAAGACCGCATGGAAGGGATCGCAGCCGAATGACAGACTGTCGCGCCATCCCCGCCCGCAGGACCGGGGGCCAGCCCCCGGACCCCCGGGATACTTGGAACCAGAAGAAGATACGGACCCTCGCGCCCATTGAAAGGACGCATTCATGAGCCCCAGAGACGAAATCCCCAACCTGCGCGGCCTTGACGGCGAAGGCTCGGTTCAGGTCCATCAGGACCCCGAAGCGCAGATCACAGGCGCCAAGGTCTTTTCCGTCTATGGCAAGGGCGGCATCGGCAAATCGACGACCTCGTCGAACCTCTCGGCGGCCTTTTCCATGCTGGGCAAACGCGTTCTGCAGATCGGCTGTGACCCCAAGCATGACTCGACCTTCACGCTGACAGGCCGCCTGGTGCCGACGGTGATCGACATCCTGAAAGATGTGGATTTCCATTCCGAAGAACTCCGCCCCGAGGATTTCGTATTCGAAGGTTTCAACGGCGTGAAATGCGTCGAGGCTGGTGGCCCGCCCGCTGGCACTGGCTGTGGCGGCTATGTCGTCGGCCAGACCGTCAAGCTGCTCAAGCAGCATCACATGCTTGAAGACACCGACGTTGTGATCTTCGACGTGCTGGGCGATGTGGTCTGCGGTGGCTTTGCCGCGCCCCTGCAGCATGCCGACCGGGCGCTGATCGTCACGGCCAACGATTTCGACTCGATCTACGCGATGAACCGCATCATCGCGGCGGTGCAGGCCAAGTCGGCCAACTACAAGGTCCGCCTTGCCGGTTGCGTTGCCAACCGCAGCAAGAACACCGATGAGGTCGACCGCTACTGCAAGACCGTCGGCTTTAACCGTCTGGCCCATATGCCTGACCTTGATGCGATCCGGCGGAGCCGTCTGAAGAAGAAGACGATCTTTGAAATGGAGGACGCCGAAGACGTCGTCCAGGTCCGTAAGGAATACGTCCGCCTTGCCGAAACCTTGTGGAACGGCACCGAAGGTTCCGCCCCCGCTTGCCTGCCTGACCGCGAGATCTTTGAACTGCTGGGGTTTGATTGAACCATGGCCGACTACGTCGCCACCCGCGCCAGGGTCGAGGATTACTTCGACCGGACAGCGACCCAGACCTGGGAAAAGCTGACCTCGGATGCGCCTGTTTCCGGCATCCGCGCCACCG
This sequence comes from Rhodobacterales bacterium, assembly GCA_041752495.1. Classification (GTDB taxonomy): domain Bacteria; phylum Pseudomonadota; class Alphaproteobacteria; order Rhodobacterales; family Rhodobacteraceae; genus JAPLPE01. The sequence goes on from JBGSWJ010000299.1 coordinate 27,797, forward strand.
TGCGCGCGGGCCGGGACCGGATGCGCGCGCTGATGCTGGACCAGTTGCCTGCCGACCTGACCGGGTTGCGGGTGCTGGATGCGGGTTGCGGCACGGGTCTCATGGCGTTTGAACTTGCCGAACGCGGGGCGCATGTCACCGCAATCGACATCTCGCCTTCGCTGATCGACATCGCCCGCAAGCGCACCCCGGCCCATCTGGCCGGTCAGATCGACTGGCGGTCCGGCGACATGACGGACCCGGCGTTGGGCCGGTTTGACCATGCGCTCGCCATGGATTCGATGATCTACTACGCGGCCCCCGATGTGGCGGGCATCCTGGCCAAGGTTGGCCCGCGCCTGTCAGGTAAGTTCGTCTTTACCGTCGCCCCGCGTACCACGGCCCTGATGGTCATGTGGAACCTGGGCAAGCTATTCCCCCGTTCGGACCGTTCCCCCACGATGATCCCGCACACGACCGCAGGCATTGCCGATGCCGTGCGCAAGGCGGGCGTCCCGGGGCGCGTGGCGGAAATCGAACGGGTCAAATCCGGTTTCTACATCTCGACCGCGCTGGTCTTTCAGGGGCTTCGCGCATGATCTTCAAGGCCAAACACCTGCACCGTCTGACCTCCCGCTATCTTCCCTTCGCGGATGCGGCCAGTGATCTCTTGCCGCTGAACCAGCTTTTGCGGCTGTCGTTGTTCCAGATCTCCGTCGGCATGGCGCAGGTCCTGCTTCTGGGTACTTTGAACCGCGTGATGATCGTCGAGCTTCACGTTCCGGCGACCATCGTCGCCCTGATGATTGCCATTCCCGTGCTGGTCGCCCCGTTCCGGGCCCTTCTGGGCTTTCAGTCCGACAATCACCGTTCTGCCATCGGCTGGAAGCGGGTTCCCTATCTCTGGTTCGGGTCCCTCTGGCAGTTCGGCGGGTTGGCGATCATGCCGATGGCGCTTCTCGTGCTGTCCGGCGACCATGCCATCGACGCGGGCTGGGCCGGATATGTGGGTGCGGGTCTGGCCTTTCTGCTCACTGGTCTGGGCATGAGCATGACGCAAACCGCCGGTCTGGCTCTTGCTGCCGACCGCGCGACCGAAGAAACGCGGCCCAAGGTCGTGGCGCTTCTGTATGTCATGTACCTGATCGGCATGGTCTTTTCGGCGATCATCCTTGGGACGCTGCTGCGTGACTTCTCGGCTCTGCGGCTGGTCCAGATCGTACAAGGCACGGCGGTGGTGACGATCGTCCTCAACTTGATCGCGCTGTGGAAGCAGGAAAAGCTTTCCCCGATGACCAAGGCCGAACGCGAGGCCAAGGGGCCGACGTTCCGCGAAGCCTGGGCCGATTTTGCCAGCGGCGGTGATGCCGGACGCATTCTTGCCGTCGTGTTCTTTGGCGCGCTGGCTTTTAACATGCAGGACGTTCTGCTTGAGCCCTACGGCGGCGAAGTGATGGGCCTGCCCGTCGCAGCGACGACGCTTCTGACTGCGATGTGGGCCCTTGGCGCGCTGGCCGGTTTCGGTCTTGCCGCCCGTTGGCTCGCGGGCGGGATGGACCCGTATCGCATGGCCGCGCGGGGCATCCTTGCCGGGATCGTCGCCTTCACCTGCGTGATCTTTGCCGCCCCCTTCGGGTCGGTCGCTATTTTCTACGTCGGGGCCATTCTGATCGGTTTCGGCGGCGGCCTCTTCTCGGTCGCACTTCTGACCGCAGCCATGACGATGCCGGTTCAAGGTATCGCAGGGCGCGGTCTGGCCCTTGGTGCCTGGGGGGCCGCGCAGGCCACCGGGGCCGGGCTTTCCATCCTGATCGGGGGCGCCTTGCGTGACCTCGTCAACCACGCCGCCGGGAACGGCGTGTTCGGAGAGGCGCTCGCCACGTCTGCCACCGGCTACTCGGTCGTTTACCAGATCGAGATCGGCCTTCTTTTCATCACCCTCGTCGCACTTGGCCCGTTGGTAAGGGCCCGTGCGATGGATTCGGAAGAATCGGTCAAGCTCGAGCTGTCCGATTTCCCGACCTGACCAACGGAGGATAACGACAATGGTTGGTGTGACTTTCTTCGGCAACGTGGACCTGGCGCTCATCGCGCTCTGGATGTTCTGGATCTTTTTCGCCGGGCTGATCTACTATCTTCAAACCGAAAACATGCGTGAAGGCTTTCCGCTTGTTGATGACGACGGGCACAAGGCCATCAATCAGGGCCCGTTCCCGGTTCCGACCAAGGACAAGACGTTTCACCTTCCCCATGGACGGGGCGATGTGACTGTGCCGTCGGGCCAGCGTGCCGACCGGACTGATCTGGCACTGGCCCGCACGTCGAAATCGGCGGGTTCTCCCTATGTGCCGACCGGCGATCCGATGCTGGATGGTGTCGGTCCCGCGTCCTGGGCGAACCGCCGCGACGTGCCCGAGCTTGACGCCCATGGCCATCCCAAGATCCGGCCGATGTCGACCCTGTCGGCCTTCCGCGTTTCGGCCGGGCGTGATCCGCGTGGCAAGGTCGTGGTAGGCGGCGATGGTGAAGTTGTCGGACGCATCACCGACCTTTGGGTCGACGTGCCGGAAAACATGGTCCGCTATCTGACCGTGGACCTGAACCCTGAAGGCACCGGAAAGACCCGTCTTGTCCCGATCAACATGACGCGGATCAAGGACAACCGCGTCGTCGTGCGCTCCCTCTATGCCCACAACTTTGAGGGCGTGCCGCAGACCAAGTCACCGGATGAAGTGACACTGCTCGAGGAAGACAAAATCACGGGCTACTATGCGGGCGGCACGCTCTACGCCTCCCCCGACCGGCTCGAACCGGCGATCTGAACCACTCTGGCCGTCCTGCCCAGCCAGCGGGACGGTTCACACATCCGCCGGGGAACGCGGAAGGAGCGAACGACATGAGCCACGACGACTTTGACTTTGAACCGGTCAGGGGGCTGCCGGAAAAGCTTCCCGAGGGAGAGCATATCCTCTGGCAAGGTGCCCCTGATGCCTGGGCCCTGGCACAAGAGGCACTCGGCCTGCGCTGGGTGGCCGGATACTTTGTGTTTCTGTCGCTTTGGCGTGCAACCGTGTCTGCGGCAATCTATCCTCTGCCCATCGCACTGGCCCATGGCATGGTGTTCCTTGTGATCGGACTGATCGCCTGCGGTCTGGTCTATGGCTATGCCTGGGTGCAGGCGCGGGCCACCGTCTATACCCTGACGAACAAGCGGGTCGGCATGCGCATCGGTGCGGCGCTGACCATGACGCTCAACATCCCGTACCAGTGGATCGGCAATGCAGACCTTGATCTGCGCAAAGGTGGAACCGGGACGATTGCCCTTGAACTGATCGGCCCGACCAAGCTGTCCTACCTGATGACCTGGCCGCATATCCGCCCCTGGTACATCGCCCGCCCCCAGCCTGCGCTGCGCTGCGTCGCCGATGCCAGCAAGGTGGCCGCGATCCTTGCCGAGGCGGCCGAAACCCGGTTGTCACAGACGCAGGACCACCGCATCCAGTCCGGCGGCATCGCCGTCGCGGCCGAATAGGAGCGCACCGTCATGGCAATCGAACAAATCCGGATGCGTCACCCCGACAACAAGGAACTGGTGCCCCGGTTCCTGGTGCAGGCGATGTTCGCCCTGATGATAGGGACAATTGCACTTGCCGCCTTTGCCCGCCTTACCAACCGTCCAATGGAAGGTGTTCTTGAACGCGCCCCCATTGCCGCAGAACGCGAGGTGATCCTGACCGGCGAACGCAGCGGGCTTTACATCGTGACGGACGCGGCGACCGGCGCGCAGATCGCGCTGTCATCCGACGACAAGGCCGGTTTCATCGGCGTCATGGGCCGCATGATCGACCGCGCCCGCCAGCTTGACGACATTACTGGAAATGACCCGGTGCGCGTTGTGCGCCGGGAAGACGGACATATCGCGATCATCGACGACAAGACCGGAATGGCGGTCGAAGTGACGGGATATGGCGCCGACAATGCTGCCGCCTTTGCGCGGATCGTGGACTGGAATCCGGCCGGTTAGCCCCCGGCTGGAATTGCGAAAAGGGAACAAAGACATGGGACTTCTGACAAGGACGAAAGAAACAGCCCCCTGCACCGTGACGGTCAGTCACCGGTTTGACGAGCTGTCCGCACATGTGAAATTCGAAAACGGCGCCGTCGTCTATCCGGGCGACACCGTGCTCGTGCAAGGCCCCGAGATCATGGCGCCCTATGGCGAAGTGATCGAGGAAAAGCGCATCGCCATCATCACCCGCGCATCCAAGCTGGAACAGCTCTGGACCCGCGCGACGGGCGATTTCGAATTCATGGAACTTTGCGAATTTTCCTTCTCTGACGAGGTGATGGCATGAACGCCCTGACCCCCCTCCACTCTGCCGACGCCACCACCGCCGAAGAGGCGCTGGAACGGCAGGAAGTCATCGACAGCGAAAGCGCGACCCGTGTCGCCCTGCAGAACACGCTGCTGACCCCGCGTTTCTACACCACCAACTATGACGAGATGGACGCCATCGACGTTTCTTCGGTCCGCACCACCTGGGACGCGCTCATCAACGAAATGAAGGCTGACCCCAACACGGGCCATTTCAAGAAAAACGCCGACTGGGACCATATCGACTGGGACGGGATGGAGCCGAAACTGAAGGCCGAGTTCATCGACTTTCTCATCTCATCCTGCACCGCCGAATTCTCGGGCTGCGTGCTCTACAAAGAGATGAAGCGCCGCGGCAAGAACGAGGACATCACAACCCTCTTCCAGCTGATGGCCCGTGATGAGGCCCGCCATGCCGGTTTCATCAACGACGCCCTGCGCGAAGCCGGGATCGCGGTGAACCTTGGCTTCCTGACCCAGGCCAAGAAATACACCTACTTCCGGCCCAAGTTCATCTACTACGCGACCTATCTGAGCGAGAAGATCGGCTACGCCCGGTACATCACCATCTACCGCCATCTGGAAAAGAACCCGGAACTGCGGTTCCACCCGATCTTCAAATGGTTCCGTGAATGGTGCAACGACGAGTTCCGCCATGGCGAGGCTTTTGCCTTGCTGATGAAGACCGACCCGAAGCTGACCTCGGGCGTCAACAAGCTGTGGATCAAGTTCTTCCTCACCGCCGTCTATTCGACGATGAGCGTGCGGGATCACCAGCGCCCGGCTTTCCATGCCGCGCTTGGGGTTGATCCCAAGCAATACGGCTATGACGTCTTCAAGAAGACGAGCGAGATCTCACGTCAGGTGTTCCCGCTGACGCTGGATATCGACAGCCCGCGCTGGCAGCCCAACCTTGACCGGATGGAAGCCGCCAACCACCAGATTGCCGAGGGCCGCAAGCAAGGCGGCATCGGTGGCTGGTTCAAGCGGCAGGCCGGATCGGCCAAGGCGGCCGTGGCCTTCATCTCGCTCCTCACGATCCCGTCGATCCCGAACGAGGTGCCGGAAAACCCGCGTCTGCAGCCTGCTTACTGACCCGTCGGAGGGGGGCTCTGCCCCCCGCCTGCGGCCCCCCCGAGGTATTTGGAAGACAAAGAAGCCCAAAGAAGATCATGAGCCACCCCGTCACCCTTGCCCTGATTGCGATTTTCCTCTGGTGGTTTTTCACCGGGATGATCCTGCTTGCCGTGCGCTGGGCTGACCGGCAAGGCGGGGCGGCGCATGGGATGGTCGTGCTGGCGGGTATTCCCATGCTCGCTCTTGGGGTGGCTGGCGTGATCACCTCCCTGCCCGGACAAAGCGTCGTTGCAGTCTACGCAGGTTTTCTGGGGGCTCTGGCGATCTGGGGCTGGATTGAGCTTGCCTTTCTTGCCGGGATCGTGACCGGCCCGGAACGGCGTCCCTGTCCGCCGGGACTGACCGGCGGGGCGCGCTTCTGGCGGGCGTGGAATACCGTTGCGCACCACGAGATTGCGCTGACACTGGGACTGTTCCTGATCGTGGTGATGTCCCAGGGCGAAGGGAACAAGGTCGCACTCTGGACCTATCTGGTGCTCTATGTCGCGCGGGTTTCCGCCAAGCTGAATCTTTTCTTTGGTGTGCCGCGCATCAACCTTGAATTCATTCCCGCGCGGCTTGATCACCTAAAGGGATACTTCCGCAAAGGGCCGGTCACCCCGGTCTTTGCGGTCTCGATCACCGTCCTGACCTTTGCGGTCGGATGTTTCATAGAAAGATTGATCTCGGTCAAAGACCTTGCCGGGGATGCAACCTTTACCCTGCTCGCAGCGCTCTCTGCGCTGGCACTTCTTGAACACTGGCTGATGGTGGTTCCCCTGCCGGATGCAAAACTCTGGCGGTGGATGCTGCCGGACCACAAGTCACACGCGAATGACCAAAGCAGAAAGACACTGTGATGAACTTTGATGCCCTCTTCAACGAACAGCTGGACGCGCTCAAGGCCGAAGGCAACTACCGCTACTTTGCAGAGCTTGAGCGCAAGGCGGGCAAGTTTCCCAAGGCGGGACGCCATACCGAAGACGGTGTGAGCGACGTTACGGTCTGGTGTTCGAACGACTACCTTGGCATGGGCCAGCACCCCAAGGTGATCGAGGCTATGTGCGAGGCCGTTCACCGCACCGGCACAGGTTCCGGCGGCACGCGCAACATTTCGGGCACCAATCACGACCACCTGCTTCTCGAACGCGAACTGGCCGACCTGCACGGCAAGGAAGCCGCGCTTCTGTTCACCTCGGGCTATGTGTCCAACTGGGCGGCGCTGTCCTGCCTTGGCTCGCGTCTCAAGGACTGCATCATCCTGTCGGACTCGGGCAACCACGCATCAATGATCGAAGGCATCCGTCATTCCCGTGCCCACAAGGTCATCTGGAAGCACAACGACGTGGCCGATCTTGAGGCCAAGCTCAAGGCGCTGCCCGCCAACGCGCCCAAGATCGTGGCCTTTGAGTCGGTCTATTCCATGGACGGCGATATTGCCCCGATCAGGGAAATCGTCGAAGTGGCCGAGAAATACGGCGCCATGACCTATCTGGACGAGGTTCATGCCGTTGGCATGTATGGCGCCCATGGCGGCGGCGTTTCGGAACGGGACGGCGTCGCCGACCGGATCACCCTGATCGAAGGAACTCTGGGCAAGGCCTTTGGCGTGGTCGGCGGCTATATCACTGGCTCTGCCGCGCTTTGCGACTTCATCCGGTCGTTTGCGTCGGGTTTTATCTTTACCACCGCTCTGCCGCCAGCCGTTGCCGCCGCAGCCCGGACTTCCATCGCCCATCTCAAAGTGTCCGAGATCGAACGCGCCCAGCAGCGCCGTCAGGTCGCCCGCCTGCGGGCCGCACTTGACCGCGCGGGCATTCCGCACATGAAGAACGACAGCCACATCGTACCGGTCCTGATCAAGGACCCCGTCAAGACCCGGATGCTGGCCGATTACCTGATGCGGGAATGGGGAATCTATGTGCAGCCGATCAACTATCCGACCGTGCCGAAGGGGACCGAGCGTTTGCGCTTTACCCCGTCGCCGCTGCACACGGATGCCGATATCGATCACCTTGTTGCGGCCCTGACGAGCCTGTGGAAGCAGTGCGCCATTGCCCACGCCGTCGCCTGACGGCGAAGGCGCGCGTATCTTTCTCGGGGGGGCTGGACCATCGTCCAACTTCCTCTATTTTACGCTGCGACTGGGGCTCACGGTCACAGGCGATCCGGATCAGCGATCGGACCGCCAATCATATCACAAGGGAGACTTCCGAATGAAACATCTGACACTGGCCGCCGCCATGGCGCTGTTGTCGGCCCCCGCTTTCGCTCAGGTATCAACGCAAGGTGATGCCGCCGCGGGCGAAGAGGTTTTTGCGCGTAACTGCGTGGCTTGCCACGTTGTCCAGAATGGCGACGAGGTTCTGGCCGGCCGCAATTCCAAGACCGGTCCGAACCTGTACCAGATGCCCGGGCGCATCCCCGGCACCTATGAAGGCTTTGAGTACGGTGATTCCATCATCGCCTTCGGTCAGACTGGCGCTGTCTGGGACGAAACGCATTTCGTGGAATACGTTCAGGATCCGACCGGCTATCTGCGGGCACAACTCGACGACAACCGCGCCCGCGGCAAGATGTCGTTCCAGCTTCGCAACGCAGAAGACGCGTACAACGTCTACGCCTATCTCGTGCAACTGTCGGCCCCGGCTGCGCAGTAATCTGCTGCACCTTGTGCATGGCAAAGGCCGCCGGTCCGTCCGGCGGCCTTTGTCGTTTCAGATCGACACGCGTTCCAAAAGCTTTTCGCGGCTGACCTGCGCCTTGGGTTCCCGCAGCACGACGCTGCCCCGGTTCAGCGCGACAAATTCGTCGGCAAGGCCGAAAGCGAAATCGAAATACTGTTCGACCAGGACGATGGCGATCTCGCCTTCGTCCCGCAGACCGGCAATGACCCTGCCGATCTGTTTGATGATATTGGGCTGGATGCCCTCGGTTGGCTCATCCAGAAGCAGTACGCGCGGCTTTGTGATCAGCGCTCGGGCGATCGCCAATTGTTGTTGCTGCCCGCCCGACAGGTCGCCCCCGCGCCGGTCCTTCATCTCTTTCAGCACCGGGAAGAGGTCATAGATGCGGGCCGGAATGCTGCGGTCAGCCGCAGGCAGGCAGGCGAAGCCGGATTCTAGGTTTTCGGTCACCGTCAGCAACGGAAACACCTCGCGCCCCTGCGGGACATAGGCGATTCCTGCGCGGGCCGCCTCAAAGGCGGACAGGTGGTTCAGATCCTTGCCGTCCAACCGGATCGTGCCCGCCGCAAAGGGGTGCCGCCCGGAGATTGCCTTGAGAAGGCTGGTCTTGCCGACCCCATTCGTGCCCATGACCGCCGTCACCTGCCCCGGCCGCGCGATCAGGTCGATCCCGTTCAGGATCTGGCTTTGCCCGTATCTGAGCGTGAGTCCCTGTATCTCAAGCATCTTCAGCGCCCCAGATAGACATCGATGACGTCCTGATTCTGCGTCACATGGTCAAGCGAGCCTTCGGCCAGAACCCGCCCCTCGTGCAGAACGGTGACCTTGCAGTCGAGCCTGCGGACAAACTCCATGTCATGCTCCACCACGACGACGGCCCGGGTCTGTGCCGCACGCTTGAGCAGATCAGTCGTGTGTTCCCGCTCGGCGGGGGTCATGCCCGCCGCTGGTTCGTCAACCAAAAGAAGCTGCGGGTCCTGCGCGAGCAGCATCCCGATCTCCAGCCATTGCTTCTGCCCATGGGACAACTCGCCCGCCGGGCGGGGCAGGGAACTGGTCAGGCCGATCTCCTCGGCGATGGCCGCAACCCGTTCAAGATCGTCTTTCGACTTGCGCGAGAACAGCACATCGAAGGGGCCCCGCTTGTTCTTGAGCGCCATGTCGAGGTTGTCTTGCACCGTCTGCGCCTCAAACACGGTCGGGCGCTGGAACTTCCGCCCGATGCCGATGCGGGCGATCTGGCTTTCCGACATGGACAGCAAAGAGATCGACCTAGGGCCCCAAAGGACCCGGCCGGACTGCGGTTTGGTCTTGCCGGTGATGATATCCATGAACGTGGTCTTGCCCGCGCCATTCGGCCCGATCACAGCCCGCAACTCGGCCTCACCAATGCTGATTGACAGGTTGTTGATTGCCTTGAACCCGTCGAATGTGACCGACACGCCCGATACTTCAAGAAGCGAGTTCATGGCTTGCCCTCCTCTTGCCGCCACGACCCTTCATCCGGGCCATAATCGCCCTGCCGGTCAGGCTCCTGCTTGCGCACCAGAAGGTCGAACAGGCCACCGATCCCCTTGGGAAAGAACAGGGTGACCGCGACAAAGGAAATGCCCAAGAGCACCAGCCACCAATCCGTCCAGAGGATCGTGTAGAAACCCAGGTTGATGTCGGGCGCGCCGCCGCCCGTGAAGTAGGACGACAAGAGAGAAACCAACGCCGCGCCGATCACGGCTCCATAAAGCCGCCCGCGCCCGCCAATGGCCACCCAGACCGCAAGATAGATCGAGGCGATGGGCGCGATCTCGGCCGGGTTGATGATCCCTGCCTGCGGATAATACAGCGCCCCGGCGATGCCTGCGACCACTGCCGTGATGGTAAAGACAAATAGCTTGTAGCTCTCCACATGATAGCCCAGAAACCGCACCCGCGCCTCGTCATCGCGGATGGCCCGGATGACAGATCCCATTTTGCCCGACACGACCCAGGCGAACAGGATGTAGCCCAGCGCCAACGCCAGCGCCGAGGCCCAGAAGAAGGCCAGCGAAATCACGTCCTGGCCGACGGACCCGAGACCGGGAATGTTCTGCAATCCCGAAAGCCCGTTGTTGCCGCGCAGGCCCGAATCATTCTGGAAGAGGTAAAGCGAGAGCGCCAGCGTCATCGCCTGCGTCAGGATCGACAGATAGACCCCTGTCACGCGCGACCGGAACGCCAGCCAGCCAAAGACAAGCGCCAGCAGGCCCGGCACCAGAACCACCATCAGCAGTTGCAGGAACAGGCTGTCGGAAAACGCCCAGATCAGCGGAAACTCGGACGATCCCACGACGCCAAAGATCTGGGTGCCGATGGCATCCGAAATCTCCTGCGGGGTTGCGGGCAGGGGGGAACCGGCAAGGCTTTCGACCACGATGATCTCGGTCCGGGCGTACATGAGCCACTGGCCCACCGCATAGCCGCCGATGCCGAAGAAGGCGAAATGACCCAGGCTGAGTATGCCGCAATAGCCCCAGACCACATCCATCGCGACGGCGATCAGGCAAAGACAAAGCGTTTTGCCCAGCGTCTTGACGAAAGAGGTAGAAAGGAAGCCGATCCCTGCCGCTTCGGACAAGACGGTCACGATGATGGTGAACAGCGACAGCGCCAGCAGGAAGTAAAGGACCGACGGGTTCCGGGCGATGAAGGACTTGCGCATCAGAACCGCCCCCCCTCGTGATCGGGCGTCGAAGGGGGGCGCTGCCCCCCGCCTGCGGCCCCCCCCGGGATATTTGGGACCAGAAGAAGGGCAAGGGACGGGCTGAACATCTGCGACATGGTCAGTTCCCCGCCGCACGGCCCTTGAGGGCGACGATGCCCTTGGGCCGGAACTGGATGAAGATGATGATGAAAAGGATCATGTAGGTCTGTGCGGCAAGCGTGTTGGAGGGATTGAAGAACTCGATCCCTTTTTGCAGGAACCCGATCAGGGTGGCCCCGGCCAGCGTGCCCCAGACATTGCCCACGCCGCCCACGACCACGGTCATGAAGCTTTGCACGATGTAGTTCGATCCCATCTCGGACGTGACCTGTGCATAAAGCCCGATGGCCACACCCGCGATGCCCGCGATGCCGGACCCCAGACCGAAGGTCAGCATGTTGATCCGGTCCGGGTTGATCCCCATTGACGCGGCCATGCCCGGATTCTGCGTCACGGCCCGCACCTCAAGGCCCAGTCGGGTGCGTTTCAGGATAAACAGCAGCAGGAACAGAAAAATCAGGGCAAGAACAAAGATCGCGATGCGGATATAGCTGATCCCCACCACGTCATTCACGATCCACGCGCCACTGAGCCAGTCAGGCGCTGTCAGGGGCCGCGCCTGCGTGCCAAAGATGTTTTTGGCCAGTTGTTGCAGCGCAATGGAAATCCCAAAGGTGGCCAGCAGCGTTTCGAGTGGCCTGTGATAGAGCCAGCGGATCACCAGTCGTTCCATCGCCACCCCGGCTCCAAATGTCACCGCAAAGGCCAAGGGCAGCGCCACGATCAGCGACAGCGTGTAGTCCGGGATGAACAGCTGGACGACATAGCCCGTATAAGCGCCCATCATGATGAACTCGCCATGTGCCATGTTGATGACGCCCATCACACCAAAGGTGATGGCAAGTCCGATGGCGGCAAGGAAGTAGATCGAGGCGAGCGAGATCGCGTCCAGTGCGAGGTCTGCGAACTGATAGGCGCCTACACGGGTGGTCACCGTTCCCAGCGCCGCGGATGCGGCATCGGTCACCTCGGGGCTCGATTCCCGATAGGCAAGGAAAAAGGTGTTGGTCGACAATGCCACATCAATCTCGGCATCCGTCACCAGCGGCGGGACCGATCCCGCCGCTGCAAGCGCTTCATAGGCGGCAGCACGCGCGGCGTAGGAGTTGAGCGTTTCGACCGCGACCCCCGCAACTTTGCCGTCAACGATGGCCGCGACCAGCGCCGCCTTGACGGCATCGGGGGGGACGAGGGCGGGGGCAATGCCCTTGTCGACCAGCATCTGATAGGCCGCATCGCGCGGCAGGTCCGCGGAACCGGGCGTCAGGACAGCCGCCACGTTTGTCCCTTCCGGCACAGCAGGACCCACATCCATCGTGGTGACCAAGAGCTGGTTCAGAACCGACCGGGCATCGACACTGATATCCTCGGACAGGGTCTGGATCGCGGCGATGCGCGCCGCAAGATCAGGCTCGAACTGCGCCGAAAGAAGCCGTTCGACACGGATCTTGCGGTCCTTGAGCGCAGGGTCCGTCTCACCTTCGATCGCGCCGCGCAGGGGTTCAAGGTAATCTGCCGACGGGTCGCTGGCGATGTTGTCGATGGCGGCCGTGCGCCGGGCCAGATCGGGGTCCATCATCTGAAACTGGATCAGGGCCGACCCGATCACACCCCGCACGCCGGCATTCGGCTTGATCGGAACCACCTCGCGCGGGGCTGCGGTTCCGGTGGGTTCGCCCGTGGAAATGTCAAACAGGTTGAAACCACTTTCGGTTTCTTCAGCATAGAAGAACAGCCCGTCAGACTCGCGCTGATAGACCAGCTTTTCCTGCCATTTTTCAAGGAATTGCGGCACTTCGGGCAGGCCGCTGTCCACCAGAACGCCCAGCACCTCGCCGACGGTCCGGCGGGACGGATCGGAAATCGCTTCGGGGTTTTCCTGAAGGATGTCCTGCAGGGTCTGCGCCCCTGCGGTGGTCGCCGCAACACAAAGCGTCAGGGCAAGAAGGATGGAGCGGAACATCAGGCAACCCTGTCTGAACGTCATGGAGGGGGCGCGAGGGACGCCCCCTCCAGCATCTGATCCCGGGGAGAGGAGGAGGAGGGACCGGACAATGACAACCGGCCAGGGAGAACCCTGGCCGGAAGAACATCAGTAGTTCGAGGTCAGCTGAACGCAAGTCTGCGTTTCGGTGTTGTACATGCCGCACTTGAGCGTGACCCAATCCGATTCCAGCACAGCGGATTCGGGCAGGAAGTCGGTCCATGCATCGCCCGCGACCGGTTCGGTCTGGCTGATGATGTCGAATTGACCGTCGGCAAGGATTTCACCGATCAGAACCGGCTTGGTCAGGTGGTGGTTGGGGAGCATTTCGGCCATGCCACCCGTCAGGTTCGGGAAGGTCTGGCCCGGCATCGCGTCGATGACGGCGTCTACATCGGTCGATCCGACTGCGGTCACGGCCTGCACCCACATGTTGAAGCCGATGTAGTGGGCTTCCATCGGGTCGTTGGTGACGCGCTCTTCGCTGCCGATGAAGGTGTGCCACTGTTCGATGAACGCGGCGTTTTCCGGCGTGTCAGCCGACATGAAGTAGTTCCAGGCGGCCAGATGGCCGACAAGGTTGGACGTGTCGAGGCCCGAAAGTTCTTCTTCACCGACCGAGAAGGCCACTACGGGGATTTCGTCCGCCGTCACGCCCTGCGCGGCGAGTTCCTTGTAGAAACCGACGTTCGCATCGCCGTTGATGGTCGAGATGACGCCAACCTGATCGCCGCCGGCCGACAGGGCCACAACGTCAGACACGATGGTCGCCCAGTCGGAATGGCCGAACGGGGTGTAGTTGACGAAAATCTTGTCCTCGGGGATGCCCTTAGAGATCAGATAGGCCTGCAGGATGTTGTTCGTCGTGCGCGGGTAAACATAGTCCGTCCCGAGCAACGCAAACGAGGTGACCCCAAGTTCGTCGATGAAGTAATCGACGGCCGGGATGGCCTGCTGGTTGGGCGCAGCGCCGGTATAGAACACGTTGCGCGAGGATTCTTCGCCTTCATACTGAACAGGATAGAACAGCAGGCCGTTCAGCTCTTCTAGAACCGGCAGAACCGACTTGCGCGACACAGACGTCCAGTTTCCAAAGATCACGTCGACGTTTTCGACGGTCAGCAGTTCGCGGGCCTTTTCCGCAAACAGCGGCCAGTCGGATGCAGGGTCCACGACCACAGCCTCAAGCTGGCAACCTAGCAGACCGCCCTTGGCGTTCTGCGCGTCGACCAGCATCAGCATGGTGTCTTTCAGCGTCGTTTCCGAAATCGCCATCGTGCCCGAAAGCGAGTGGAGGACGCCAACCTTGATCGGACATTCCACATCGGCAGCAGCGGCCCCGGCGCCGGCCACAAGGGCAGCGGTCGCAAGGCCGGAAAGGGTCGTCTTGATCGTCATTTCATAAGTCCCCGGTCTGGCGCCGCGAGAATGATCAGCGACAAAGGGACGTGCTGAAATAATTGGCACTCTATCCCCCTTCGGTGCTAGACCCGACCCGCAGCAGTTATGTTGCAGTCGCGTGGGGGATGACATCTGCCAGGACGCGCCCCCGCGCGGCTTTCCCATGTGGCGCCGACTAGCGCCGCACGGGGCCGAGTTAGAGGCCAGCCTTTTCCAGCGGCAATCGCCCGCTTCGCAGGCGCAGCGAGATTCCAAGACTCTGCACAAGATTGCATCGCATCGCGATCACATGCCGCTTTTTGCGGCGCAAGCTGCGCTCATTCGGTTGTGATCCTGTTCAGGGTTGGCCTTCCCGAACACGCTGTTCCCCGAGCGCCCGTCCGGCTCGGAGGCGCCCGCTCTTGATCAGGATGGCAGTATCCCCCCATGTCGTGGTCCACCGACACGAGTTGCCAGAGACCCTGGCGGGGACTACTCTCCGGTCATTGATCAAAGGTGCCGTCATGATCCGCCTTCTCGCTCCGATCCTTTCTGCCTTGGTCCTGATCGCCCCGCCTTCTCTTGCGCAGGACGATATGCGCAGCCAGATCGAAAATGCCCTCGGTGAAGCCGAAAGTTTCGACACAGTCTATGCCAGTCTGACCGAGGCGCTGTATGCAGGCGACGCTGAAACCATTGCCGCATTGGTTGCATATCCCCTGACGGCTTACTCCGATGATAAAAGCCTTCAGATCGCCGACGAAGCCGGTTTCATCGCCATCTTTGACACTATCCTGCCCGAGGCGACACGTCAGACTCTTGCCGATCAGGCCTATGACAGCCTGTTTGTGAACGCCGAAGGGGTGATGTTTGGCGATGGCGAGATATGGGTCTCGCCGGTCTGCGCAGACGATGCCTGCGGGTCCGCAGAGTGGCTGATCATCGCCATCAACTATTAGGCCAGCGCGGCTCCCCGCAGCCTGCGGATATTGCCGGCGTGTGCGGCCGCGCCACCGTCGAACAACGCCGCCCCCGCGACCAGAACATCCGCCCCTGCCGCAACAAGGGCCGCCGCGTTTTCAATCGAAACGCCGCCATCGACCTCGATTTCTACTGACCGGTCGCCGATCAGGCGCCGGATTGCTGCGACCTTTTCGATCATTCCCGGCAGCATCCGTTGCCCGCCGAACCCGGGATTGACCGTCAGAACGCAGACTACATCCGCATTGTCGATCAACCCCTCCAACGCACTGATCCCCGTGCCTGGATTGATTGCCACGCCTGCCCGGCACCCTGCAGCCCGGATTGCGTGTAACGTCCTGTGGGGATGCGGCCCGGCTTCGACATGGATGCTCAGATTCGTGGCACCGCCCTGCGCTAAGGCATCAATAAACGGATCAACCGGCGCGACCATCAGATGCACATCCATCACTCCGCGGATATGCGGCCGTATCGCGGCGCACAGCGCAGGGCCAAAGGTCAGGTTCGGCACGAAATGCCCGTCCATCACGTCGACATGAATCCAGTCAGCCCCCGCAGTCTCGATTGCAGCACATTCCGCCCCGAACCGGGCGAAATCGGCCGCAAGGATTGAAGCTGCGATCTTGACCCTTCGGTCCGTCATGTCTGTCCCCGCATTGCCCATACCCCCTGATAGGCTGCGCGACACCCGCCGCAAATGGCAAACCGCTTGAGCCTGCGGCCCATCCCGCCCACACTGTTCCCATGCCCGCGCCCGAATATACCCGCCACGGACCTTACGACCCCGCCCCGCCGGACGACGCTGACCTTTGGTTTTTGCCCGCCACCGAACCTGACGACGACCTCCCCCCGCTCCCCAGGGCCGACCGTCGCGCCCTGATCGACCGGCGCGCCTG
>JBGSWJ010000300.1:0-11939 GCA_041752495.1 Rhodobacterales bacterium
GATCGCGACATGATCATCGAGGCGGAGGGCCTGCTGACGCAGGCGTCGCGCCGGGCGCGGTTCGGGCGGTTTCAGTGTGAGGCGGCGATCCAGTCGGTGCATATCCAACGGCCGATTACCGGGGTGACGAACTGGGCGGCGCTGGAGACGCTTTATGGGCTGCTGGCCCGATATGTGCCGTCGGTTGGCGGGACGGTTGCACTGGCGGTGGTGACGCTGGAAACGGGGGCGACCGAACGGGCGCTTGGGGTTCTGGACGGGTTGGCAGGGGAAAGGGTTGCGCGGTATCAGCCCTATTGGGTGACGCGGGCGCGCGTTCTGGGTGCGCTGGGGCGAAACGCCGAACGACGGGCCGCTCTGGTGCAGGCGATTGATCTGTCTGACGACAGTGCCGTGCGACGGCACCTTTCGATGTTGGCCGACGGCTAGAAATGCTGGTTTAGCTGACTTGACCGATGCATTCCCGGCCTTCACCATGGGATTGTTTTTATTGACGAGGCTTGTTGATGCGTAATTGTGTTGGGTCCCTAATCCGGGCCGCAGCCATTACTTTCGTGATGGGTTCGCAGGCCGGGCAGGCAATCGCCGATGACAACACCGAGGCCAACACCCTTTTCGTCGAAGCGATGCTGGCCTGGGATGACGCGGCGTTGGCCAGCGATGAAATGGAAAGACTGCGGCTGATTGAACTGGTGGAGGCCAATCTTCAGCAGATCATTGTTGCACATCCGGGGTCTGATCTGGCGGTCAAGCTTGTGATCGGAGAAGCTATCGGCCCGCTTTCGATGCCGGTCGTCAGGGCGGCCCTGTCTGAGGCAGAGGCGGTTGCAGCCGTGGCGCAGGCCTGGACCGACTGCATCTCTGCCCCGAACCCGCGCTGCATCATGGCCGAAGTGGACCGGCTGAGCCAGTCCATCCCAGAAGCGCAGGATGATGACGTCATCGTGAGCAATGCCATACTGGTCGCAGCAGCGTCAGGACAATTAGACACCGCAATCGCCATGACAGCGGGACTGGGCGGATACTTTCTGGATCGGGCCTTCAGAGATATCGCTATCGCGCAGGCCAATGCGGGCAAGATGACTGAGGCGCATGAGACGGTGGACAGGATCGCGAATTTTTCGACGCGAATCCGGACGCTTATCGCCATTGCAAAGGCGGAGTTCGCGCTTTCACTGCCGGATCAGGCCCGCGCCACCCTGATGGGCGCATACAAGGAAACGGGTTCGGCCACTGATCCCGGCGAAAGGCACCGTTTGCGCAACGACCTGATCTGGAAGATGGCAGAGCTTGGATTGGCGCAAGACGCCCGGACCTTGGCGCTTGCCATAGAGGAGGTCGATGATCGGGACGAGCATCTTTTGAGGATCGTCCGGGCGCAGACGGTCGAAGGTTCGATCGACGCAGCGATCGAAACGGCGGCCCTGATCGAAGGAACAGATTCCCTTGACCGGGCGCAGGGCAACATCGCAGTCGCCGAGGCCAAGGCTGGGCTGAGTGCGCGGGCGCTGGAACGGGCGAACGGCATCACTGATGCGACGGAGCGCCTGCTGACTTTGGCAGAAGTCGCAACTGGCCTGGCCGAGAACGGCGAAACTGCGCTTGCCGAAACGACGCTCGCCGATGCGGTGGCCTTGGCCGAAGAGCAGGGCGACGACAGTTGGTTTCGCTTCAATTTCTTCAGGTATGTGGGGACAGCGCAGGCCAAATTGGGACAGACGGATGCCGCCATACCAAGCTTTGACAAGGCGACAGCGGCGGCGATTGATCTTGGCGAGGGGGACTTTCGGAACATGGCCCTCGCCTTTGTTGCTGAAGATTTGTCCAAGGCGGGACTGGTCGATCGGGCGCGCGGCGTGATCGGGCAGGCGCGCGACTTTGCTCGTGCTCTGCAAGCAGATGATCACCAAAAGGTAAACGCCCTGACCCAGGTTGCCTTTGCTGCGGACCGGATCGGCCAGGACGATCTTGCGACCGCGGTTCTGCAACTTGCCATTGAGGCGGCGCAGGAGAGGGCCGATCCCCTTGACCGGATTGCGGACCTGTCCGACATCGCAGGCCAGATGAGCCTTCCTGACAACTGAGGCCCCAGCCCCCTTGTCAGCCCTTTCCCCGCTTGCTCTAACCCTGCGGAAATAAAGGAGGCCTGTCATGGTCGATATCGCCACCCGCGTCTGGAACCACAAGTGGAGGATCGATCCGATTGTCCGGTCTCTGATCGACACGGATTTCTACAAGCTGCTGATGTGCCAGTCGGTATTCCGCAATCATCCGACGACGCAGGTGACTTTTTCGCTGATCAACAGGTCGTCGCGCATCCGGCTGGCGGAACTCGTGGACGAGGGCGAGTTGCGGGAGCAGTTGGATCATATCCGGTCGCTTTCGCTGTCTCGTGGGGAAAGCACGTGGCTGCGGGGGAACACGTTTTATGGCAAGCGGCAGATGTTCCGGCCCGATTTCATGACCTGGTTCGAAGGGATGCGGCTGCCGCCCTATCATCTGGAGAAGAAGGACGGGCAGTATGAGCTGACCTTTGAAGGCAACTGGCCCGAGGTCATGCTGTGGGAGATCCCGGCGCTGGCCGTGCTGATGGAACTGCGCGGGCGGGCTGTTCTGCGCGAGATGGGGCGGTTCGAGTTGCAGGTGCTGTATGCCCGGGCGATGACGAAGCTGTGGGAAAAGGCGGAACGGCTGCGGCAGATTCCTGACCTGCGGCTGGCCGATTTCGGGACGCGGCGGCGGCATTCCTTCCTCTGGCAGGACTGGTGCGTGCAGGCGATGGTCGAAGGGTTGGGCGAGAAGTTCGTGGGCACGTCGAACTGCCTGATCGCCAAGAACCGCGACATGGAGGCCATCGGGACCAATGCGCATGAACTGCCCATGGTCTATTCCGCGCTGGCCGATACGGATGCCGAACTGCGGCAGGCGCCCTATCGCGTGCTGGCCGACTGGCAGGAAGAGCATGACGGCAACCTGCGGATCATCCTGCCCGATACCTATGGCACGGCGGGGTTCCTTGCCGGGGCGCCGGACTGGCTCGCGGGCTGGACCGGGGTGCGCATCGACTCGGGCGACCCGGTCGAAGGCGCCGAGACAGCGATCCGCTGGTGGAAGGACCGGGGCGAGGACCCGCGTGAGAAGCTGGTGATCTTTTCCGATGGGCTGGACGTGGAGAGGATCGAGGAACTGGCTGTGCGGTTCCGGGGAAGGGTCAAGGTCTCGTTCGGGTGGGGGACGATGCTGACCAACGACTTTACGGGGCTGGTGGAAGGCGACGCCTTGGCGCCGTTCAGCCTTGTCTGCAAGGCGGTGACGGCGGACGGGCGGCCGACGGTCAAGCTGTCGGACAATCCGGAAAAGGCGATGGGGCCCGAGGAGGAGATCGAACGCTATAAGCGGGTGTTCGGGGTGGGCGAGCAGAAGCGGGTGGAGGTGAGGGTTTAGGATTCCTCCGAAATTTTCTTTATCAAAGACTTGAGGGAAACTCCCGATTCATCCTGCAACTCAGAAACGATCATGTCTCTGATCTTCACTGAACCAGCTCGTCCGCTAAGGCCCTGAAAATCACCGTCCTTTGTCCAATCCCAATCCTTGCCCGATCTTAATACCAAAAGCATATCCTCAACGCGGTAATTGCCTTTGGCCAGAACACGGTCAATTATCTCGGCACCAAGGAAACATGCCCCCCAAAGCCCTGCCCCGCGCAGCAACAGAAAATCCTTTGGTGATTTCCACGCATCAGGTTGCCACTTCTTTAGAGCCGCAAAATAGTTCTTAATTATGACCGTCTGAATTCTAATGTCATCGATCTGAGTAAGCTTAGTCGGACGAGAAAACATGTATTCAAGTCCAGTCCGCAGCGTCCTAAGCGGAATGAACTTTGTTACATCTGATCTGCCACCATCATAAATAAGATCATGAAGTGGGCTGGTTTTGTCTGACATTAACTGTTTTGCGATGAATAGCATTGGGTCGCGACGAGCAATTTCTTGTTCCGAAGTAAGCCTCAGCTTGATATTGTCGAGGTGGCTTGTATTCATTCGTCGCTGGTTGTTATTAATATCACGAAATAGTTTTATCTCCTCTTCTCGCGTCATGTCAATCGCAAGGCAGAATGAAACTACCTTTGTGATTGGCGGAAAGCCTTCTGTATTTCCATCAGCAAAATGCAATCTATGATTTCCATCGATTCTAGAAATATGGATTTCATCTGATCGATTTATCTCATCAACATTAAAGTTGACCATGCAGAACCCAGTTCTTGGATCATGATCCGTCAACTCAAAGTGATCTCTATTTCGTAAGGAAAGAAATACTTCCGGCCAAAAGGCCACTTCCTCTTGTCGAACATAATCGTAGGCGTCCTTGGCGTGCTTTGGACTGAGATCTCTTTGGGTCCCCATCGGATTGCGCTTTGAGTCATATATGTCTGCGCGAGACATTATTGCGAGATCACAAAGCCTAGCGTAACCACGAACAACACTAATTCCAAGCATTTCGCAAAGAATTGCAGGAACTTGAACATCTGACGATCTTTGCATTGCCTATCTAACTCCAAGCGCAAGCTTCTGTAGATGGGCTTGCCAGTCGGTCGCATTATTGTCCTTTAGGAAGTCTATCTTGTTCAGAAGGGCCAATTTTGCAATCTGAACGACACGAGGCCAATTCTGAGTAAACCAATTCTGATCAAATTCTTTACTTCCATGAACCAGTTCGCTCCTCTTGGTGTAAAGGCTACGCAACACCGCGAAGGTTTCCTCTCGCCGAGCAGCGTCAGGTTCAGCAAGAATTGCATTGTACAGAGAGAACCGAAAGGAAATCTCACTTGATTGATCAAAGATCGACTCGAGGCAAATTGTCATGTCGATTAACTTGTCCTCCTGTCCGCTTCTAGCCATTGCTGCATTGAATCTCCTGATAGAGAGCGAGAGCTTAGGTTTTGCGACAAGTGCTCGAATAGTTTCATCATAGAGTGCGCTGATATCTTGAGGAGTTTTTCTTTTATCCAAAACATACTTTTCTCTGGAGGGAAAGCTGGTGATGGTTAATTCTCCGGATGAGTGAAGTTGGTAGGATTTCACCTTCTTGATGGCGTAGAACCTATCAAATGATATATGACCTGCATGTGAGAATATATTCAGACAAAAACTGGAAACTAATGAGAATCGCTCTATCTCCGCTTTGGAATGAACAGTGTCTTGTTCTGTCATTACAAGACACTTTACATTTGGCTTCTGAAGTTGACTTATGTTCGTTCTGTTCTTAACCAAACATCCCAAGTGTTCGTTTGACAATGCCCGGGCACTCCCATGGGCTCCAAAAGTCACTGGCGCGTTAGCCAAAAGAGAACACTCATGCAGCAGAGGAATAACAATGACATACTTTGGAGGCATGGAACCAACTGAACTAAACTGATACTTTGAATGGATCAGTTTGAGATTTGCGAGTCAACACTCGCCACAAGTTTGGGTCACTCCTCTTCCCCCTCCACCCCGCGCCGCCCGGCCTTGACCTCGCCCCGGACCTTCTTGGCGACAAGTCGGCGTTTGACCGAGCCGTGGGTGGGTTTGGTGGGGACGCGGCGTTTGGGGACGACGCAGGCCTGACGGATCAGGTCGGCGAGGCGTTCGCGGGCGATCTCGCGGTTCTGGGCCTGGGAGCGGGTGTCCTGAACCTGAATGACGATGGCGCCTTCGGCGTTCCAGCGCCAGCCGGCGATGCGGCGGAGACGGGCCTTGACCGGAACGGGGAGCGAGGGGGAGCGTTCGGCTTCGAACCGCAGTTCGACGGCGGTCGAGACCTTGTTCACGTTCTGCCCGCCGGGGCCGGAGGACCGCATGAAGCTCTCGGTCATTTCCCAGTCCTGCAGGGTGATGTGATCGTTGATCCGGAGCATCTTGGCACGACTGAGGGGAGTGATTGGGGGAGGGGATAGCGCAGGGTGGAGCGCAGGTCCATGCGGTGTGGAGGCCACTGCGGGGAGGACGTTGTAAAAGGACCGCCCGATAGTCTCGGACGGTCCCATCGAAAGTTCAGGAGGTGGGGTCGGTTAGACGCATCCACCTGGGCGACTTCCAGCCAAGGGCTGCCTTAGCTGATCATCCCCCAAGCTGTCCCGACGCACTTCTCCAATCTCTTTCTTGACACTGGATCACCTCCTTTCAATGGGTTTCGGATAACTCGAAGGTGGCACAGATTTTGTGTTTGTCAAAAGAAAATCCACAAGCAGCGCGATCAATTTGTGCGCTGCAGCATTTGCCCGACAATGATGCGAAAAGGCACCAATGTGATGAGAGACATGGCGAGTTTGACGCCCCAATCCGCGATGGCGAGGCTGACCCAGAGGGGGGCCAACGGGCCGGAGTTCAGAAGTGGAGCGGATTCTTGCGCCCAGATGACGGCGGCGTTGGCATCGGCGCTGAACAGAAGGGCGAAGGTGGCCGAGAAGGCGATGGAGAAGAAGAGAACTGTATCGAGTGAGGAGGAGAGGAGGGTGGAGGTGAGGGGGGCCTTCCACCAGCTTGCGGCACGGAGGCGGTTGAAAACGGTGATGTCGAGGAGTTGACCTGCGATGAAGGCGATGGCCGAGGCGATGGCGACGCGGAGGGTCACGGCTGGGCCGTAGTCCAGCATGACCTGGGTCCCGATGAGCGAGCAGATGATGCCCGCGACAAAGCCCGCAAAGACGACGCGGCGGGCGGGGCCGGGGCCGTAGATGCGGTTGATGATGTCGGTGACGAGGAAGGCCAGCGGGTAGGTGAAGGCGCCCCATGTCAGCAGCCCGTCGAGGATCAGGAACTGGACGAGGATGTTGGAGGCCACCACGATGAGGGCCATGGCAAGGATGCCGGGGAGGAGACGCATGTCTGGGGTCCGTTGCTGCAAGGGCGGTGCCGCTTACGCCCCCGTACGGCGCGGGTCAATCGGGGATGCGGTATTCGACGATCTGGGTCTGCTGGAAGAAGCGGAAGTTGTTGTCCGAGATCATCGTGATCCGGAGTCCGTCGGGGGCCTGCCAGACCGAAATGCCTTCGAGGTTGTCATGGGTGCCGTTGGCGGTTTCAAGGATCACCTCGCCACCGCGCCCTTCGAGGTCGAAACGCAGGACGCGGCTGCGGAAGCCGATGCCGGTGAAATCGCGCTGGAGGACGTAGAGGAGACCGTCGGGGCCGATATCGGCGCCGGAATTGAGGAAGGCATCGTCGCGGGGGATGGTGAAGGGGATGTCCCATGTCCCGTTGCGCAGGCGATAGACCGGGAAAGACCAGTCGGGCCGGCCTGAGCGTTCAGGGATGGTATAGAGGGAGCCGTCCGGGGCGATGGCCAGCGCCTCGAGCGCGCCGTTGTAGATCATCGTGTCAAAGTCGGGGTGTGACGGCAGGAGATGGGGGGTGCCGGTGATCCCATCCTGTTCGCGGACGCGGGCGAGCCCTTCGAACGAGATATAGATGTTGCCATTCGGGGCGATGGCCAGACCTTCGCTGTCGGCGCGGCGGCCCGAGAGCAAGCGGCCTTCGCTGTCCAGAAGCGTTTCGTTCTGCGTGAGCGTGATGCCGGCCACGACGCCGTCGCTGCCGCGTTCAAAGGTGCCGCGCAGGAGCATGCTGCGGTCACCAAGCGCGGTGAACCCGATGCCGTCATCGTCAACTTCGATCCCGGAGAGGCCGCCGAACCAGGGGGCATCTTCGCGCCAGACGTAGGTGCCGACATATTCCGCCGTCACGGCGGTGGCCGGCAATGCCGGAAAGATTGCTGCCCCGAAGATCAGGGCAGCGTGGATCAGGGATTTCATTGAGTTCAGTCGCTGTTGAGCACGTCGAGGCACTGGCCCGGCAGATCAGCCATTGTGACCTCACCCCGAGGTTCGACCGGTTCAGCGTTCGGGTCGGGCGGCGGCGGGTTCAGGATGTTGTTGACCCACTGTTGGGCGTCAGCGCAGCCGTCACCGGGCGGGATGGGATCCTGCCTTTCACAATAACGGGCACCGGGCGGGCAGTTCAGGCGGACATGGAAGTGGAAGTTGTGGCCGTACCAGGGGCGGATCTTGTGCAGCCAGCTGCGGTCGCCAGTGGCGTTGGCACACATTTCCACCTTGGCCCCGGGAAAGATGAAAATGCGGTCAACGCGAGGATCAGAAGCAGCCTCGCGCAGGATTGCTTCGTGCTGCGGAGTCCAGGACGAGTTTGTGTATGCGCCGCTGGTCCGGTCCGTCTGGATCGAGGAGATCGATTCGCGTTCCTCGCGGGTGAGGTTCAGGCGCTGCGGCGGAAGCATCCAGATATCGGCATCAAGTCCGATCTGGTGGCTGGCATGGCCTGTGAGCATCGGGCCACCCCGAGGCTGGCTCATGTCGCCGATATAGAGGCCGGCCCAGCCGGGCTGGGTCGCGGCGAAGGCGCTCAGATCCTCGAGATAGTCGATCAACACGGGCTGGCCCCAGTTGCGGTTGCGCGAAAGGCGCATGGCCTGCCAGGTGGGACCGGTTTCCGGCAGGGCCTGCGCCCCGGCCTGACAGCCGGCGGAATAGAAGCCGTAGGGAGCGGAAGGCCCGGGGGTGGGCGTTGTTTCGGCACCGAAGAGATACTTGGCGACCCGGGTGTCATTGGCGTTCTGGGTCGAGACCGTCGCGTTACCGCCGCCGCCGGAGGAATCGGTCTGGCAAGACGCCAGCGAGAGGATCAGCGCGATTGCGGCAAATATGCGGACCATTCAGCTCGATCTCCATCCTTGTCGACATAGCGTAGCAGGAACAGCCCGATCAGGAAAAGGCCGATCACCGGCAGAAACCCCAGTTGGACCGATCCTGTCCACCATGTGAACAGACCGACGAGGGCCGGTGCCAGAAAAGCAGTCGCTTTGCCGGTCAGGGCGAAAAGGCCGAACGCCTCTGCCGGGCGGTCGGGGTGGGTGTGGCGGATCATCATCGTGCGAGAGGCGGAGTAGTTCGCGCCCCCTGCCCCGCCCAAAAGGCCGCCACAGACGTAAAAGATGATGTCGGGGATCAGAGACCCTTCTGGCAGGGGAATGCCGAAGAGACTCTCTCTCGACATGCCGACGATGACGATAGAGACGAGGACGAGCGTCCAGCAGGTGAAAAGGATCACGGGTTTCGGCCCGTATCTCTGATCTGCCAGCCCGCCGACCCAGGTAAGGATCGCCGCGGCGATGGCACCGACAATGCCGAACACGCCGATCTGGACGATGTGCCAGCCCAGAACCAGTGCCGCATAGATACCCCCGAAGCTGTAGATCGCGTTCAGTGCATCTCGGTAAAGCATCGAGCCTAACAGGAAGTTACCAAGGCTGCGGCGCTTGAACACACCGCGCAGGGTGACGGCCAGTTCGGAAAAGACTTGCGGGATGGTGGGACGGATCGTGCGGGGCGGTTTGTCCTCTCTCGACCAAAGGAAGAAAGGGATCATGAAGACCGCATACCAGACCGCAATGAAGGGGCCGACGGAACGGGTGCCTTCGCGTGTTTCGGGGTCGAGGCCGAAGAGGGGCGGGATGCCGAGGAGGGTCTTGCCCGTGTCATTTTCGGCCAGAAGGAGGAGCATAATGAACAGCGAGAGGACACCTCCCCAGTAGCCGAAGGCACCGCCCGAGCCCGAGATGCGACCCACGGTCTTTTCGTCACCAAGGGAGGGCAGCATCGCGTTGTTGATGTTGAGGGCGGATTCGGAGGCGAAGAAGCCGAACCAGAAGAGGAGGAGAACCGGGATCAGGAGCGCACCGTCCGGGGAGAGGAACCAGAGTGAGGCCGCACAGATGACGACGATGACCGAGAACCCGAAGATCCAGGGCAGTTTGCGGCCTGAAGCGTCGGCCCATGCCCCGAGGAGCGGCGCGGTCACCGCGATAAGAAGGCCTGAAATTGTCTGACCCAGGGACCAGAGGCTTTGCGATTGAGCCCCCGCTGCCGTTGCGTCGAGGCCTTGACCGATGAAATAGGTTGCGGCGACCGAGGCAAAATAGGGGCCGAAGATGAAGGTAAGCCCCAGCGTCGCATATGGCTGCTGGGCCCAGTCAAAGAACATCCAGCCCCAGATGCGTTTCTTTTGGCTCAGCATGCCCCTGCCCCCTGTTTTGTACCGATCAAAGCCGGAAAGGGAGGCGGCTGGCAAGGCATGGTTTGGCCTTATGCCCCGGACATCGGGGGCCAGGGTCGTTTCGCGTCGGCGTCGGACCATGCGGCGACCCAGTCGGGTAGTAGGGGCGAGACGGGATCTTCGCCCATGAGGCGAGCAGCCTCGGCTGGGTTTACGATGCCTTTGGGGCCGGTGATGGCCATGCGGATGAGCGCATGGCTTGCGCATTCGCCGTCGGATTTCCACATGCTTTGTTCGATGTAGAGAAAGCGCGTGTCCCAGCCGACGCTCCGGCTTTTCATCGTGATGCGGTCGAAGGCGCGGACCCGGCGGCGGAAGCGGACGCTGGCTCCGGCGACGGCCATGCCCCAGCCATTGGCCTGCACGGTTTTCGACAGGCCGTTCCGGTAGGCGAGCGGCAGGCGGCCCATGTCGTAGAGAGTCAGCGTGCGGCCGTTGTTCAGTTCGGCCCAGAAATCGAGATCCCAGGGCCAGCAGACGTGCCTGCTGATATGGGTGCCGAGCAGGGGAAGCGGTGGATCCTTGCGATGACGCAAGAGCTGAAAGGTCATGCGGACGAAGGGATACATGCAAGTCTCCGGGGCAGGCGCGCGGGCGGACCCTGCGTAAGGGTGACCTATTGGTCAATCCTGACGCTGGGTCAGGGGATTGCCCTTTTGGCCCATGGACCTTACCTGATGCCCGAGTTGCGCAAGGAATGAGCCCTCCATGACATCGCTGTTCGAAATCCTGCTCCTGATCCTCGGCATTGCCCGGTTTTTCATCCTCGCTCATTTCATCATGAGCTGGCTGGTGAACTTTCAGGTGCTCAACATCCGGCAACCTTTTGTGGCGCAGGTCTGGTACGGGCTGAACCGGTTGCTCGAGCCGGTGTACGGGCCGATCCGGCGCATCCTTCCTGCGATGGGCGGGATCGATCTTTCCCCGATCGTGGCGCTGATCGCGATCTATGCGCTTGAGATCATCATCCGGAACAACGCGGCGCTGTTCCTGTAAAGACTGCTCTGCCTGATGTTCAAAAAAGTTGTGCCCGGTTGTCGATTCCGGTGAAGGTCTTTCGACGCTTGAACAGAGGGGCCGTGGTGGCCCCTGTGGATCAGAGGAGTTGAGACGATGCGGGTGATGGTACTGGTCAAGGCCACGGTGGACAGCGAGACCGGGGTGCTGCCCACGACGGAAGAGATGGCCGCGATGGGGGCTTTCAACGAACAGTTGGTGAATGCCGGGATCCTGTTGACGGGCGATGGACTCAAGCCGTCAAAGGTTGCCAAGCGGGTAGCGTTTGATGGTCCGTCGCGGACGGTGATCGACGGGCCGTTTGCCGAGACGCGGGAACTGGTGGCCGGGTTCTGGATCTGGGAAGTCAAGGACATGGCCGAAGCGGTGGAATGGGTGAAGCGGTGCCCCAATCCGATGCCCGGCCCCAGCGAGATCGAGATCCGGCCATTTTATGAAGCGTCTGATTTCGGGGATGCTTTCACGCCTGAACTGGCCGCGGCCGAGGACGAATTGCGGGCCCGTATCGAGAAAAAGTAACCGAGTGGGCTGACGGCGGTCCGGTTGCCGGACAGGGCCGGGGTGCGGAAGCAACCCGGTTGGCCTGCTGATCTGTTGTGCCAACCGGAGCGTCTTGCCTTGGCCTTTCGTCCGGGCCTAATGCGTCTGCATGGCAAAGACTGACGCCCACCAAGCCATCGAGGCAGTTTTCCGGATCGAACGCAGCCGCCTGATCGGCGGGCTGGCCCGGTTCGTGCGGGATGTGGGGCTGGCCGAGGAACTGGCGCAGGATGCTTTGGTGGCGGCGCTGGCCGAGTGGCCGGTGTCGGGCGT
>JBGSWJ010000301.1:0-5255 GCA_041752495.1 Rhodobacterales bacterium
CGGCGCTGATCGCCACCTCTTCGCCCGGGGTAAAGGCGGGCTGGCCGCGCAGCATCGCGCGCAAGCTCTGGTCACCCGCCGCAATCGTCAGAACGGTGTAGCCCCCCAGCGGCTCCACCCCCGTCACCGTCGCCCCCCCGCCTTGCGTCACCCGCAGATCCTCGGGCCGGATGCCGATCTGCGCCCCATGATCCGGCGTCCCCGCGATCAGCCCCGGCGGCACAAGGTTCATCGCCGGACTGCCCAGAAGCCGCGCCACATAGGGCGTCGCCGGACGGTCATACAATTCCGTCGGCGCACCAATCTGCACCACGCGGCCATGGTCCAGAATGGCCATCCGGTCCGCCACCGACATCGCCTCTTCCTGATCATGCGTCACATAGATCAGCGTCCGCCCCGCCTCGCGCTGCATCCGCTTCAACTCCACCCGCGCCTCTTCGCGCAGGCGGGCGTCCAGGGCGCTGATGGGATCATCCATCAGATAGGCCGCCGGATCGCGCACCAGCGCCCGCGCAATCGCCACCCGCTGCCGTTCCCCGCCCGAAAGCTGGGCCGGATGCTTGTGCAGGATATGCGCGATATGCAGCTTGGCCGCCGCATCCGCCACACGTGCCCTGATCGTGGCCTCGGGCGTCCGCCGTTCCGCCAGGGGAAACCGGATATTCTCCTCGGCCGTCATATGCGGAAACAGGGCAAGGTTCTGAAACACCATCGCAATATTGCGCTCAGCCGGCCCGACCGCGTTCACGACACGCCCGTCGATCAGCACCTCCCCGCTGTCCGGCTGGTCCAGCCCCAGGATCAGCCGCAGGATCGTCGACTTGCCCGACAATGGCGGCCCGAACAGGCAGAAAAACTCATTGTCCGCGACCGTAAAACTCGCATCATCCACCGCCGTGGCGGCGCCAAACCGCTTGGTCACATGGCGAAAGGCGATCTCTGCCATCCTAAGCCTCCCAAATGGCCGCGCCGGTCGCGGCGTCAAACAGGCGCACGGCGGCCGGATCAGGGGCCAGCGCAATATCCCCCGGCGGCAGATCGGGGTTCCCCTGAAACACGGCGCGCAACGCCGCGTCCTCATGCCCCAGATGCAGGATCGTCCGCGCCCCGATCCGTTCCGCAAGGATCAGCGGCAACCGCAGCCCCGCCGCATCAAGATGCACCTCCTCGGGCCGGAACCCATAGGTCACCGCCCGCCCCCCCTGCCGCGCCACATAGGCCAGCGCAGGCCGCAACGGCGGCGAAACCCCCAACCGCCCCAGATCAACCGCCAGCCCCCGGTCCGTTTCGACCAGCGTGCCGGGACACAGGTTCATGCCGGGGCTGCCGATGAACCGCGCCACAAAGGTATTCGCCGGGGCGTTATACACTTCCAAAGGCGTCCCGACCTGCTGCAACACGCCATGATCCATCACGGCGATCCGGTCAGCCATCGTCATCGCCTCAAGCTGGTCATGCGTCACATAGACCATCGTCTGCCGGAACTGCCGCTGCAGCGATTTCAACTCCGTCCGCATCACCGCCCGAAAGGCCGCGTCAACATTCGACAAAGGCTCGTCCAGCAGGAAAATCGCAGGCTCCATCACCGCACTCCGCCCGATGGCCAGCCGCTGCAGGATATTGACCGAAAGCCCCGCCGCCGGCCGATCCAACAGCGAAGTCAGACCCAGCAGATCAGCCATCGCCTCGGTCCGCCGCTTCACCTCGGCCGCAGGGCGCCGCGTCATCCGCAGGCCATAGTCAAGGTTCCGCCGCACCGTCATATGGGTAAAGATCGCATAGTTCTGGAACACGAACCCCACGCCGCGCCGCCCCATCGGCACGCCCGCCATGTCACGGTCGCCAAACAGGATGCGGCCCTCGGTGGGGTCCTCCATCCCGGCAATCATGTTCATCGTCGTGGACTTGCCACAGCCCGACGGGCCCAGAAGCGCCATGAACTCGCCATCCGCAATCAACAGGTCCATGGTCTTCAGCGCCGTGAAACCGCCGAACCGCTTCACAAGGTGTTCCAGCCGGATCGTGCTCATCGCGCCATCCGCTTCATCGCCCAGACCGCGCCGATGGACAGCACGATCAGGATGGCCAGCGCGATGGCCGCGACATAGCCCCAGATCAGGTCCTGCGTGGTGATGTCATAGATATAGACCGACAAGGTCTGCGTCGCGTCGCCCGGGCCCCCGCCCGTCATGATGAACAACGTGTCGAAAATCTTCAGACATTCGATCACCCGCAACGCGATGGCAATCACCATGATCGTCTTCATCCGGGGGATCACGATGGTAAAGAACCTTTGCGCAGGCGAGGCGCCCAGCAAAGCCGCCGCGCGCAACTGATCCTGCGGCACGCCAACCAAGCCCGCCAAAAGGATCAGGAACATCAGCGGCGTCCATTGCCAGATATCGGCGATGATCACCGCCACCAGTGCCGTCGTCGGGTCCGACAGCCAGGCAATCGCCACGGGTTCCGGGGTGAACCACGACAAAAGGTCGTTCACCGGCCCGCCCGACTGGAACAGCATGAAGAACATGTAGCCAGCCACGGCAGGCACGACCATCATCGGCGCGATCAGGATGGAATAGGCCACCCGCTTGCCCGGGAAATCGTCCACAAACAGCATGGCCAGACCAAGACCCAGCAGAAACTCGATCGGCACCGCAATCGCGACGATCAGAGCCGTCCGCCAGATCGACCGCCACAGCTTGTTGTCGTCCAGAAGGTCAATGTAGTTGGCAAAACTGTTCCAGTATTCCCAGGCCCGCGGCCAGGGCGTGCCCGTCAGCGGCGACCAGTCGGTCAGGCTGATGTAAAGCTGCATGAGCAGCGGAAAGATCGAGATGAACAGCACCAACATCTGCGCAGGCAGCGTCAGGCGAAAGCCAAGGCGCGCGCCTTCATCGCGGGCGATGCTCAAGGGGGCGGGGGCCGAGGTCATTGCTTCAGCGCCCCGAAGGTCAGGCCGCGCACCAGATGCTTCTGGATCATCAGCCCCAGGATCACCGGCGGCACGGCGGCAATCAGGCCAAGCGCCGCCTTGGCCCCGTAAAGCTGCCCCGTCATCGACGACGACAGCGACGCCATATAGACCGGGATCGTCACCCAATCCCGCGTGGTCAGCAGCAGCGCGATCAGGTAATCCGACCAGTTGAGGATAAAGACGAACAGCGATGCCGCAGCCAGCGGTGCCGCCATCATCGGCAGCGTCACCTTGGTGAACACGCGCCAGCGCGAACAGCCTTCGACCAGCGCCGCCTCCTCGATCTCGCGCGGCATGTCGTCAAAGAATGTCTTCATCAGCCAAAAGGCGAAGGGCAGCGTCACGATGCCATAGATCAGCGCAAGCCCCCACCAGGTATCCATCAGGCCCAGAAAGGCCCACATCATCATCACGGGGATCATCACCGCCATGGGCGGAAACAGCCGCAACTGGATCAGCGCCAGCGGCAGGTTCCCGCCCGACCCATAGCGTGACAGGCCATAGGCCGCCGCCGTCCCCGCCGTCATCGCGATGACCGTTCCCAAAGTGGCCGACAGAAGCGAGGCAAGGATCGGCTTGCCCGCCGTCCGGTCTAGCGCCACGATCAGGCTTGAATCCGACTGCCCGAACAGAAACCGGAAATTGTCGAACGTCGGCGCACGCGGCACCCAGGTCAGCGCGGCCCCCGTCGCCTGCCACTCCGCCACAGGCTTGAACGCCATCGACACCATCCACAGGATCGGGATCAGCGTGATGGCCAGCGCGACAAGGATCGCGCCATAGCGGAACAGATCAAAGGCAAGGCTGCGGCGCATGAGTCGTCCAAAGGAATATGGGGGGAGGGGCGACCCGCCCCTCCCATCGAACCGGCTGAAGGGAGATCAGGCCGGATCGACAATCGTGGGCCAGGCGGCATTGTTCGCCTGGATCGCCTCGATGATCTTGTCCTCGCCCGTGCGGCGCACGATGCGGGTCCATTCGTCAGACGTATCGGCCATCGCCTGCTCGGCCGTCTTGGCCCCCGTCAGCGCCGCCATCAGGTTTTCGTCCAGCGCGTTGTGGAACGCCGTCGCCCCCGGATAGTTGATCGTAGGCACCGTGCGGGCGACCGTCTCGCGCAGGTTGTCGATGTGGTATTCATGATAGGTTTCCCGGACCAGCGGGTCCGAGAAGTCCGACAGACGGAACGGGTCAAAATAACCGCCGGGGTTGGCCGACATCCAGGCAAAGATCCGGGCCGACCCCAGCCATTGCAGCAGCAGATAGGACAGTTCCTGATTCTGCGACTGGCTCGACACCATCCCGGTCAGGCCGAACCACAGGACCGACCGGCTGATCAGACCGCCATCCACCACATTGCCCGGCGGCAGCATCGACCCGATCTTGCCGGTCACCATGCTGCCCGTATTTCCCGGATTATCCAGGAACTTCGGCAGGTTCGAAAAGGCACAGGTCATCGCCGCGCCAGCCCCGCCAAAGTTGCCATACTGCTCGGGCCAGCCCCAGGAAATCGCATCCGGCGAATGATGCGACAGCGAATCGATATAGCCCTGCGTCGCAATCGTCCCCGCTTCGGACGCGATCAGCGGCACACCGTCGGGGCCGAACAGGAAGGCGTTCGGATTACCCATGCTGACAAAGCGCTGATACCAGTTGGTATAGCCCCAGCCCTGATTGCGCAGGTCGGTCGACCCGAACAGCCCCTGATCCGGCCGCTGGAAAAAGGCCGCAACCTCGGCATGTTCGGCCCATGTGCGCGGCGTGGCCAGCGGGCGGCCAAATTGCGATTCAAAGGCCGCCATCTCGGCCTCGTCGCCGAACAGATCGGTCCGGTAAACCCAAGTCTGGAAATCGCCGTCCAGACAAACGCCATAGGTATTCCCGCGATAGGTGTTGAGCAGCGACACACCCTGCGCACCCCCCACATACCCGGTCTCGGGCGCGTCCCATTCCGGGCGATAGGCGGCAACGAAGTCGTTCAGGTTGGCAATGCCGCCCGATTCCGCAAGGTCGCCCAGCCGGTTCCAGTCGACCGAATAGATGTCGAACCCTGCCGCACCGGTCGAGATGTCCTGCATCACCTTGGTGAATTCCTGCCCGTTCGGCAGGCCCACGATCTCGATCGGGATGCCGGTCTCGCGCTCCCACAGCTCCTTGATGCTGGGCGCGCCAGCCGGAAAAGGTTGCGTCAGCTGGCCAATCGACCCGTCCGACAGCCCCAGCACGATGCGCGCGGGCGCAGTCCCGTTGGCCTTCATCGCGCGCGCCGCCTCGATGG
>JBGSWJ010000302.1:0-4249 GCA_041752495.1 Rhodobacterales bacterium
GGTCACCGGCCACCACCACCAGCCGGGCGCGCCCGGCCTTGCGGCCAAGCGCCATGATCGACCGGCACTGGCTGGGCACAAGGAACATGACCGTCGGGCGGAAACCCAGCTGGGCCTGAAAGATCGCGAGCGGATTGCCCCGTGCCACAAGCCGGATCGAGGCCCCGGCCATCAGGCTTGGCACCAGGGCCGCGCCAAGGCCGAACATGTGGTTTGTGGGCACCGGAATCATGACCCGGTCGCTGTCGGTCAGGCCAAGGCGTTCCACACAGGCCCGCGCATTCGCATAAAGCGCGGCCGTATCGTGCAGGATCCATTTGGGATTACCGGTCGTGCCCGAACTGCGCAGCCAGACACGCCCCTTCTGCCCCCTGTCGGGATCGGGGGATGCAGCCTGACGCTGGATGCC
Organism: Rhodobacterales bacterium; assembly: GCA_041752495.1. GTDB lineage: Bacteria > Pseudomonadota > Alphaproteobacteria > Rhodobacterales > Rhodobacteraceae > JAPLPE01. The sequence goes on from JBGSWJ010000302.1 coordinate 410, forward strand.
AAGACCGGTGATATCGCCGCCCGGTTCGGGCGGCAGAAGCACGGCATCACAGAAGGCGGGCCAGTCCGGCGTCTCGCCCGAGAGCGGTTTGGGGATCAGGGCAACCGGGATCCCGGCCTCGAGCGTGGCGATCAGGCAGGCCATGGCCCCCAGGCCAGCATCCATCGGCAGGCAGAGGCGCGCCTCTGTCAGCCCCTCGGCGGCAAGCCGGTCCCGGACCTGCTGGGCGCGGGCCACCAATGTCTGAACCGGAATATCCTCGGCGGCGTCTGCCACATGAAACGTGGCCGCGCGGTCAATCAGCTTGAATTCCATCATAAGGCACCAGAACCAGGAGAGGCATCGTCAGGGCGGCGCGTCTTTCTGTCAACGGCCGCGGTCGCCGCCCGCATCGGGACGGGTCACGAGTTCGGGCAGAAGCACTTCGGTGACCAGCAAGGGGGCGTCGAACAGGAGGAAAAGTGTCCGGCGCGCCCAATAGCCATCGACAGGACCGCTGTGACGCCAGCGGATCAGCGGATAGAGCGGGTCGCCGTCCCGGATGAAGGAAAACTGCCGGGCCGTATAGGGGCAGGGCACCGGCCCGGCAAAAAGCAGCGAGCCGAGCGGCCGCGTGCCGAGCGCGATAATCTGCGGATGGGTGCGCAGGATATCCGAGGTGAAGACCGTCCGGGCGATGAGGAGCGGTTCGCCCACCGCAGAGAGGCAGACTTCGCGGACCGTGGCCGTGCCGCCCCCGGGGAAAAAGGGCATCTCGTCAGGATTGAGCGGCCCGTCTTCCTGCCGCCGCACCGTCACATCGATCTCGTGCCGGGCCGCTTCGCTGACCGCCGCTGTCATCGATGTCTCGAGCCCGATCCAGCGCCGCACATCCGGATCGACCAGTGCTTCGGCAGGGGGGGGCCAATTCTTCCAGTTCCCGAACACGGCGCACAAACCCTTTCTCAAACACCTTGACTTCAATGTGCCCCGTTAGAGCATGGCGGTGCAGGAATGGCCACAGAGCGGGCCGCAGGAAACGCCCTTTTTTGCAGCGCAGCACCGTCAGGGGCGGGGATTGCCGGCCAGGCAGAGACCCGGCCGGAGCCCGATCAGAAGAGGTGAACTTTCCTGTGAGAACAAGGACGACGTAGCGGAAAGCGGCCGGCCGGGGCCGGGGGAGACAGACCTTTTGGCCTTGCGGCCCGCCGGGCATTGGGCGTAAACTCTGAGGCAGATCAAAAGTATATTCGATTAGAAATGGTACGATGCCTAATCTGACGACCGAGGATGTGAGGGCTGTTCTACAAGAGATTTTTTTGGATCTTGGTGAAGATCTGGATTTGAGCGATGTAGATCTGACGGCCGGGACGAGATTGCTGGACCTTGGTCTGGAGTCGATCAGTCTGGTCTACCTCGTGTCCGAGCTTCAGCAGCACTATGAACTGGGTGATCGCCTGTTTCGTCACCTGCGCGAAAGTGCGGTCATGATCCGCGATCTGAGTGTTGGGGATGTTGAGACCATTGTTGTTGCCCTGAAGAACGAAATCGCGGCCTGACGGCGCGATGATCTGAAGCAGAGGATTGGTCATGTCGGTCAGAACAGTGATCATCGGGGTCGACGGTGCGACCTATGACATCCTGGATCCTCTCATGGCGGAAGGGGTGATGCCCCGTCTGGCCGAGCTGATCGGCAGGGGTGGCCGGGCCATCCTGAAATCGACCATTCACCCGCTGACACCCCCGGCCTGGACCACGCTGATGACCGGCGTGAACCCCGGCACCCACGGGATTTTCGATTTCGTCCGGGTGGACCGCAGCCAGCCGGTGCCAAGCTATACGCTGGCGACGTCCGAGGATCTGAAGGCCTTCACGCTCTGGGACATCGTCTCGGCGCATGGCAAGCGTGTCACCACGCTGAATTTCCCGGTCATGTTCCCGGCGCGTCCGGTCGAGGGCGTGGTCATTCCGGGCTATGTGCCCTGGTCCTATCTGGGCCGGGCCATCCATCCGCGGTCCATGGCCAGACGCCTGAAGGAACTGGGCGCGTTCAAGGCCTCGGAAATGTCGACGGACTGGCAGCACGAGCGCAAGGCCGTGCAGGGTCTGGGCGAGGATCAGCTGGATGAATGGGTGCAGTTCCACATCACCCGCGAACGGCGCTGGCAGGCCACGCTTCTGGCGGTGATGGACGAAGATCCCTGCGATCTGACGGCGGTGCTGTTTGATGGGGTGGACCGGATCCAGCACCTGTGCTGGCATCTGATCGATCCCAGGACGCGGGGCGATTACACGACCCCCGCCGCCGAGGCGACGCGCAGGCTTGTGCTGCAGTATTTCAGCGAACTGGACGGCTACATCGGCGCGATCGCCGACAAGGCCGGGCCCGAGGCGCGGATCTTCATCGTGTCCGATCACGGCTTTACCCGCGCGGGAAGCCGGATCTTCTATGCCAACACCTGGCTGGAACAGCAGGGGCTTCTGGCCTGGAAGCCGGATACGCCGATGGACGATCAGGGCCGCATGGCGCTGGACGAAAACACCGAAGCCTCGGGGCTGATCGACTGGAGTGCGACCAGGGCCTATGCGCTGTCGTCATCGTCAAACGCGATCTTCATCCGGGTGGCCAGTGAACCCGGTGCACCCGGTGTGGCGCCTGAAGACTACGAGAGCTTCCGCGCCGACCTGGTCAGGCAGCTTCTGGCGGTGGTCGATCCGGCGACCGGCAGGCCTGTCGTCGCCGAGGTCCATCTGCGCGAAGAGGCTTTCCCGGGGCCGCAGATGCTGCAGGCCCCCGACATCACCCTGCGGCTGCATGACTATTCCTTCCTGTCGATCCTGAGAACAGATGAACCCTGCAAGGATCGCCGGGTGCCCTATGCCACGCACCATCCTGACGGGATCTTTATCGCCGCCGGTCCCGGCCTGCGGGCGGGTGAAATGCTCGAGCCGCTGCGGATCGTCGATATCACGCCGACGGTACTTTACGCGCTTGACCTGCCCGTGCCGCAAAGCATGGAGGGCCATATCGGCACCCAGGCCTTTACCTTCGACCATCTGATGTACAACCCGATGTCCACCTCGGCCGAGACCCTTCCCGGCCAGCCGGCACAGGGCTTTCGCAAGACGGGCGAGACCCTGTCAGAAGAAGCGACGGAACAGATTCACGAGCGTCTCAAGGCGCTGGGTTACATGTAAGGCGGACGGCAATGCCAGTTATCGCCCTGCGCGGTACCAAGGTGCACTATCAGCAGACGGGATCCGGACCGGACGTATTGCTGATTCACGGGCTGTCCTGCAACATTGCCTTCTGGTGGTTCCATGTGGCCCAGACGCTGGCCCACAGTCACCGGGTCACGGCGGTCGATCTGCGCGGGCATGGCTTTTCCGGCATGACGCCCACCGGCTATCGGGCCGTGGATCTGGCGGCGGATGTCGCGGCGCTTCTCCAGCATCTGGGCATGTCGGATGTGCATGTGATCGGCCACAGCTATGGCGGGGCGGTGGCGGCGGCGCTTGCCTCTGAACGGCCCGATCTGATCGCCGAGCTGACCCTGGTCGATGCCTGGATTCCGTCACTGCAGCCCGTGCCGCCACTGCCTTCGGACTGGACGCTGACGCGGTCCCGGGCGCGGGCGCGCGGGATCGAGATCGAAGCCAACATGCCCTTCGTGGTGCGGGCGCTTTATGCCGAGCTTCTGGATGAGATGGACATTCAGGAGGAATCCCTGGCCGGGCGCAGCCCTCTGGCGGAGGGGATCAACTGGTCGGCGGCAACGCAGGACCCCGCCCAGACGCCGCCGCATGGCCAGGGCCACCGGCCACTGAACAACAGGGGCTGGCTGGGGTCGCGCTTTGGCC
>JBGSWJ010000303.1:0-5123 GCA_041752495.1 Rhodobacterales bacterium
CGCCTCGACCTCGGCCAGAAGGCGGGAGGCGGCGGGCTGGGTGATCCCCAGCCGCGCGGCGGCGAGGCCGATCTGGCCCGTCTCGGCCAAGGCCGCGACGATGCGAAGGTGGGAGAGCTTGAGGCCGCGCTTGAGGAGCTCCATGGCATATCATTTCCGGTATGCCAAAATCATGCAATATGATTTGTCGGGAATGCCGGACAGGCGTTTGGTGCGACCCAAAGAGGAGGGCCATTGCATGCTGTTGAGTCAGGTTCACATGGACGGCGGGCTTGCCGTTGTCGCGCGCGAAGGGTCCGAGGCCGCCGTCGTGCGCGGTGTCGCCAGCGTTTATGATCTGGCTACCGAGGCCGCGAATACCGCGCGCTCACTGGCGGCGGTCGTGGCCGCCCATGGGCTTGGGGCAGCCGTCGATCTGGTGGCGATGGCTGGGGCCGGGCGGATGGCTTTGCCGATTACGCATCCTGATCCGGTCCACATGCATCTGACCGGGACGGGCCTGACCCATCTGGGGTCTGCGGCCACGCGGGATTCCATGCATACCAAGGCCAATGCGGCGGATGCCACGGATTCGATGAAGATGTTCCGCATGGGGCTGGAGAACGGCAAGCCCGCGACCCTGCCCGGCGTGCAGCCTGAGTGGTTCTACAAGGGCAACGGGATGACCGCTGTCGCCTCTGGCGCACCGCTGACCAGCCCCGGCTTTGCGCTAGACGGGGGCGAAGAGCCCGAAGTGGCAGGTATCTATGTCATTGCCGCCGATGGCACGCCGTGCCGCGTGGGCTGGGCCTTGGCGAACGAGTTTTCCGACCATGTGACAGAGCGGATCAACTACCTCTACCTCGCCCATTCCAAGCTGCGGCAGGCGTCATTCGGCCCGGAAATCCTGGTGGGCGACCCGCCCGCCGATATCCGGGGCACAAGCCGCATCCGCCGCGGCGGGGCCGTGATTTGGGAGAAGCCCTTCCTGTCAGGCGAGGCGAACATGAGCCACAGCTTTGCCAATCTCGAACACCACCATTTCAAGTACCCGCTGTTCTGCACCCCCGGCGATGTGCATGTGCACATGTTCGGCACGGCCACACTATCCTTTGCCGATGGCATCAAACCCCAGCCGGGCGATGTCTTTGAAATCGAGGCGGCGCCCTTTGGCCTGCCGCTGATCAACCCGCTTGCGCAGGACGCCGACATCGGCGTCGCGCAGGTTCGCGCGCTCTGAAGGAGACCTGACATGACATTCAAACCCGCCGCATGGCCCCGCAAGCTCCGCTCTCAGGAATGGTTCGGGGGGACGAGCAAGGACAACATCTATCACCGGGGCTGGATGAAGAATCAGGGCCTGCCCGCGCATCTGTTCGACGGGCGTCCGGTGATCGGGATCATGAACACATGGTCGGAACTGACCCCCTGCAACGCCCATCTGCGCGATCTGGCCGAGCGGGTGAAGTATGGCATCTACGAGGCCGGGGGGTTCCCGGTTGAGGTGCCTGTGTTTTCCGCCTCCGAAAGTGCCTTCCGCCCCACGGCGATGATGTTCCGCAACCTTGCCGCTTTGGCGGTCGAGGAAGCGATGCGCGGCCAACCGATTGACGGCTGCGTCCTGATGGTGGGCTGTGACAAGACCACGCCGTCGCTCCTCATGGCCGCGGCCTCCTGTGACGTGCCGTCCATCGTCGTGACCGGCGGGCCGATGCTGAACGGCCAGTTCCGGGGTGAACGGGTCGGGTCGGGCACGCATCTGTGGAAGTTCTCCGAAGCTGTGAAGGCCGGGCAGATGACCAAGGAGGAATTCGTCGAGGCCGAAGCGTCGATGAGCCGGTCGCCCGGATCGTGCAACACGATGGGCACGGCCAGCACGATGGCCTCGATGGCCGAGGCGCTGGGTATGGCGCTGTCCGGCAATGCCGCGATCCCCGCCGTGGACAGCCGCCGTCGCGCAATGGCGCATATGACCGGCCAGCGGATCGTGCAGATGGTCAAAGACGACCTGAAGCCGTCGGACATTCTGACCAAGCAGGCGTTTGAAAATGCGATCCGCACCAACGGCGCTATCGGTGGCTCCACCAACGCGGTGATCCACCTCCTCGCCATCGCAGGTCGGGTGGGCGTCGACCTGACGCTCGACGACTGGGACCGCTGCGGGCGCGACGTGCCGACCATCGTGAACCTCATGCCCTCGGGCAAATACCTGATGGAAGAGTTCTTCTATGCCGGCGGCCTGCCCGTGGTCATCAAGCGTCTGGGCGAGGCGGGGCTGTTGCACAAGGACGCGCTGACCGTGTCGGGCCAGACGATGTGGGATCAGGTCAAGGACGTGAAGAACTGGAACGAGGATGTGATCCTGCCGACCGACAAGGCGCTGACCGCGTCGGGCGGCGTTGCGGTGCTCAAGGGCAACCTTGCGCCCAACGGCGCGGTGCTGAAACCCTCGGCCGCCACGCCGTCACTGATGGTGCACCGGGGCCGGGCGGTCGTGTTTGAATCGATCGACGACTACAAGGCCAAGATCAATGACGAGAACCTCGACATTGACGAGACTTGCGTCATGGTGCTCAAAAACTGCGGGCCCAAGGGCTATCCCGGCATGGCCGAGGTCGGCAACATGGGCCTGCCGCCCAAGGTGCTGAAGAAGGGGATCACCGATATGGTCCGCATTTCGGATGCGCGGATGTCGGGCACGGCCTATGGGACGGTGGTCCTGCATACCTCGCCCGAAGCGGCGGCGGGCGGGCCGCTGGCCGTTGTCAGGAACGGCGATTTCATCGAACTCGACGTGCCGAACCGGCGGATTCATCTGGATATCTCCGACGAGGAACTCGCCGCGCGTCTGGCGGCGTGGACGCCTTCAGTGAAGGTGCCGGACTCGGGCTACGCATGGCTTCACCACGCGCATGTGCAGGGGGCCGATACGGGGGCCGACCTTGATTTCCTCAAAGGCTGCCGGGGCAATCCTGTAGGCAAGGATTCTCACTGATGAAGATCGCACTCGCCGGGATCGGCAAGATCGCCATCGACCAGCACGTCCCCGCGCTAGCCGCATCGCCCGACTGGGAACTGGCCGCCACCATCTCGCGCTCGGGCAAGGTGGACGGCGTCGAGGCGTTTACGGATATCGACTCCTTCCTTGCCGCAAGGCCGGATGTGACGGTCGTCTCGCTCTGCATGCCGCCACAGCCGCGCTACCCTTACGCGGAAAAGGCGCTGCGGGCGGGGCGACATGTGATGCTGGAAAAACCTCCCGGTCAGACCCTGGCCGAGGTGCATGCGCTGACCGCATTGGCCGAAGAGATGGGCGTCTCCCTCTATGCCACATGGCACAGCCGCATGGCGCGCGGCGTGGCGGGGGCGAAGGCGTGGCTAGCGGACAAGGTGGTGACCAAGGCCCATATCACCTGGCGCGAGGATGTGCGGAAATGGCATCCCGGTCAGGACTGGGTCTTTACCCCCGGCGGAATGGGCGTGTTCGATCCGGGCATCAACGCCCTGTCGATCCTGACGGAAATCCTGCCCGCGCCGGTGCACCTGACCGCCGCCACCCTTGAATTCCCGGAAAACCGTGACACGCCGATTGCCGCCGCGCTGACCTTTTCGGGCGGCGTCACGGCGGAATTCGACTGGCGGCAAGAGGGGCCACAGACCTGGGATATCGACGTCGAAACCGATCAGGGCACACTCGCCCTGCGTCATGGCGGCAACCAGCTTTGGACTGATGGCCGCGAAGTGGCGGGCAACAGCGGGATCGACGGGGAATATCCGGCCCTTTACCGGGTCATGGCTGATCTGGTGAAAACGGGTGCGAGGGACGTGGACTTGGCCCCGATGGTCCATGTGGCGGATGCGTTTTCGCTGGGGCGCCGGGTGACCGTCGCGCCATTTGCATTCTGACCGCAGAGAGATGAGTATTTGGAGAACAAAGTAACAGGGTTTGTTGGTTACTTTGTTCTCTAAATACTCATCTTTGCTACGCTGGCCTCAGCGCAGTTCCATCTGGGTATAGCGGGACCGCATTGCATGCGGTGACATGCCAAAGGCGGCCTTGAAATGGTCGTAGAACTGGCTGATGGACTGAAAGCCGGATTCTTCGGCCACCGTGGTGATCGCAGCCGAACTTTCCATCAAGAGGGCGCGGGCGCGCAACAGACGCATGCGGATGATAAAGCGTTTCATTGGCAAGCGCATCGTGCGCGTGAACAGCGCGAGCGCATAGTTCTGGTGCAGCCCCGTCACGGCCGCGACATCGGCGTTCGACATCGGCTGCGACAGGTTCTCCATGATATAGCGGACCATCGCCACAACATGCCGGATATGGGCCGAGGAGAGCGTCCGTTCATCGCCGGGATCGGCAATCGGGGGCCGCAGGTAATCAAGGTCGGACAAAAGCGCCCGGCGCATCATCGCGTTCATCTCCATTTTCATCACCTCGGTCCGTTCGAAATCGTTCGACCGGTAATCGCGGTACCAGCATTCGATCTGGTCCAGATCGCACAGCGTATCGGGCAGGCTGACCAGCGCGCCACCCAGCAGGGCCACCTGCAGCTGGGCGATATGCGGCATGAAGAGGAAAGCGTCGAAGGGCAGGTAGATATTGGCCAGCTTTGCCGGACCGTTTCCGACCGGCGTGATGGCCGTCAGCTGATGCGGAATTCCGGCCCAGAACAGCACGAGGCGACCCGGCCCGATCTCGATTTCCGCCTCGTCGACACGGTAGGTCATCGACGCGCCCGTGAGGAAATTCAATTCGATATGGCCATGCCAATGGGGCGTGTCCATGATTGTGGGCGTGAAGATCCGCATCCCGAATCGGCCGATGGCCCGGGTGAGGGCGTAGAAGTGCCGTTCGTGGCTGGGGACGCCTGACGGATATGCGGATGCAGCATCGTCGCGGGCCATTCACAATCCCCCAAATCTTGAAATCCCGGAAAAGAATGTCTGATTTCACTATTGCTGTAAATGCCGATCAAAGCGCACACTCAGACCACCCGCGATGGCAGGAGGATGCTGTCTGCGGACGGACAGACGACGTGAAAGAGCAAAGGCACCGGCCGGCAAGGACCGGAAGCGGTGTGCCCCTAGGGAGGAACAGACTGATGAAGCTGAATTCGCGCGCCGCATTCGCGGCGCTG
>JBGSWJ010000304.1:0-7308 GCA_041752495.1 Rhodobacterales bacterium
AACGCGCCATAGCCATCACCCAGAATGACCGACCGGCCAAACCCCGCCAGCCGCCCATGCAGCGCGGCCACCCGGTCACGCAGCCCGATCCCCGCCAGCCCGACGTAAACACCTGTTTCCGCTTGCGGAAACCCCCGGCCCAACTCCTCCCACAACCCGCCGATGGCTGCCATGGAGACCTCAACCCCCAACGACACCGCCCCTGCTGGTCCCCCGGCCCGGGCGATCTCCCGGTCGCCGTCAAACAACGCCCCGGTGGATTTCGTTCCGCCCAGATCAAGGCACAGCGCGTATCTCACATCACTGCCCGCCCCAGCGCCTTAATGACAAAGATCGTGTCATCCACGATCCCCGGCGGGTCCGCCACACGGAACCCGATCCGCTCGTAAAACCCCAGCGCCCGCCCGTTCCGCGCACTCAGGCCCAGATGGATCCCCTTCACCCCGTGACGTTCCAACGCCCTCAGCATCACCTCCATCGCCCAGCGCCCAAGGCCCTTGCCCTGCGCGCGGGGCAACAGGTCGATATGCCCATGCGCCGGATACCGCGCCAGATCGACCGGCGGCAGCGACCAACCCTCATGCACCACCCGCCGCCCCCAATCGCTCCCCCTCCACAGGCTCGCATCCTCCCCCGGATCGCACATCCTTGCCCGCAAGGGCGGAAGCCAGTCTTCGTTCATAAACCGCTGAAAACCCACCGTATCCGCCGCCCCAAGGACATAGCCGCAGACCCCGCCCGAATCCTCGATCACAAACGCAAACTCGGGCGCGCCGACCTGATAGGGCACGGCATAGATTAGCCCCAAAAGTTCCGGATCATCCTCTTTCCCTGTCGCATCCTCGCCTGCATCACCCGTCCGCAGACACACCATCGACAGCGCCGCATGGTCCTCGGGGGTGGCCAGCCTGATACCGAACGGCCCCCGCCGGTCAATCATGGTGATACCGCCCTGCCCGGTCGCGCTGCAGGATCTCCTGAACCTCCACCCCGAACCCCCTGCGATAGAAGTTGTGGATCCTGTCCCCCGCCGGAAACACCGCACCCGGCGCGGGGTTCTCGTCCAACCACTCCAGATACTTCACCAGATGCCCGATCTCCTCCCGCGCCTCCCACAGATAGCCGTGGAACGCATGGAACAGATCGCGGTTCTCAATCTCGGTCATGACGACGAACAGGTCATCCACCCGCCCCTTGAAATCCCGCGCCGCCTCCAACCCCTCGCGCCATTCCGCCCGCTGCGTATCAGGCCGATGCACCCCCAGCATCCCCCTGATCCGCCTGAACAAAGCCGCCGACTCCGGCCCCTGCGCGAACGGCTGCCAGAACAGATCGCTCAGCAACCGCACCGCCTCCAGCGGCACCCTCGCCCCGTCGCTATAGGCCAGCGTGAACCGCGCCTGCCAGTCGGCCAGCGCCGCCTCCAGATCAATCCCGCCCTGCACGAACTGCCCCGTCGTCCGGATCGCCACGAAATTGGCCTCCGCCTCGTTGTTGGGGTTGGTGATCCACCCATCGACCAGCGCCAACGTCTCCGGCCCCCGCCCGCCCAATGGCCCGGCATAGACCCGGCGGATGTCATAATCATTGGCGTGGAAATTGTCCCAGATGACGGGCTTGCGCCGCAACACCCGCCCCACCGCCTCAAGCCCCGCCGCGTCAATCACCTCCGACACGATCTCTGGCCCCGTCCAGAATACGCCCACCGACGGATCCAGTTCCGCCCCCAGCACCTGCAGATAGGCGCTTTTCTCCACATCCCCGCCCGCCATCCGCCCGCAATACTCGGTGGGACAGAACAGCACCCGCGCCCCCGTCCCCGCCAGATGCGCCACCACCGCATTGCTCAGGCTCGCCTGCGCCGCCGCGAAACTGCTGAACACCGCATGATCCGCCGCAGGCATCTCGCTCGGGATATCGTCGAACAACAGCACAAACCCCGCGACGCCGATCCCCGTCAACTGATCCACCCGTGCCATCAGCGCCGCCCGGTCCGCGTCGCTCGAATAAGTCACGTCCAGACAGGGCGCCAAAGCCACCCAGAACCCAAGCCCCCGCGCCTCGGCCTCTGCCTTCAAGTCGACCAAAGACGCCAGCATCCCCGGCCCATAGGGCGTCCGCCACCGCGCCCGCACATGCACATCATCCTTGGGGCCATAGATATAGGTATCCATCCCCGCATCGCGCATCCAGTCAAAGACCGCCAGCCGCTCCTCGCGCCGCCAGTCCCGCCCATAGAACCCTTCGATCACACCCGACAGCATCCGCGCCCCCTAATCCAAAGATGTGGCCGACAGCCCCGCAATCACATGCCGCTGCAACAGGAAATACAACAAAAGGATCGGCACCGTCGTAATCGTCAAGGCCGCGAAAACCATCGCATAATCCGTGCTGTAGCGGCCAAAGAACCGGATCAGCCCTACCGGCAGCGTCCGCTTGTCCTCATCCACAATAAACAACAGCGCGAACATCAGCTCGTTCCAGATGTTGATCGTGTTCACGATCGCCAGCGTCAGCATCGACGGCCAGACCATGGGAACGGAGATATCGCGGAACACCTGCCAGACATTCGCCCCCTCCAGCACCGCCGCCTCTTCCATGTCAGGCCGGACCGACGTGAAATAGCCGTGCATGATGAATATCGTCAGCGACAGCGACCAAGCCGCCCCCGGCAGGATCAGCGCCCACAGGCTGTTCAGCATGTTCAGATCCCGCAGGATCGCAAACAGCGGGATCGCCACCACAGGCGGCGGCAACAGCAAGCCCACCAGCAGCAGCCGATACAGCCACTTGCGCCCCGGAAATTCCAGCCTTGAAAACGCGAACGCCGCCGCTGTGGCAAGGACCACCGTCAAGGAAACCGCCACCACCGTGACAATGACCGAGTTGAGGTAAAGCCCCCCCATCCCACCCTTGTCCCAGGCCTCGGCAAAGTTGCCCCAGCGCCATTCCTCGGGCAGGCCAAAGGGATGCCTGAAAATCTCGCGGTTCGTCTTGAACGCCGACAGCACCATCCAGATCGTCGGATAGAACATCGCCGCGACAATCGCCCCACCAAGGGCGAACTGCACCCATTCCCCGGCCGTCCGGCGCTCAGTAGCGAACGACATTCGCCCGCTCCACCACGCGCAGATAGACCAGCGACACGATCAGCACGACCACCGCCAGAATGACGGTCAGCGCCGTCGCATAGCCCAGCTCGTTATTGTCAAACCCCTGCCGGATGATCCATGTCGCCGGAACCTCGGTCGCATTGAACGGCCCGCCATTCGTCATCGTGAAAAACAGGTCAAACCCCGCAAACCCGCCCGTCACCGCCAGCAGGATACAGGTCAGCATCTGATGCCGCAAAAGCGGCAGCGTGATCGTAAAGAACTGCTTCACCGGCCCCGCCCCGTCCAGCGTCGCCGCCTCATAGATATTCCGAGGGATCCGCCGCAACGCCGCGAAAAAGATGATCATGTAGAACCCGGCAAACCGCCAGCCCGACACGAACATGATCGCAATCAACGCCGTTTCCGACTGCGACAGCCAGGGCTGCGCCCAACCATCCAGCCCGAAACTCCGCAGCACCGAATTGAGCAACCCCAGCCGGTAATCCAGCACAAAGGCCCAAAGCACCCCCGCCGCCGTCATCGACAGCACCATCGGGGAAAAGAACATCCCCCGCATGATCGAAAACCCGAACCGATCCGAATTCAGCACCACCGCCATCACAAGGCCAAAGCTGACCTCAAGAAACAGCGTGCCAATGATGTAAAGCGTCACATGCAGGTAAGACGCCAGATGCACCGGATCCTGAAAGGCCCGAGCGAAATTGGCAAACCCCACCCATTCGGGTTCCGCATAACCGCTCCATTTGGTGAAAGCGTAGTAAAGCGAGGTCGCCAGCGGCAGCAGCACAAAGACCCCGAACAAAAGCATCGCCGGGGCCACGAACAGGATGTTCCCGGCCCCGGTCGAAATCGGCGCAACGCGGTTGTCGCCCCGCGCCATCGCGTTCTACTGCTTGCCCATCGCCGTCACGGTTTCATCCAGCCACTGCAGCGCCTCGATGGATGTCTTCTCCCCGCTCGCCGCATAGGCCGCCGCCTGATAATAGGCTTCGGCCACAGGCACCGGATAGGTCGTGTCAGGCGGCGGCACCATCGTCTGCGCCCCTGCCAGCATGGCCTCGATCCCCTGCATCTGCTCGCCCAGTTTGGCCATCTCGCCCACGCCCTTGACCGGGCTGATCGCCCCTGCCTCGGCCCAGATGACCTGCGATTCCGGTGATGTCAGGAACTTCAGGAACGCAATTGCCTCGTCCGGATGGGTCGTCTGGGCATGGACCACAAACCCCGTGATTGTCCCGATCACGCTGTCAGGAGCGGGATGCGCAGGGTCGATGACGGGCGTGTCGAACTGACCGTATTCAAACCCCTCCTCGGCCAGATCACCCTCAGACCCCACAAGCCAAGACCCGATAGGATGCATCACCGCCGCCTCTTGAAAGAACCCCGCCATCGCGGGATCGGCACCCAGCCCCTGCATATCCACATTGAACGCGCCGTTGTTGTGCAACTCCTGCATGATCTCCAGCGGCCGCAGGAAACCCGCCTCCTCAAAGCTCATCTCCTGACGGAACGCCGCATCATACTTGACCGGGTCCACCACCCGCGCCGCAACATGCGACGCCCAGTTGCCCAAAGGCCAAAGCTCGTTGTTGCCCTCGATGATCGGCGTCTCTCCGGCCTGCGCCAGCGTGACGACGATCCCCATGAAATCTTCCCATGTCGCGGGCGGGGTCAGGCCGTATTCCGCAAAGATCGCCTTGTTGTACCAGATCGTGTTGGTGATATCCAAAGACAGCGGCACCATGTAAACCTTGCCATCCACCGTCGTCCCGGCCCCTGCCGAAAACGCGGAATCGATGAACGTCGCTTGCCACCCGTCCGCCATCGCCGCCGAAAGGTCATAAGCATAGCCCGCCTCGACATCCCGCGCGACGGGATAGCCCGCCCACTGGAAATAGATGTCGGGCACTTCGTTGCTTTGCAGTTGAGTGATCAGCCCCGTATCCGAATAGATGTCATCATCAAACACGATCTGGTTGACGGTCACACCCGGATTGGCGGCCTCAAAGTTGGCCACGATCGTGTTGAACGCCTCTGCCCCCGCCCCCGAGGACATTGCATGCGTGATCCTGATTTCCGTCTGCGCCAGTGCCGCCGTTCCGGCGAGAATGGCCAGGCCGCATCCGGTCAAAAGTCCAATTGAATGTTTCATGGGAGACTCCGCTGTTGGGTGAAGTGGTCCGTGATTGGTATGCTGGATTCCTCCAGTTCTGCCGTCAGCAGAGTGTTTCGCCTTGCAAAAAGCAAGCCAAAAAAATACCACTGGTATGAAATGATCGACCATCCCAAGGGAATTGCCCCGTAATGCTGACCGCCGTCGCAGACCGCCTCAAGGATCAGCAAGGCCCGCTCTCCCTCCGCCTGCGCAACGCGCTCGTCCAGTCGATCAAGGACGGCACCCTGCCCTCCAACCGCGCGCTCCCGTCCGAACGCGATCTGGCCCTTGGGCTTGGCGTCTCCCGTTCGACCGTCCGCTCTTGCCTCAAGGAACTGGGCGACATGGGCCTTGTCCAGACCCGCCACGGGGCCGGCACCGTCGTCACTGCCCAGATCCCCAAAGCCCTGTCCCGCCTTTCCGGCTTTACCGAAGATATCCGCGCGCGCGGCCTCACCCCCACCTCCGACATCCTCGAATGTCGCACCGGCCCCGTCAGCGGCGAAAGCGCGGTGCGCACCGGCATGCCCCTTGGCACCCACGTCCTCACCCTCGTCCGCCTCCGCCGCGCGGATGGAGAGGCGCTGTCCTTTGAAACCGCCATCGTCCCCCTTTGGGCCGTGGGCGAAGGCTATGACGGCACGGGCTCTCTCTATGACCGGATGGATGCCTTGGGCGCCCGCCCCCGCCGCATCCTGCAAACGCTTGAAGCCGTCGCCGCCATGGATGAAATCGCCGACCTCCTTGGTATCCCCTACGGCGCCCCGGTCCTGCGCATTGGTCAGGTTGGCTATGACGCCACGGGCAAGGCCGTCGAAGATGCCGTGAGTTGGTATCGCGGCGACCGTTACAAATACGTCGGCGAAATCGAAGGATGATCCCGTGACTGCGCTCCGCCAGACCTACCGCGACAACATCGTCAGCATCCTCGACCGGATCATCGCCACCCAAGGCCCTGCCCTCGACGCCGCCCGCGACGCCGTGGCAAATGCCTTGCGCAACGATCACCTGATCCATGTCGCAGGCAGCGGCCATTCCCACCTTCTGGCCGAGGAAGTGTTTTACCGCGCAGGTGGCATCGCCGCCGCACAGGCCATCCTCGACGAAGACCTCATGCTCCACCGGGGCGCGGAACGGTCAACCCACATGGAACGTGAACCCGGTCAGGCCGCCCGCGTCCTCTCCCACTACACCATCTCTCCCGGCGACGTGGTTATCATCGCCTCGAACTCGGGCCGCAACGCCTATCCTATTGAACTCGCCCTTCTGGCCAAACAGGCTGGCGCCACCACCATCGCCCTCACCTCCCTCGCCCATGCGCGGCAAACCACGTCCCGCCACGCCTCGGGCAAGCGCCTGTTTGAGCTCACGGACCTCGTGCTCGACAACGGCGGCGCTTACGGTGACGGCTCGCTCGCCATCCCCGGCCAACCCGCCACAATGGGGCCAACCTCGACGATCATCGGCGTCTACCTCCTCAATAACGTCATGGCCGAAGCCGTGGCCCTCCTTGCTGCCCAGGGCATCACCGTCGACGTCTACCAATCTGCCAACACCGATCAGGGCGACAGCGCCGCCGCCATCATGGCCCGCTGGCGCCCCCGCATCCCCGCCCTCTGACCCCGAGGACCCCTTGGCCCGCCTCACCCTGACCAATATCGAAAAATCCTACGGCGAAACACGGGTGCTCCACGGCATCAATCTTGACGTGACCTCGGGCGAATTCGTGGTCTTCGTCGGCCCTTCGGGCTGCGGCAAGTCCACTCTGCTCCGCATGATTGCCGGGCTTGAATCCATCACCAGCGGTGAAATGCAGGTCGACGGCCAGCGCTTCAACGACGTCCCCCCGGCCAAGCGCGGCGTGGCAATGGTGTTCCAGAACTACGCCCTTTACCCCCACATGACCGTTTACAAGAACATGTCCTACGGTCTGAAAATCGCCAAAACACCGCCCTCCGACATCGACCGCAAGGTCCGCGCCGCCGCCGACATGCTGCAACTGACCCCCTTCCTTGACCGCCGCCCCGGCCAGCTTTC
>JBGSWJ010000305.1:0-1983 GCA_041752495.1 Rhodobacterales bacterium
CAACGCCGCAGCCGATACCATGCGCCTTGACGATGCAGTCTTCAGCCTGCTGCCCGCGGGCGCGCTGGCAGCATCAGCCTATGTCCAGAACACGACAGGCGCTGCCGCCGATGCCTCGGACCGGATCATCTATGAAACCGATACCGGCAAGGTCTTCTTCGACAAGGACGGCACCGGGGTCGCGGCCGCCGTCCAGTTCGCGACCATCGGCACGAACCTCGTCCTGACCTCGGCCGATTTCGTGGTGTTCTGACCGGGGCGCCGCACCCGTCGCGTCGTTTTCACCCACCCTGCACCCGTAGGGTGGGTGAAACCCACCTCCGCGCGCCATCACCGCACGCCCCGTTGACCCGGCCTTCACCGCCCCGTGCTATCAATGTTGAACAAACCCCTTCACCACCGCGACAAAAATACCGACGTAATACCGACGTGATACCGACGCATTACAGACAATCCACTGACAAACATTCTGCAGCTGAATCAATAAGTTACGCGAATATCCGCCAACGCCCCCCGGGCCCCCGGCAAGGCTAACAAAGGGTTAAAACGGCCCCGTAGCCTATAACACCCTGAAAACAAAAGAAATTCCGCCCGTCACCCCGCGGGCTGAACCCCGTCATAGCCCGCGACAATCGCCAGATCCATGATCGACCGTCCGGCCCGCAGCGCCATCGCCGCCGCATATTCCGGCGAATGGTAACAGTCTTTGGCGGCCTGAAATGACGGAAACTCGATCACCACAACCCGAGACCGGACAGCGCCCTCGGGCACCTCCATCGCCCCGCCCCGGGTCAGGAATCGCGCCCCATAGGCCCGGAACGCCGCCGCATTCGCCGCGACATAGTCCCTGTATCCTTCGGGATCCGTGACATCGACCATCGCCACCCAATAGCCCCTGGTCATGTCACGCGTCCCCTATCCCAGCTTCGCCTTGACCAAAGGCCCGGCCTTCCCGAAATCCATCTGCCCGGTATAGCGGCCCTTCAGCGCCGCCATCACCTTGCCCATGTCGCGGATGCTCGTCGCCCCCACCTCGGCAATCGCCGCCACCACCGCCGCCTCGGCCTCCGCCTCGCTCAGCTGGCGCGGCAGGAATTCCTCGATCACCCGGATTTCGGCCAACTCCTTTTCGGCCAGCTCGGGCCGCGCGCCCTCTGCATAGGCCCGCGCGCTTTCCTGCCGCTGCTTCACCATCTTGCCCAGAATGCCAAGGATCGCGTCATCGCTGACAAAATCCCCCTGGCCTTCGCCCCGCGCGGCAATGTCCCGGTCCTTGATCGCCGCATTGATCAGCCGCAGCGTGGACAGCCGGTCGGCCTCCTTGGCGCGCATGGCATCCTTGACCGCCGCATTGATCCGGCTCCGTATGTCCATCAGCTTCATCCCCGCGCCGTTGCACTTTCATCGGGCAATCTACCCGCTCCGGCGCGTTCCTACAACCAAGAGCACCAGCCCGACAGGACGCCGCCTGCGATGCGGCCCGACTGTGGTAATTCCGATGCCTCCGCGCCTTGACCCGCCCCGCGCCCGCCCTTAGTGATGGCCCGATTTGCCGCCTCCCCGCCGCGCACCGGTCGCCCAAAGGAATCCCGCCATGCCCCAGAACGCCACCGCGAAGCCCACTGCCTGCCTCGCCCTCGCCGATGGCACCGTGTTCTACGGCATGGGCTTTGGCGCCACGGGCCAGACGACTGCCGAACTCTGCTTCAACACTGCCATGACCGGCTATCAGGAAATCATGACCGACCCCTCCTACGCGGGCCAGATCGTGACCTTCACCTTCCCCCATATCGGGAACACCGGCACCACGGACGAAGACGACGAAACCGCAGATCCCGTCGCCGAAGGCATGGTCGTCAAATGGGACCCGACCGAACCGTCGAACTGGCGCGCCACCTCGGACCTGACCTCATGGCTGCTCAAGCGCGGCCGCATCGGCATCGGCGGCCTCGATACCCGCCGCCTGACCCGGGCGATCCGGCA
>JBGSWJ010000306.1:0-2370 GCA_041752495.1 Rhodobacterales bacterium
CAACGCCGCAGCCGATACCATGCGCCTTGACGATGCAGTCTTCAGCCTGCTGCCCGCGGGCGCGCTGGCAGCATCAGCCTATGTCCAGAACACGACAGGCGCTGCCGCCGATGCCTCGGACCGGATCATCTATGAAACCGACACCGGCAAGGTCTTCTTCGACCGCGACGGCACCGGGGCCGCCGCTGCCGTTCAGTTCGCCACCATCGGCACAAACCTCGTCCTGACCTCCGCAGATTTCGTGGTGTTCTGACGCCCCGCCGCGCCGCCTCTGGCGCGGTTTCTCCCCGGGCCTTACGATCTGCGTGACAAGGCCCGGTCATCCCCGTGACCGCAATTTCGGCACGTTCATTATCAGTATTGGAGCAATCCCATGACTTCATTCGTTATCAGCACCGCCACCAGCACCCCCAAACCCTCATCAACGGAGAGACGGGCGTCGTCACCAGCACTGGCGCCGTCGTCGAACTTGGCAACAGCTTCGCCATATCCGCGTCCGGCAGCTATCGCCTCACCATCGACGGCCTCGTTGCCGGGGCCTTCTACGGCATCGTCTCCGCCGGTCCCGGAACCGGTCGCATCACCATCGGTGCTTCGGGGACTATCTCCGGCGATAATGGCATCAGCCATCTTTCGGCGACCAGCCTGTCGATCACCAATGCCGGCAACATCTCGGCCGAATCGACAGGGATCAGCAGCAGCACCGACTTCCAAGGAAACCTCTCTCCCTCCCACAACTTCACACTGGTCAATTCGGGCAGCGTCTCGTCGGCCAGCGGCTCTGCCGTCTCGGCCTCGATCGGCAACGGCAATGCAACCGTCAACAACAGCGGATCGATCATCGGAAATACCTATGGCCTCCGGATCGAACCGCTCGCCACGGGGTCCCAGGTCAAGATCAGCAATTCCGGCACGATCCAGGCGATTGCGCCAGAGGGCGACGCCATCTCTGTCAACGGCGGCACGACCACCCTGTCCAACACCGGCACCATTCTGGGCGAAGTGTCGCTCTTCTCGAACGCCGTGATCAAGGTCACCAATTCCGGCAACATCGCCGGCGATCTGACCTTTAGCGGCTTCGGTTCGGCCATCACCAACAGCGGCACGATCACCGGGGACATCACCGGAACCTCAAACAAGGACACCTTCAAGCTGACCGGCGGCAATGTCATCGGCACCGTCTTTGGTGGTGCGGGCAGCGACGATTACCATGTCAGCAGCACGAGCATCATTCTGTCCGAGGCCAGCGACACCGGCATCGATACCGTCTACAGCAGCGTCACCTGGACGCTCGGCGCCTATTTCGAAAGCCTCACCCTGACCGGAAGCGCCGCAATCGATGGCTCGGGCAACAATCTCGACAACTTCCTGACCGGAAACGTCGCAGACAACGTGCTGCGCGGCCGCGGCGGCGCCGACAGTTTCACCGGCGGCGACGGGGACGACACCCTGATCGGCGGGGCGGGCAACGACACCTACTATTTCGACCCCAATGACACCATCATCGAAACCGACAGCGGTGGCAACGACCGGATCGTTCTCGAATTCGGCAGCACCTTCACGACCATCGTGATGGCCGCCAATGTCGAACGCTTCACGACCAGCGGGACCTCGCTCAACCTGTCGGTCACCGGCAACGCCAGCAACAACACGATCAACACCTATGATGGCAACGACACGCTGAACGGCACTACCGGCACCGACACGCTCGAAGGCGGTCTGGGCAGCGACACCTACATCACCGATGGCGGCGATACCCTGCTCGACGACGGCGGCCTCGACACAGTGCAAGCCTTGGTCAGCTTCACACTGGCCAGCAACTTCGAAAACCTCACGCTGACCGGCACCGGCGCGATCAACGGCACGGGCAACTCCGGCACCAACGTCATCACCGGCAACAGCGGGGCCAATAGCCTTGATGGCGCAGGCGGGGCTGACACGCTGATCGGCGGATCGGGCAACGATACCTTCACCACAGACGGCGGCGACATCCTGACCGAAACCGCAGGCGGCGGGACGGATACCGTCCGCTCCACCGTCACCTTCACCCTGGGGGCCGAGTTCGAAAACCTCGTCCTGACCGGCAGCAGCGCCATCAACGGCACCGGCAATTCGGCCATCAACACACTCACCGGAAACAGCGGCAACAACACCCTGGCCGGAGGCGCCGGTTCCGACACGCTGACGGGCGCAGGCGGCAACGACAACTTCGTCTTCAACTCTGCCCTTGGCAGCGGAAACATCGACACGATCACCGATTTCAACGCCGCAGCCGATACCATGCGCCTTGACGATGCAGTCTTCAGCCTGCTGCCCGCGGGCGCGCTGGCAGCATCAGCCTATGTCCAGAACACGACAGGCGCTGCCGCC
>JBGSWJ010000307.1:0-4571 GCA_041752495.1 Rhodobacterales bacterium
GACGGCGATGGTGCTGCCCGCAGCGGCCTTGAGCGGTTTGTGAAGGGTGATGGGCGTGTCGCCGAGGCGGATGGAGCCGGTTGCGGCATCGGTGACGGTGGCGTCAAAGCTGTTCAGGGTGCCCACAAAGCCCGCGACGAATTTGGTGGCGGGATGGTTGTAGATGTCGAACGGGGTGCCGACCTGGTCGGCGATGCCTGCGTTCATCACGACCACGCGGTCGGACATGGAGAGCGCCTCTTCCTGATCATGGGTCACGAAGATGGTGGTGATGCCCAACTGGCGCTGGATTTCGCGGATTTCGGTGCGGAGTGAGACGCGGATCTTGGCATCAAGGGCCGAGAGCGGTTCGTCGAGGAGGAGGACGCGGGGTTTGGGCGCAAGGGCGCGGGCGAGGGCCACGCGCTGCTGCTGGCCGCCCGAAAGCTGGAAGGGATAGCGGGCGCCAAGGTCGGGCAGGCCGATGAGGCGGAGCATTTCGGTCACGCGTGCGGTGGCCTCGGACGAAGGCACGCCTGCGATCTTGAGGCCAAAGCCCACGTTCTGGGCGACGGTGAGGTTGGGGAACAGGGCATAGGCCTGAAACACCATGCCGATGTTGCGCTGGTTGGGGCGTAGCGCCACCACATCCTTGCCTTCGATGCTGATTGACCCGGCCGAGGGGGTCTCAAAACCTGCGACCATGCGCAAGACCGTCGTCTTGCCACAGCCTGAGGGGCCGAGGAGGGAGACGAATTCGCCCTTTTCGATGCCAAGACTGAAGTCCTTCACGACATGGTTCGCGCCGAAGGATTTCTCAAGATGGGTGATGTCGAGATAGGCCATCAGCGGGCGTCCCTACTCATGTTTGTGCCCTTGTGTGTTTGGACAGCCGGGTGACGGTCTGGATGAGGCCCATGCAGGCCCATGTGATCGCAAAGGCGATCACGGCGAGGGCTGCGGGTTCGTAGGCGCGGTTGGCACCCAGAAGCTGCATGTAGGGGCCGAAGGCGGGCCGGTCGAGCAGGGCCGCCATGGTGAATTCGCCGATGACGATGGCGAAGGTGAGGAACGCGCCCGACAGGACCGCGCCAAGGACGTTGGGCAGAATCACCCGGCCCATGATCGTGATCCAGCCCGCGCCAAGGGACTGCGCGGCTTCGGTCAGGGTGGCCACGTCGATGGTTCGCAGGCCCGTATCGACCGAGCGGTACATGTAAGGGAGCGACAGCGTGGCATAGCCGAACATCAACAGGATGTTGGTGCCCATCGCGGTGCCCGTGAGGGGGAGCCAGGATGAGGTGTTGTACAGGCGGATGTAGCCGAAGACGATCACGATGGCCGGGATGACGAGCGGCAGGAGGGTGATGAATTCGATATATGGGCGCAGTTCGGGCATCCGGAGGCGCACCCAATAGGCCGTGGGGACGACCAGAAGAACGCCAAAGCCGATGGTCAGCACGGCCATGAGGGCGGAATAACCGAAGGTGGCCTGAAAGGCGGGATCGCCCAGGACCACCTGATAGGCCTTGAACGAATAGACGCCCCGTTCCATCGAGAGCGAGAATTCGGTCATGCCGATCAGGGGCAGGATGAAATAGAGGCAGCCGAGAAGGAAGGCGCCCCAGGCCCAGAACTTCATTTGAGCCACCTTTCCGACCGGGCGCGCAGCACGATGTAAAGCGTGTTGGCGATGCCCGTGATGACGATCATCCCGAAGGCCAGCGCATAGCCAAGGTTGGGCGAGCCGAGCACGTCACCCCGGATCTGGGCATAAAGCAGAATGGGCGCGATGTTGAGCGACGGCCCGGTCAGTGCGATGGCCGTGGCCACGGCGCCGAAGGAGTTGGCGAAAAGAAGGGCCATCGTGCCAAGGATCGATGGCAGCAGGATCGGGAAGGCGACCATGCGCCAGTATTGCAGGCCCGTGGCACCTAGGATCGCCGCCGCTTCGCGCCATTCGCGTTTCAGGCCGTCGAGCGCGGGGGTGATGATGAGGATCATCAGCGGGATCTGAAAGAACAGGTAGGTCAGGATCAGGCCGGTCGAGGACAGAAGGTTGAACCCGTAGGCCCGCAGGTTGATGCCCAGTTCCGTCTTGAGCCAGAGCGTAATGAGCCCTGCCGGGCCGATGGTGGCGATAAAGGCAAAGGCGAGCGGCACACCGGCAAAGTTCGACGCGACGCCCGAAAACGTCAGAAGCGGGTTGCGGGTTTGGCGGGGCAGGCCGCCCAGGGTGACGGCCCAGGCCATGGCAAAGCCGATCAGGCAGCCAAAGACGGCGGAATAAAAGCTGATCTTGATGGAAATCCAGTAGGCGTTCCGGATGATCGGCGTGTTCAGTTGCCGGATATTGTCCAGCGTAAAGCTGCCATCTGCCGTCTTGAACGCGCCGAAGACGATATACAGCGTGGGCCAGATCAGGAACAGAAAGGTAAATACAAAGAACGGCAGGACGCCAAGCCACCTGAGCGGCGCAAAGTTGCGCAAGGAGGAATGGCCAGCCATCTGAGCGGTAAGTCCCTGTCGTCGCGGCGCTGCTTGGTGCAGCACTTCTTGGTCGGTATGGGGTGTCCGGCCCCCTGACGGGAACCGGACAGGCGTTCAGTATCGCTTATTCGACGACGTTCGCGCCGACAACGGTATCCCAGCCTGCGACGACGGCTTCCTTGTTCGCGTTGACCTGGTCGATGGTCGGGAACACGGCGGCGGCATAGCCTTCCGGCGGGGGCAGTTTGTCGAGCAGGTCTTGCGGCACGACGCCACGGGCGACCATGTCGTTGAAGCGGATCGGGTGGCAGTAGCCGGCGAGCCAGCCGAGTTGGCCTTCATCCGAATACAGGTATTCCATCCAGAGTTTCGCGGCGTTCGGGTGCGGTGCATAGGCCGAGATCGCCTGCACATAGACACCGGCGAGCGACGCGTCGGACGGCACGATGACTTCAACCGGCGGGTTGCCGGCGAGCGTGTCACGGGTGGCGAGCGCGTTATAGTCCCACTGAAGGACGATCGGTGTCGTGCCCTGGGCCAGCGTGCCGGCCTTGCCGATGACGGGGACAAAGTTCCCGGCAGCGTTCAGCTGGGCAAAGAAATCAAGCCCGGCTGCAGCCGCATCGGCGCCGGGGGCGGCACCATTGGCCATGCCAGCGGCCATGACCGCAAGAATCGCCTGGTTCGAGGCGCGCGGATCACCGGCAAGGGCAACCTGACCGGCATATTCGGGCTTCAAGAGGTCGGCAAAGGACGTCGGGACCGGATCGACGAGGTCGGTGTTCACGGCAAAGGACATCACGCCGTAGTAATCACCATACCAATGCCCGTCGGGGTCCTTGGCGTCCGCCGGGATCGAATCCCAGGTCGAGACCTTGTAGGGCTGGATCAGGCCTTCGGCCATGGCCGAGGGACCAAAGGCCAGGCCGACGTCGATGACGTCCGGAGCCTGCGGGCCGGTGTTGTCCTTGTTGGCCTTGATCGCTTCGATTTCGTCGGCAGAGCCGGCGTCGGGGTTCAGTTCGTTCACGGTCAGGAACGGATACTTGGCCTTGAAGCCTTCGATCACGGCACCGTAGCCGCACCAGTCATGGGGCAGGGCGATGGTGGTCAGCATCCCTTCGGCCTGCGCGCCTGCGATCAGCTCCTCCATCGACTGGGCCGAGGCCACAGTCGCGGTCAGCACCACGGCAACGCTGGCCGTGGATGCGAATAATTTCGAGATCTTCATTGAACTCTCCCGGTTGCAATTCCGTCACGCCGCAGCCCCGCAGATAGGGACAGCGTTCCGACACGCTCTAGCTAACGAGTGAAACGGTTTCTTGACAATCCTTCACTGTCACAAACTGACCAGAAAGAAAAAAAATCTTTGGCTGGGGATCGGGGGTCAATCCCGGATGGCGGCAAGGTGGAGGGCAAAGTCGGGGCTGGCCATCAGTGCCTTGCAGCGGGCAAAGCGGGTGTCGGCATAGGCGCGGAAATCGTCGGCGGGGTTGGCATTGGCCAGCTGGATCAGGCCCCAGAGCGTCCAGAGCAGATCGCACATCGCCTTGTAGATGACCATCCGGCCGCGGTCGGCCGGGTTGGCGGGGCCGTCGAAATAGGCGTGGAGGAGTTCGTCGTCCTGCGCCGCGTCAAACCCGGCTTCGACCGAGAGATCGCCCAGATCCCACATCGGATCGTTCATGCCGGAATACTCCCAATCCACGACCCACATGGTTGCGCCGGTATCGAGGAAGTTTTCGCACAAAGGATCGCAATGGCAGGCAGTCAGGCGGGCGGGATGGACGGCAAGGGCCGCACGGACGGTGGCGGCTTCGGCCACGACGGCGTGGTAGCCGTCAGGCAGGGCAACATCGGTTCCGGAAAGGAGCGCGAGGTAGCTGTCGATCATGGCGAAGAGGTCAAAGGTCGCGGGGAACTGTGCGTCAGAGCGGTGGAGTTGCCGCAGGGCACGCGCGGCCCGGGCAGGCGCGCCGGGGCGGGATTTGAACAGCGCCGGGGTCATCGTCGTCGCTGTGACAAAGCGTGTGACCATGAGGCCCGTGGCCGGATCGGCATGGATCAGGGCGGGGCTGACGCCGACACGGGCGGCCTCGGCC
>JBGSWJ010000308.1:0-19784 GCA_041752495.1 Rhodobacterales bacterium
ACTGGGGCAAACTCCCCCTGGCCCAGACGCTCGCCCCCGCGATCCGCTATGCCGAGGAAGGCGTCCCCGTCGCCCCCCGTGTGGCCTTTGACTGGGCCAATCAGGCCGAAGCGCTCAAGGGCCGCGCCCGCGACGTCTACCTCCTGAACGGTCAGGCCCCCACGACGGGCCAGATCTTCCGCGCCCCCCGGCAGGCCGACGTCCTCCGCCGCATCGCCACCCAGGGCCGCGCCGGTTTCTACGAAGGCGAAGTCGCCGCGGACATGGTCGCTTCGCTTCAGGCGCTGGGCGGCAGCCATACGCTTGACGATTTCGCCACCTCCGCCCGCGACTACGGCACCCCCGTCTCCGGCACCTACGGCCCGCTTGAGGTGCTGGAGCATCCCCCCAACGGGCAGGGCGCCACCGCGATCCTCCTCCTCAACATCCTCAAGCACTTCGATATCGCCGGGATGGACCCTTTCGGGGCCCAGCGCATCCATATCGAGGCCGAGGCCACCAAACTCGCCTACGATGCCCGCGACCGCATCATCGCGGACCCCGACCACACAACCCGCCTCGCCCACATGCTCGCCTCGGAAACGGCCGCCAAACTGGCCGCCCTTATCGACCCGCTCCATGCCCAGCCCGTCACCCGCCCCGAAATCGGCGCGGTCCACAAGGACACCATCCTCATCACCGTCGTCGACCGCGACCGCATGGCCGTCTCGCTCATCTACTCGATCTTCTGGGGCTTCGGCGCGGGCCTCGCCTCGGACAAGTTCGGCATCCTCTTCCAGAACCGCGGCGCCGGTTTCAACCTGACCCCCGGCCATGTGAACCAGGCCGCGGGCGGCAAGCGCCCCATGCACACGATCATCCCCGGGATGCTCCGCGAAAACGGCCGCGTCCTTGGCCCCTTCGGCGTCATGGGCGGCGCCTACCAGCCCACAGGCCATGCCCGCGTCGTATCAAACCTCACCGACTTCGGCATGGACGTGCAGGACGCCCTCGACGCCCCCCGCAGCTTTCAGCGCGGACCGGCGCTACAGGTTGAACGCGGCTACAGCGACGCCGTCCGCGCCGAACTGGCCGCCATGGGCCACGCCGTCGAAATCCCCGAAGAACCCCTTGGCGGTGCGCAGATCATCCAGATCGGAAAGGACGGCGTCCTGCGCGCAGGATCAGACCCCCGCAAGGACGGCGCCGCATTGGGATACTAGCGTAGGGTGGGTGAAACCCACCTTACCCGATCAATTCAACTGAACCTGCAACGGATAATGCCCATCCTCGAACGGGCCAAACAGATCATCCAGATCCGGATGCTCCACCGGCTTGCCCGAATAATCCGCGATCAGGTTCTGTTCCGAAACATAGGCCACATAGTAGCTTTTGTCATTTTCGGCCAAAAGGTGATAAAACGGCTGATCCTTCTTCGGACGGCTGTCTTCGGGGATGGCCTGATACCACTCTTCGGTATTCGAGAACATCGCATCAACATCGAAAACAACGCCACGGAAGGGGTGTTTGCGATGACGGACAATCTGTCCAAGGTGGTACTTTGCGCGTGTCTTAAGCATCGACTCATGTCCCCCGACGAGTCTATTAGGCGCCCTGCCATCAAAAAGTCCATATTTCTGCACAGCGACCTAGGGAAACAGTCCGTGCCGGATGTGACCACAGTGGTGACAATCCCGGCGCCAATCTGACGAAACTGTCACAGCCCGGTTGAACCATGACGGTTCCCACGCGGACCAAAATCCGCTACACTTCCCCAAAACAAAGATAAACGTGGCGAGAGCAGATGAGCAGATATTTCCGCGCTGCGGCGCTGGTGGTCATTGTGGCAGCCAGCGGATGCGGCGAACGGCAGTACACGGCCCCGCGTGAATTGGATAACGCCTGCAGTATCTTGCAGCAGCGGCCGTCCTATGAACGCGCCTTCAAGCAGACCGAACGCAACTGGGGCGTCCCGGTGTCGGTGCAGATGGCGATCATCTATCAGGAAAGCAAATTCATCGGGAACGCCCGCACCCCGCATCAATACATGCTGGGCGTCATCCCCGTGGGCCGGCAGTCCTCCGCCTACGGCTACAGCCAGGCGCTCGATGGGACATGGGAAGAATACCAGGACGAACGCGGCCGCCACCGGGCCACGCGGGACGATATCTTTGACGCGACCGACTTCATGGGCTGGTACATGGCCCAGACGACCGAATCGCTCGGCATCCCGCTGGACGACACCCGCGACCAGTATCTTGCCTATCACGAAGGCCGCACCGGCTATGTCAACGGTACCTACAACGACAAGGGCTGGCTTGTCCGGATCGCGGGCGGCCTTGCCGACCGGGCGGACATGTACGAAGCCCAGCTGCGCGCCTGCGGACGTGACTGACAGGTCATCAGACCAAAGCCCGTAGCGTTTGACGATGCGAAAGGTCAAAAGGCGTCCATGGCGGGGCTTGCTTCAGGATCGGGATTGACGTCACGGCTGCCGCGCCTGTCGCTGGCAACCCGTTTTGCGCTGGCCAGCGGTGTCGTCCTCAGCCTTGCCGCGCTTGCCATCGGGGCATGGGTCACATCCCGGATCGAAGTCGCCGTCGTCCATAACTCTGCCGATGCGACAGCGATCTACATGGAAAGCTTCCTCTCGCCGCTCTCGGAAGAGTTTTCCAGTCCGGATGGTCTGGGCCCCGGCGCCAAACGCGCCCTGGAAGAGGTGTTCAACAACACGACGCTCAAGGAGAGGGTCGCGTCCTACAAGATCTGGTCGGCCAACGGCACCGTCATCGAATCCTCAAACCCCGAGATCATCGGTCAAACCTTTCCGATCAGCGATGAACTGCGCCGTGCATGGGCTGGCGAAGTGGTGGCTGATTACAACGCGCTGGGCAGCGAAGAAGACGTCGCAGAAAGCCAGATGGGTCTGCCGCTCGTCGAAATCTATAGCCCCATCCATGAGGCATGGTCCGGCCGCATCGTCGCCGTCGCCGAGTTCTACGAAGTGAACGAGGATCTGAAACGCGAACTGGCCGAGGCGCGTATTTCAGCCTGGGGCACGGTCATCGGCATCATTCTGGGCCTCGGTTCGATCCTGTATGCAATCGTCCTCGGTGGCAGTCGAACGATCGAACTTCAGCGCCGCGATCTTGATGCACGGCTTGCCGAACTGGCCGAACTCTCCGACCGCAATACCGAACTCCGCCTCCGCGTGCAGGGCGCCGCCGCCCGCGCCGCCGAACAGACCGACCAGACCATGCGCCGCATTGGTGCCGATCTTCACGATGGCGCCGCCCAATATCTGGCCTACGCCGCCCTCCGGCTCGACAGCCTGAGAGACAGACTGGCCCCCGGTTCCGGCGAAGATGAACTCGATGCCGTCAAGAACGCCGTGAACAGCGCCATGAAAGAGGTGCGGTCCCTGTCCAAGGGCCTGTCCCTGCCCGAACTGGCCAACCGCCCGGTCACCTCCATCATCCGCTCTGCTGCCGAAGCCCATGAAATCCGTACCGGGCACGAAGTCGCCCTCAATCTCAGTTGCGACAGCGAACCCGATCTCACCCCGGCCGCCCGTATCTGCGTCTTCCGCTTCGTGCAGGAAGGGCTGAACAACGCCAGCCGCCACGCCGCCGGGGCAGGGCTCACCGCGATCCTCACCTGCCGCGACCGGCAGATGACCCTGTCGGTCCGCGACACCGGCCCCGGCCTCCAACCCGCCGAGTCGTCCGAGACGAGTGGCCTCGGCCTTTCCGGCCTCCGCGACCGAGTCGAAAGCCTTGGCGGCACATTCATTGCCCGCACCCACCCCGATGGTGGTACCGAACTCTCCATGACACTCGAAACAGGAAACGAACCATGACGCCCACCCGCATCGTGATCGCCGACGATCACCCCCTCTACCGCGAAGGTGTCAGCCGGACCCTCACCGAATCCGGTAGGTTCGAGGTAGTGGGCGAAGCCGCCAACGGCCGCGACGCCTTCTCCCTCGTCCGCCGCGAAAAGCCCGAGGTTGTTCTCCTCGACATCTCCATGCCCGACGGCGGCATCCCCACACTCCGCCAGATCACCGCGCTCGAAAACCCGCCCCGCGTCGCCATGCTCACGGTCTCCGAAGAGGATGACGATGTGATGCAGGCGCTCAAGGCCGGTGCATCGGGCTATATCCTCAAAGGCGTTGGCTCTCGCGAACTCGTCCAGATCGTGACCGACCTTGCCGAAGGCCGCTCCTACGTCGCCCCCTCCCTCGCGATGAAGGTGCTGGCCGCCATGAACGCCCCCCGCGCCACGGCCAAGGCCGACCCCATCGACAGCCTGACCAAACGCGAAGAAGACATCCTCCGCCTCGTCGCCGAAGGCAAAAGCAACAAAGAGGTCGGCGAAGACCTCGACCTTCAGGAAAAGACAGTCAAACACTACATGACCACGATCCTGCAAAAGCTCCACGTCCGGAATCGGACCGAGGCCGCACTGATCGCCCGCGACAAGTGGAAGGATTGAAAACCCCTTAACCCCCCGTGCGATAGTGAAACGGGGCGTAATTCCCCCGGATGCGGTGAAAAATACCGACGCAATACCGACGTGATACCGACGCAATACAGCAGGCCCATTTTCCGCTGAATCAACGCCTTAACCCCCGATTCGTCCCCACCCCTGTCACTTACCTCTCAATCTGCGTAGGGTGGGTGAAATCCACCACCCCCGGAACCCCCCTTGGACGACATCTACGCCCCTCCCCAGGACCCGTTCGTCGTCCTCCACGCCGATCACGAAGTCGTCCTTGTCGACAAACCCTCGGGCCTCCTCTCTGTGCCCGGCAAGGGCGAACACCTGTCCGATTGCCTGATCGCCCGCGTGCAAAAGGCCTTCCCCACCGCCCTCCTCGTCCACCGCCTGGACCGCGATACATCGGGCGTCATGATCTTTGCGCTGACCCCCCATGCACAGCGCCACCTCGGCCTGCAATTCGAAAACCGCCAGACGAAAAAGACCTATATCGCAAGGGTCTGGGGCGAGATGACAGAGAAGGAAGGCACCGTCGACCTGCCCATCATCGTCGACTGGCCGAACCGCCCCCTGCAAAAGATCGACCATGAAACCGGCCGCCCCGCCGTCACCGACTGGCGCGTCGTCCGGTCAGGCGACGGCGAAACCCGCGTCCGCCTGATGCCCCAAACCGGCCGCTCCCACCAGTTGCGGGTCCACATGCTGGCGCTGGGTCACCCGATCCTCGGCGACCCCTTTTACGCCACCGGCCCGGCGCGCGATTACCCGCGCCTCATGCTCCACTCCGAAACGCTCCAGTTCCGCCACCCGGATGGCGGCAAAGGCATGCGCATCACCGCCAAAGCCCCGTTCTGAAGGGAATCGTAGGGTGCGCTTAAGCGCACCCTACAAAGCCAGCCCGCGTAGGGTCGGTGAAACCCACCACCCCGCGAGCGTAGGGTGGGGTTCACCCCGCCACCCGCTCCACGAACCGCCCGATCGCCACCCCTTCGCTCTGCGCAATCTCATGCCCGCCCGGATGCCATTCCAGAGTGACTTTCGCCCCCTGCGCCCCCAGCCAATCGGCAAGCCCCTGCGTCAAAGGCGCCGGACAGATCGGATCGCGCCGCCCCGCCGTGATCAGAACACGCCGCCCCGCCAGCCCCGGCTGCGGTGCCGGCGTGAACGGGATCAGCGGATGCAACAGGATCAGGTCATCCACCAGGTCAGGCCGCGAAAACGCAACCGATGCCAATATGTTGGCTCCGTTCGAATATCCCAGCCCGATCACCCGCACCGCCCCGGTCTGCGCCTTCTCGGCGGCAATGAAATCCCCCATCGCCGCTGTCCGCCGCGCCAGATCGTCCATGTCATAGACGCCCTCGCCCGTCCGCCGGAAATACCGCAGCGCGCCGCCTTCGCTCACATCCCCACGCGGCGAAACCACATGGGCCCCCGCGACCAGCGCCTTCGCGAAATCGTGGAATTGATGCTCATTCCCGCCCGTCCCGTGGAACGTCAGGAACAGGGGCGCGCACGGCGCCCCCGCCGTTCTTTGTGCAACATAGCTCATGGTTCAGTCCGTGATCGGCTCAAGCAGCTTTTCCAGCCGCGCCCGCAGATGTTCATGCTGGCTCGGCAGCTTCAGCGCCTGTCCCAGATGCGCCGTATCCTCGTCCCGGTCAAAGCCAGGCTCGTTCGTGGCCACCTCGAACAGCACACCACCCGGCGTCCGGAAATAGATCGCCCAGAAATAATCCCGGTCGATCACCGGCGTCACCTGCCAGCCCGTATCCTTCAGCGCCTCGCGCACCTCAAGCTGCCGCGCCCGGTTTTCCACTGCAAAGGCAATGTGATGCACCGACCCGGCCCCCTGCGCGGCGGGGTTCACAGCATGCAGCGTCTCCACGTCGATCACATCCGCACCGTTGCCACCGGGCATGGCAAACCGCGTCACGGCGCCCGCCTTGTCAACCTCCTGATACCCCATGAAGCGCAGGAGTTCCGCCGTAGCACCCGCATCCCGCAGGCGCATGTCAGCCCCCTGGAACCCGCGAATGGCCATATCCGCGCCCACCCCGTTCCCCGTCCACGGCGCACGGGCGTCATCGCCTTCGACCAGCGCGAAACGGTCCCCGTCCGGCCCGTCAAACAGAACGCGCGCCGCGCCAAACCGGGTATCCGTGGCGATATTCGGCACCTCGAACGTCTTCAGCCGTTCAACCCAGGCCGCGCTCGTCCCCTTGGGAATGGTGAAATAGGTGGTCCCGACTTCACCCACACCCCGCCGCCCGCGTGCCGCACGCGGGAACGGGAAATAGGTCATCACCGTGCCGGGCGTGCCAACCTCGTCGCCATAATAAAGATGATAAACATCCGGTGCGTCAAAATTGACAGTCTTCTTCACCCGCCGCAGCCCCAGCACATTGGTGAAAAACGCGTTGTTTTCCTGCGCCGACGACGCGAGAGAGGTGACGTGATGCAGGCCCTTGATCTGATGCAACATGGTGCAATCCTTTCTGACTCCGATTGCACAGGAACATAGGCCAAGAATTATGCGCAGAAACCCCTATTCTGGCACCAAATACGTTCAATCCTGCACATGAACTTGCAGGAACACCTCGGCGGCGCGCAACCGCGCAGGCGAACTCTCAACGTCTCCAGCACTTTCCGCCACTTCGACCAGCCGATGCATCCCGATCAGCGTCCTCACCCTGTCCCGGTCAATCGCCCGCCCCGTTTCCTCTTCATAGGCGGCCACGATCCGCCATGTCAGGTCCGGGTCGATCAGGCTCGAATAGATGAACTCCTGATGCACCGGTCCGATCCCTGAATCGCCAAAGTCATAGATCCCGTTCAACCGCTCCGTCGCCTTATCAAAGGCCATATTCCAACCATGCCCGTCAAAGAACCCATAGGTCTCGCCCAGGGGATCAGGCGGCAGACCCGCAAACCGATCCAGAATACTTATCCCCAACGCTCTGCTCTCATTGGATAAAAGTGGAATTCCAACCCGTCTTACTTCCTCAACCTGCAACCATACCCCGATGGGTCTTGCCCCCGCCGCGACCATCTGCTCCACCGGAACCCGGTGCAGATCCGCATGAAACCGCGCCATATCCCGCGCCAACCCGTCTCGTGCCGCCACGCCCAGCCGCAGATACCCCTCGGTCAGCAACTGCACTCCGGGCAGCAGCCGATGCTCCGACATCAGCGGCGGCCCCTCATGCAGCACCATGTCAGGCACCGCCATTCGCACCCGTGGCCGGATGACCCGCAGCAAACCAACCTCGCGCCGCAAAGCCGCCTCTGCCGCCCCATCGCGCGGAAACTTGAACACACGGTCACCCCCGGCCAACACAGCCGTCGAATGCCACCCGCATCCCAGAATGGCAAAAGCGGCCCCGGCCAAAGCCGGAACCGCCTTCACGATCGCCGCACGATAAGCCTCAGGCGCCTGATCCACCGGATCAGGCCCCCCGGTCACTCCGCTGCCCAGCCCGAGATCGCCTTGACCTCAAGGAACTCCTCAATCCCCCAAACGCCACCTTCCCGCGCCCGGCCCGAAGACTTCACCCCTCCAAAGGGCGACCCGCGCCCCCGGCCCGTCCCGTTCATCTGCACCATCCCGGACCGCAACTGCCGCGCCACCCGGTTGCGCCGCGCGCCATCTTCGGACTGCACATAGTTGGCCAGCCCATAGACCGTATCATTCGCGATCCGCACCGCCTCTTCCTCGGTAGCAAAGGGGATCATCGACAGGACCGGGCCGAAAATCTCTTCCTTTTCAATGGTCATGCCCGGTTTCACATCCGCAAACACAGTCGGCCGCACGAAATACCCCTTGTTCAGCCCCTCGGGCCGCCCCAGCCCCCCGGCCACCAGCCGCGCCCCTTCCTTGATCCCGACCTCGATCAGCCGCTGGATATTGTCCCACTGAACCTTGTTGACCACCGGCCCGATATGGTCCCCAGCCTGATCCGAAGGCCCGACCCTTTGCGCCTCGGCAACCTGCCGCGCAATCTCGACCGCCTGATCATAGAAGCTGCGTTCCACCAGCATCCGCGTCGGCGCGTTGCAGGATTGCCCCGTATTATCAAAGCAATGCAGCACCCCGCGCCGCACGGCGTTCGGGTCGGCATCAGCAAAGACAAGGTTCGCGCCCTTGCCACCCAGTTCAAGCGTCACCCGCTTCAACGTCTCGGACGCCGCTTTTGAAATCGCCTTCCCGGCCCGTGTGGACCCCGTAAAGCTGATCATCTCCACATCGGGATGCGTCGAAAGCTGCGATCCCACACCCGGCCCGTCCCCGTTCACAAGGTTGAATACCCCGGCAGGCGCACCCGCCGCATGAACGAACTCGGCAAAGATCATCGACGACAGCGGCGCCTGTTCCGACGGCTTCAGCACCACCGTGCAGCCGGCCAGCAGGGCAGGGATCACCTTCAGCGCCACCTGATTCATCGGCCAGTTCCACGGCGTGATCAGCCCGACCACCCCGATGGGTTCCAGCGCGATCCGGTCATTCGGGGCATGCGGCCCCAGCGGGCGGATGAACTGTATCTCCTTGAAGGCCATCAGGAAGTTTTCCAGATGCCACGGCAGACAGGGCGCCTGATCCTCGCGCGCCTTGTCGATCGGTGATCCCATTTCAAGGCTGATCGCCTGCGCCAAATCCTCAACCCGGGCATGATACTGCGCCAAAATCCGTTCACACAGCGCATACCTCTCTGCCGGGTCCGAGGTCGACCACGCCGGAAACGCCGCCTTGGCCGCCGCCACAGCCGCATCCGTATCGGCCTGCCCGCCCAGCGAAATCGTGGCGCAAGGCTCCTCGGTCGACGGATTGATGACCTGGTAATCCCGTCCGGCAAGCGGGGCCACCCACTGACCGTTGATATAGAACTCGCGTCTGGTGATCATCTTCTTCTCCTGCGGCCGCAACTTTGCGTTGCCCATCCTCGCCTGCGGCGTGGCGCAGCGCCCGTGAAATGTCTATATCGGCATGGCGAACCCGCGGCCTGTCCACGCCGCGACATGGAAACAAGGAGCAACGACATGGGCCTTCGTATCAACGACACGATCCCCAACCTGACCGTCGAAACCGATCAGGGCACCGTCACACTGCATGACTGGATCGGCGACAGCTGGGCCATTCTGTTTTCCCACCCCAAAGATTTCACCCCGGTCTGCACCACCGAATTCGGCGCTGTCGCCCAGCTTGCCGACGAATGGGCCAAACGCGGGACCAAGGTCATGGGAATCTCGGTCGATGGCGTGGCCGATCACGTGAGATGGAAACAGGATATCGAGGTTGCGGGCGGCGCCAAGGCGACCTTCCCCATCGTGGCCGACAAGGACCTGACCCTGTCCAAAGCCTTCGACATGCTCCCGTCCGAAGCCTACCTGCCCGAGAAAGCCACCCCGAACGACACCGCCACCGTCCGCGTCGTCTTCATCATCGGGCCGGACAAGAAGCTCAAGCTGTCCATGACCTATCCCATGAACGTCGGCCGCAACTTTGCAGAGGTGCTGCGCGCACTCGACGCCCTGCAAACCGCCAACGGCAAGGGCGTGGCGACCCCGGCCAACTGGAACGTCGGTGACGACGTCATCATCCCGCTCGCCGTGTCCAACGAGGCCGCCAAGGAAAAGTACGGCGATTACACGACCGTCCTTCCCTATCTGCGCAAGACCAAGCTTCCGGCGTAAAGCGCCAAAGGCGACCGGCCCCGTCGGTCGCCACACTTTTCCGGTGACGACCGGATTTCGCCATGCCATGCTTGCCCCGGTACATCAGCAGGGGACCGCGTTCATGGAAATCGTCAAAGGCCAGCACGTTACAATCACGTTCGACGGCAAACGCTGCATCCATTCGCGCAACTGCGTCCTTTCCCACCCCGAGGTCTTTGTCCCCAACGTCAAAGGCGACTGGATCTACCCCGACGCCGCATCCCCCGAAACCGTCATGCAGATTGGCATAAACTGCCCCTCGGGCGCCATCCGCGTGGCCCGCAATGATGCCAGCGCCACCTCAGATGCCCCGCCCATCGTCAACACCGTCCGCATCCGCGAAAACGGCCCGCTCGCCATCGAAGGAGAACTTCTCCTGCGGGGTCAACCCCTTGACGCCGCCCGTGCCACGCTCTGCCGCTGCGGTGCGTCCAAGAACAAACCCTTCTGTGACGGATCGCATACCGAGGCAGGCTTCACCGCCACCGGCGAACCCGCCACCAAGGATTTCACCGCACTCGAAACCCGCAACGGCCCGGTCTCCATCGAACCGCAGCCCAACGGCTCTCTCAAAGTCACCGGCAACCTCGAAGTCGTCAGCGGCACCGGCCGCACAGTGAACAAGGTCACGCAGACCTGGCTTTGCCGCTGCGGCCATTCCGCGAACAAACCCTATTGTGACGGAAGCCACAAACGCGCGGGGTTCGTGGCCGACTAGGTCAGATCGTCACGACAACCGTTCCCACCGGGACGCGGTCATACAGATCAATAACATGCTCGTTGATCAGCCTCACGCAGCCGGACGAGAACGACTGACCAATCGTCCAGGGCTGCGGCGTCCCGTGGATTCGGAAATACGTGTCCCGCCCTTCGGCATAAAGATACATCGCCCGCGCACCAAGCGGGTTACGATCATGGCCGCCTGGCAGACCGCCGGCATAGGGTCCGTAAACCTCTGGCTCGATCTCGATCATGCTGGCGGTCGGCGTCCAGCTTGGCCATTCGGCCTTGCGGCCGATCACGGCCATCCCCTGGAACGTGCGTCCGGCTTCGCCAACGGCGATCTTGTAGCGGATCGCCCGCCCATTGCCGAGCGTCCAGTAAAGCCAGGTCCGCTCGGTCTGCACATATACCACGCCGGGCGTCATGGCGTCGTTCACGTCGACTTCGGTCGGCATGTATTCTTGCGGTATCTTGACGACAGTCTGCGCGATAGCGGGCGTCGCAAGCAGCGTTGCCGCTGCCCCGGTAAGGACATTGCGTCGGGTAATCATCTGTTTCTGCCTCAGGTCGATTTGTTTTTCTTGGCCAAAAGATAGCTGAAAAAGAATGAACGGTCCTCACTTACGTGGGGACCGTTCATAGAATGCCATTTCCTGTTGCAGGCCTGCCCGATCAATAGGCGTAAGCCAGCGCCCCCAGCGGCACACGGCCGTAAAGGTCGATCACATGGCTGTTGTACATCCGGAAACATCCGTTCGATGCCGATGACCCGATGCTATCGGGGTAGATCGTCCCATGCACCCGGATCGTTGTGTCGCGGTCGCCCTGAAAGAAATAGATGGCCCGCGCGCCTAGGGGGTTACCGGGGCCGCCCGGCATCCCGTCCTTGTATTGCTCGTAATGCGCAGGGTCGCGTTCGATCATCTCGGGTGTCGGCGTCCAGGACGGCCATTCTGCCTTGCGGCCAATCACGGCCTGCCCCGTCCAGTAAAGCCCTTCCCGTCCGATGGCCACGCCATAGCGGATGGCCTGATTGCCGGGCAGGATAAAGTACAGGTGATAGCTTTGCGGAACAATATGGATCGACCCGACAGGCAGACCGGCCTGCACCGGCACGACCCGGGCCTGATACCTTTCGGGGATGGCGAAACTGCCGTCAAAGTTCGGCGGCAACACAAGGGAGAACGGATCAACGGCCTGTGGTACCACATCGACCTGAAGCGGCGCGGCGGTCGTCGCTGCCGTCTGCGCGGCAAGAGGCCCAGCGGCAAGCGCCATGGCCGAAGTTGTAATGAAATGGCGGCGGGTCAGCATCTTGATATCCTGGAACCAGAGGGTTCGTCTTCAGTAACGAACCCGAGATAAATATACTCAATCTTACAAAACAGTGCTTGGCTAATCAACAAAACGACAACGGCCCCGGCTGTTGCACCGGGGCCGCTGTGTCTTAATTGCGTGACACTACGTCAGTCAGCAGCCGCTTCGGCCGCTTCTTCCTTGGTCATTTCCTTGCCGGTCGCCTGATCGACAACTTTCATCGACAGACGCACCTTGCCGCGCTCGTCAAAGCCCAGAAGCTTGACCCAGACTTCCTGACCTTCCTTCAGCGCATCCGACGGATGGTTCAGGCGCTTGTTTTCGATCTGGGACACATGGACCAGACCGTCACGCTTGCCAAAGAAGTTCACGAAGGCCCCAAAGTCCACGATCTTTACGACCGTGCCCTTGTAGATCCCGCCTTCTTCCGGCTCGGCCACGATGGACCAGATCATGTCATAGGCCTTCTTGATCGATTCGCCGTTGGGCGAGGCGATCTTGATGACGCCATCATCGTTGATGTCGACCTTGGCACCCGAAACCTCGACGATCTCGCGGATGACCTTGCCGCCCGAACCGATGACTTCCCGGATCTTGTCGGTCGGAATGGTCATCGTCTCGATCCGCGGCGCATGGACGCTGAACGCGTTCGCCTTGGTCAGGGACTTGGCCATCTCGCCCAGAATGTGCAGACGGCCTTCCTTGGCCTGAGCCATTGCCTTGGCCATGATCTCGGGCGTGATGCCCGCAACCTTGATGTCCATCTGCAGCGACGTGATCCCGTTTTCGGTCCCCGCCACTTTGAAGTCCATGTCGCCAAGGTGATCCTCGTCACCAAGGATGTCGGTCAGAACGGCATAGGACCCGTCATCCTCAAGGATCAGACCCATTGCCACGCCGGCCACCGGCGCCTTCAGCGGCACACCGGCGTCAAGCATGGACAGCGAACCACCGCAAACCGACGCCATCGAAGACGACCCGTTCGATTCGGTGATCTCCGACACCACGCGGATCGTGTAGGGGAAATCCGTCGACGGCGGCAGAACCGCCTGCAGCGCGCGCCAGGCCAGCTTGCCATGGCCGATCTCGCGACGGCCGGGCGAACCGACGCGGCCCACTTCACCCACCGAATACGGGGGGAAGTTGTAGTGCAGCAGGAAGTTCGATTTGAAATTGCCATGCAGCGCGTCGATGAACTGCTCATCGTCGCCCGTGCCCAGCGTGGTCACGACCAGACCCTGCGTTTCCCCACGGGTGAACAGCGCCGAACCATGCGTACGCGGCAGAAGGCCGGTTTCGCAGACAATCGGACGCACCGTCGTCAGGTTCCGCCCGTCAATCCGGCGGCCATGCTTGACCACGTCACCGCGCAGAACGTCGGACTCGAGCTTCTTGATCGCCGGGCCGAGGTTCGCATCAGCCAGTTCTTCAGCCGTCAGACCCGCCTTGACCGTCGCCACAGCGGCGTCGATCGCATTCACGCGGGCCTGCTTGTCGCGGATCGCAAAGGCTTCGCGCATCGCGGTTTCACCCAGCGCACGCACGCGGGCCGTCAGCGCCGAATAATCAACCGGCTGGTAGTCCATCGGTTCCTTGGCGGCGTCTTCGGCCAGATCAATGATCAGATCAATGACAGGCTGAATCTGTGCATGGGCAAACGTGATCGCGCCCAGCATTTCGTCCTCGGTCAGCTCATAGGCCTCGGACTCCACCATCATCACGGCATCTTTGGTGCCCGCGACAACCAGATCAAGCCGCTGCTCGGGATTGTTGCGCAGGTCCTGCATGTCGTCGATGGTCGGGTTCAGCACATATTTGCCATTGGCAAAGCCAACGCGGCAGGCCCCGATCGGGCCCATGAACGGCACGCCCGAAATGGTCAGCGCGGCCGAAGCGGCGATCATCGCCACGATATCGGGATCATTGACCAGATCGTGCGACAGCACGGTCGCCATGACCAGCACTTCATTCTTGAACCCGTCCACGAACAGCGGACGCACCGGACGGTCGATCAGGCGCGACGTCAGCGTTTCCTTTTCGGTCGGCCGCGCTTCACGCTTGAAGAAACCCCCGGGGATCTTCCCGGCGGCATAGTATTTCTCTTGATAATGAACGGTCAGCGGGAAAAAATCCTGCCCCGGCTTCGCTTCCTTGGCATAGGTCACGTTCGCCATGACGCTGGTTTCCCCCAGCGTGGCGATGACAGTGCCATCTGCCTGACGGGCAATCTTGCCCGTTTCCAGGGTCAGCGTTTCTTCGCCCCACTGGATCGATTTCTTGACTTCGTTGAACATCTTGCATCCTCAGGGGGTGCGCCAGCCCTCTGGCCACCCCGATCATATGGCGGCCCCATTGCCGCCGACCCCTGTCCTGTGCGAGCGCCGGGGTCAGGGCGCTGCGTCTCAGATGGCGGGGGCCATACAGCAAAAGGTCAAAGGGGGAAAGGGGGTGACTTTTTCAGGTCCGCCCCCGTTCCGGGCAGCATTCGCGCGTGCCCTGACCCAAATGTTCGCCTCCGGCCCGATCGTTGACGGCGGGACAGTCCGATCAGGGACCGCGGAAAAAGAACTCGATCATGCCATTCGCATGCGAACCCACAGTTGCGATCAAGGCCGAAGCCGCAGTCGCATCAACAAACTGGGAATGCAGCCCAAGGGGCACTTCCGCGTGAAATGACCTTTCGGCTGCGCCGACAGGATCGCTGTTGCAGATCACGATGCGATCGGCGGCAGAACTGAACGTCACCGTCAGGTCATAAACATCCGCACCCGCCGCAGGGGCGAACTGATACCTGATCTCCATCGTCCCGTGTCGGCCCGGCTGCACCATATTGCAGCTGCCATCGGCGTTTTTGCCATAGAAGTCGGCCAGCCTTATCCATTCGATCGACATCTGATCAGGGCCCTTTCGGCAAGGTTAAGTCACGCAATTGGTGCCTGTAGCGAATCCTTACACGTAGCCCTGCCACAAGTTGCGTAACATGTCGTTTAAGCGCCTGACCGACTTCGATCATGGTCAAATGCAAGCCCGTCATGATCCAAGGCACCCCGCCAAAGAAAACAGCCCGCACCTTGCGGCACGGGCTGCTGAACCGGGAACCGGGGCTGCTTAGCGGCGCAGGCCCAGACGCTCGATGATCGACTGATACCGGGCTTCGTCGCGGCTCTTGACATAGTCAAGCAGCTTGCGCCGGGTCGCAACCATCACGAGAAGACCACGGCGGCCGTGGTTGTCCTTCTTGTGGGTCTTGAAATGCTCGGTCAGCGTCGCGATCCGCGACGACAGGATCGCAACCTGCACCTCGGGCGAACCGGTGTCGCCGGGCTTGGTCGCATATTCCTTCATCAGGCGGGCTTTTTCTTCGGCCGTAATCGACATCGGGGTCTCCTTTTCAGGTTCTGTTGCGCGGTGCCGCAGGCCGATGCCCTTGGAACCGCAGGGAATGGCACAAGCCGGGATGTCGTCCAGCAGGGCCCGTGGAGGTCTTT
Source organism: Rhodobacterales bacterium (assembly GCA_041752495.1). Classification (GTDB taxonomy): domain Bacteria; phylum Pseudomonadota; class Alphaproteobacteria; order Rhodobacterales; family Rhodobacteraceae; genus JAPLPE01. The sequence continues at coordinate 15,723 of JBGSWJ010000308.1, forward strand.
TCCCCCGGAATGACCGCAGGGATGCGTGCGATTAGTCGAAAACCATCCGAAAGGAAAGCCCTGATCACGCAGCGATCAGCTGCACCGCAGACAGATCAATCGTCTGCACCCCCACAACAAAAGCCACTTCCTGCCCATCGGCAAGCAGCGATGTCCCCTCGGCACCGACAGTCAGGCTCAGCTCCGGCTCGGGCCCCGTCCCGTCATAGACAACGACCAACGTATCCTCGGCGGCGTCGAAATCCTCAACCCGAGCGGAACTCTGCGCCGCCTCGGCCGCATCAATCGCAAAGACATCCGCCCCTTCGCCGCCATTCATGTTGTCAAACGCCCCGCCGAACAGGACATCGCCCCCGGTCCCGCCGTTAAGATAGTCGCCCTCCGCGACCTCGCCGTCATCGGACCCGTCCACGACGTCGTCCCCGTCCCCGCCATTCAGCATGTCGATCCCGGCCCCGCCGCGCAGCACATCATCGCCGAACGATCCCAGCAGCGAATCATTCCCCGCGCCGCCGTCCAGAACATCGGTGCCGTCGCCGCCGTTCAGCTCGTCCTCGCCCGTGCCGCCGTCCAGACTGTCATTTCCGATATGGCCAAACAGGCTGTCATTGTCGTCACCGCCAAGCAGCAGGTCATCCCCGTCTCCGCCATGCAGTTCGTCCCGCCCGGCATCTCCGGCCAGACTGTCATTCCCGTCTTCGCCGTCCAGATAGTCGTTGTTGCCCAGTCCGGCGATACTGTCATCCCCGTCCCCGGACCGGATATCATCCCGGCCCTCCGTCCCGGTCAGCGTATCGTTGATGGGCTCCGGCCCCAGATCGCCGTCCGAGTCGTCCCCGAAGTTGTCGCCAAAATCATCATCGTCCGGATATTGGATCGCCGGTCCCGGCTTTTCCTCTGCCGCGTCCTCGCTGACGACGTCGTCGTCCTCCTCCTCAGGCAGCCTGTCCTCATCTTCGCTCTGCGTCCGGGGTGTCGGGACAAGGGCCATGCCTGCAATGGCCAGACCAAACAGACTGATAAGCGCGAGCATCGGAAACGCCTTTCGAACAGAGCTTCGGGTCAGCGTCCTTTCTGGACCAGAGGAAACAGGATCGCAGGCCTATCAGGCCCAGACCTTGAGTGTAGCAGAAACGCCGACTGCCGTCATAAGTGTTCTGTCAAAATGGTTAACGCCTCAGGCGCCGCACGGGAATCACCCCAGATCCCACAAGACCGGCTGCCGGTCATAGCCCACATAAAGCGGATGCTTGGGATGCCCCGCCTTGGTCAGGTCAAGCACATGCACCGCCCGCCCCGTATCCCGCAAGAGCCGCGCCACCGCAGGCCCCCGGCCCAGATGCGCCCCATGCGTGCCCCAGGCCGCCACGATGAAATCGGCCCAATCCGCGCTTTCCCGGATCGCTGCGTCATTCCCCGGCCCGATGGGCTCGGCCGCCGCTTCCATCGCCTTGGGGTCCGTATCCCGCCAGGCAAAGATGTTCGTCACCCGGAACGCCCCGAACCCCAGCGCCCGCGCCCGCCGCTCACAGCGTTCCACGGTCGGATCGTTCTGCACCTCGGTCGCCGTTGACGGGTTCAGCATCACGAACAGCGCCTTCTTGCCGCCCTCGTCCCAAACCCGCGTCAGCAGATACCGGTATCTCTCGCAGTCCGAATAGACCGCGACCGATTGCACGTCTCCCTTGGTAAAGGCCCGCGTGATCATCCCACACCCTCGCCCGTCAGGGCAAAAACACCCGCGCCGGATGCAACTCACCGCTCCGGTACTGCCCGACCGCCACCGCATGGCCGTCGAAACTCGCCCAGCAGGTATCGCCGAACTCCACATCCCCCGGATAGACCATCGCCGGGTTCCCGTTGCGCAACTTGACGACACTCGCCTCCGGACAGTGCACCTCGGGCAGATCGGCCAGCCCCTCCTCAAGCGGCCGCAGCCACGCGTCCAGATCCGGCGTCCGCGCCAGCCGCTCGACCGTCGCCATGTCGATCCCGTCCTCAGCCCGGAACGGCCCCGACCAGATCCGCCGCAGCCGCACCACATGCCCCAAACAGCCCAGCTTGGCCCCCAGATCACGTGCGATGGACCGCACGTAACCGCCCTTGCCGCATGTCATTTCAAGCGTGACATGGTCCGCATCCGGCCGCCCGGTCATCACCAGTTCCTCGACCCACAGGGGCCGCGCCGCGATCTCGAACACCTCGCCTTCGCGCGCAAGGTCATAGGCCCGCTCGCCATCAATCTTCACCGCCGAAAACGCGGGCGGGACCTGCATGACCTCGCCCACAAACCCGTGCAACGCTTCCTTGATCTCGGCATCCGTCGGCCGCAGCGCACTCTCGGCCAGCACCGCGCCCTCGGCGTCATCGGTCGTCGTCGACTGCCCCAGCCGCACCGTGAACGCATAGGCCTTCAGCGCATCGGTGATATAGGGCACCGTCTTGGTTGCCTCGCCCAACGCCACGGCCAGCACCCCCGTCGCCGCCGGATCCAGCGTCCCGGCGTGTCCCGCCTTCTGCGCCTCGAAGGCCCATTTGACCTTGTTCACCACAGCCGTCGATGTGATCCCCGCAGGCTTGTCCACGACAACCCAGCCCGACACGGCCCTGCCTTTGCGACCTCTGGCCATCTTCATCTCCCGCCGTCAGTGAAAGACCGGGGCTTAGCCAGCCGGGGCCGAATGGTCAACTACGCCCACGATCGGCCCCATCCGGGGTCCAAAATCGTCCCGTCCCAGCGCCGGCACATAAAGCCGCGACACCCGCCCGTCGAAATACAACGCGTTGTCCAACCCCAGCCCATCGCGGAAGAACAGCGCGAAGTCATAAAAATTCACGCCGTAGTTCGAAATCGCGAACACCACCCGCGATCCGTCCGCACTCGTCCCCACACCGTTGCGCACATTGGTATAATCGCTTCCCGGAATGAACCGCGGATGCACCTGCCCGTCGATGATCAGCATAGGCCCCGACTGGGTCGCATACCGGCAATCCCGCCCGCTCTGCTCAAAGGCCAGCGTTTCTACGACAAACGCCGCACCCTCGGCGATACAGAACACCCCGTTCGGCAGCATCCCGAAATTCCCCGGCCCCGGATTGGTGATCAGCCGCATCGCTTGCTCACCATTCTCGACGTAAAGCCCCACGGGCGCACGGTCCTCGTGATACATCCCGGCATTCATCCCGAACACCAAAGGCCCGTTCACGGCTTCGACATTGCCAAAACTGCCGTAAGGCTCGCCCTGCGCATCGTTCAGGAACAGCCTCAGGTCATCCTTCGCCGGATCAACCTCGCAGATCGTATAGGAATTGTCCTGATAGCTCACGTCCGAACATTCGGCCCCAAAGGCCGGGACTGCCCACAACGCCGCCAGCACCACCGCGCAGCGCATCAGTCGTCCAGATCCTGACGCACCCGCGCATCTGCAAACATGGCCTTGGTCTTTTCGATCCGGTCATAGGTCTCGTCGATCTCAAACCGCAACTCCGGCGCGAACTTGATCGACATGCCATGCACCACCAGATGCCGCAGCTCGAACGTATTCCGCCGCAACGCCTCAAGCGCCACCTGCCGGTCACCCCCGCCCAGCGGCAGGACATAGGCCGTCGCCACCCGCAGATCGGGCGATACCCGCACCTCGCCCACGGTGATCATCATCCGCCCGATCTCGGGATCATGCAGATCGCCCCGCGTCAGCACCTCCGAAAGGGTGCGGCGGATAAGTTCACCCACCCGCAACTGCCGCTGCGAGGGACCGGATTTCTCGGATGACTTGTTCTTGCTCATGCCCCCCATTTAGGCCCGGATGACCGCCTTGCCAAGCAAGCCTTTGCCATCCGGCCCGCCCGGCGCTATGACGGCGCGTCACGAAATGCGGAGGATCGTCATGGCCGAATTGCCGGGAATCGTCGTTACCGGGGCCTCAGGCCACATGGGCCAGATGGTCATCCGGGAAATCACGGCCTCGGGCAAGGCGCGCCTTGTCGGTGCGCTCGAACGCCCGGGCCATGACTGGATCGGCCGCGATGTCGGCACCGCTGCCGGGGGCCAGCCGCTTGGCA
>JBGSWJ010000309.1:0-7525 GCA_041752495.1 Rhodobacterales bacterium
CGATCCAGTGCGAGGCGCGGTCCTTGGTGATGACGCGGCGGTCGTGGAGGCGGGCCAGAACCTCGCGCGTGACGGTGCGGCTGACGCCGAAATGGTCGCAGATCCCGGATTCCGAGATCTGGTAGATGCCGAAGGGGATGCAGTTCATCACCGCGTCCTCGACATCCGAAAGGATACGCTCCCACGAGGCGCGGACAAGCGTGGCGGGCCCTTCTTCCGGCAGGTCGAGGGTGAGGGTGTGGAGGTTGGCGGTTGCAGCGGCACCTTCGGCTGCGCCGGGGACCACGTAGCCGAGGCCCCCGTCACGCGTCAGGGCACCGTCGCTTTCAAGAAGGTCGAGCGCGCGTTTGACCGGCGACCGGCTGACTGCCAGCCTGTCCGAGACGGTCGCTACGGTCAGGCGGGTCCCGGGCGGCAGGGTGCCTGCGCCGATATTGGCCCTGAGCCAGTCGCGCACGACGTCGTAATAGGCCTTTTGGGTGGTCATCCTGCGCCTGTCGTCGGGGGTACGGACCAAGAGTGTCGGGTTTGGGGGCCGGGGGCAATGGGCAGCGGAAACTAGTCCCAGTCGGGTCCCCAGTCGGGATCGATAGCGCGGGGGCCATCGGGGATAGTGGCTATGCTGGCCATGTCTTCGGTCGCGAGGGACAGTTTGAGGGCGGCGAAGTTCGAGGCAATCCGTTCTGCGTTCGAAGAGGCGGGGATGACGGCATGTCCGTTGGCGAGTTCCCATGCCAGTGCAACCTGTTCCGGCGTGGCACCATATGCGGCGGCAATGCGTTGCAGGGTGGGGCTGTGGGCCACGCGGCCTTTGGCAATCGGCTGGTAGCAGGTGATCAGAAGCCCCTGCCCCGCGCAGTAATCGGCCAGCTTGCGGTTCTGGAACATCGGGTTCAGTTCGATCTGGTTGGTCGCGATCCGGCCCGCGCCAAGGATGCGGTCAGTGTCCTTCAGCAGCGCGATGGGAAAGTTCGAGACACCGATCAGGCGGGTCAGGCCCTGATCCTGCGCATGGGCGATCTGGGTCAGGTAGGTTTCAAGCGGCACTTCGTTTCGGGGTGACGGCCAGTGGATCAGGGTCAGGTCAACCTGGTCCAGGCCGATGTTGCGCAAGCTTTGCCTGAGCGAGGGGATCAGCCGGCCTTCACCATAGTTCGGCATGTCGATCTTTGTCGTGATGAACACCTCGTCGCGGGGGATGCCGGACTGTCGCAGCGCCTCGCCCACCTCGACCTCGGTATAATAGGACTGGGCGGTGTCGATATGGCGATAACCCACCTCGAGCGCGGTGCGGATCGCGGCGGCGCCGTCGTCGCTCCTGCGGCCATAGGTGCCAAGGCCAAGGCGGGGCATATCGGTGACGGGCATGGGGTGTTCCTTCCGTGGGTCAGGTGTCGAGGATATAGCCTTCGCCCCGGACCGTGCGCAAAAGCGCACCCGAAGCCGGGTCGAGCGTCGTGATCTTCTTGCGGAGGCGGGCGATGCGGACGTCGATGGCGCGGTCACTTGCATCGCGGTCGTCGGCTGTGCCGGTTTCGACGAGGGTCTGGCGCGAGACGATGCGTCCTGCCCGCGCGAGGAGCGTTTCAAGCACTTCGTATTCAGCGGTAGAAAGGGAGGCCGTGGCGCCTGAGGGGTGGACGAGAGAGCGGCGTTGCGGATCAAGCGCAAGCGCACCGATCCGGGCGGTGACGGCGGTGGGCGGAGCGCCGATCAGGACTCCTGCCACCGGATCGGGTTGCAGGTCGGCCACACGGCGGATGACGGAGCGGAGCCTGGCCTGCAATTCGCGCAGGTCGTAGGGTTTGACGACATAGTCATCGGCTCCGATGTCGAGCCCCACCACCCTGTCGATCGGGCGGCCGAGCGCGGTGGCAAGGATAAGCCCGACCGGTCCCTGCGCCTTGATCCAGCGGGCGAGCGAGAGGCCGTCTTCGCCCGGCATCGTGATGTCCAGAATCGCCGCGTGGATGCGGCGGCCTTCGACGGCGGTGCGAAAAGCGGCGGCCCCGTCGGCGGCGATCACGTCAAAGCCAGCGGCCGAGAAATAGTCCTCGAGCGCTTCGAGCAGGTCGGCTTCGTCATCCACGATGGCAAGCGTCTGGGCCATTGTCCGTTTCCGTCAATCCTTGTCGGTCTTGCGTGGGGCCCGGCAATCGCGCAGGCTTGGCCGGGGCAGATTAGCGGTGATTTGGGAAATGGCCTATCGAATCATCATCGTGGATGACGAAGAAGACCTGCGCGAGGCTTTCGCGGAGTATCTGGAGCGTCTGGGCCACGAAGCGGAGGCCGTCGCAGACGGTGCAGGGCTGGATGCGGCGCTGGCGCGTGGGGGCGCGGACCTGATCCTGCTGGATCTGCGGCTGGCCGGTGAAAACGGTCGGATCATTCTGGAACGGATAAAGCGGGCGCATGATGTGTCGGTGATCCTTGTCAGCGGCCATGCCGATCTGGTGGACCGGGTTTTGGCGCTGGAACTGGGCGCGGATGATGTGCTGGCTAAACCGGTAGACCTGCGTGAGCTTGCATCACGTGTCGAGGCAGTATTGCGCGGGCGGCGCAGGATGGCGGCGATGCCGATGCGGTTTGAACATGCGACGGCAGACCTCGCCTCGGCACGGCTGATGCATGATGACGGGCGGATCGAGCGGCTGGACGTGGGCGAGGTCGCGCTGTTGAGGGTGTTCCGCGACCGGGCAGGCGAGTTGCTGACCCGGGCTGAACTGCTGGACGAGGCACCGGGGGCAAGAGACGATGCGCTGGAACGGTCGATCAACAACCGGGTCAGCCGGTTGCGGGCCAAGATCGGAACCGAGGCGATCAGCACCGTCCGGGGGGGCGGCTACCGCTTTGACCCGGTGGTACCCAAGCCGGGCGCGGCGGGGCGGGACTAAGTCATTTGTTGCAACGCTGAAGCGGAAAGACGGTTCCGGCGGGACCGTTTTGTAACAACTGGCGGCCATTTGGGGGGCCAAGGACCGGGGCCGCGCGACAAAGGCCACCGCAAACCAACATGAACCGGGGATGATCCCCTTATACCAAACCGCCTGCGGCACGCATAAGGCGGGCCATGCGGCCACGTCTTGTCATGCCATGGCCAGAGAAAGAGACACGAAAATGGCAACTTACACCACCGAAATCACCAGCAGCAGCAATTTCGTCATCGACAATTCGGCCACGACATTCTTGGTCAATGCCGGAACGAACATGGTTACGTCGGGGATCGGGATTTCCGAAGCGGCGAAATGGCATTTGAATACAATTGTCGTCAACGGGACGATCACCAATCAGGGCAATACCGAAGCCGCCATTCAAACCTTTGGCGCCGAAACCACAATTCAGGTGGGCAGCACGGGTGTTCTGGCTGGGGAATACGGAATCCACAGTACCGGGGCGGCGGTTTCGATTGCGAACAATGGCATGATCAATTCCACAAGCGTGGGCATTTGGTCGTCCGGCCTTGATGCGATGATCGTCAACAACGGAACTATCACGAGCAGCCAAAACTATGCCGTCTCCCTTGACGATGGTGAATTGCTCAACACGGGTAAACTGAATGGCGGTGCTTCTGTGTCGGGCAATGGGGTGCTGATCACAAACTCAGCCAGCGGTGTCATCAACGGCATGGTTGCTGTCTACAGCGATGCCGGCGAGACTTCGAAAACCGTCAATGCGGGACAGATCACCAACTCTTCTTCGGGTTGGGGGTATTATGGTCGTGAAGGCAATGACACGCTGATCAACACCGGGACCATCAAGGGCGCAATTTCAATGGGTTCTGGCAATGATGTTTTCGATAATCGGGGTGGCACGATCGAATCGGACGTGACGGGTCGCCAAGGAAATGACCTATACATCATCGACGAGGCCATCGAGATCTTTGAATACTCTGGTGAAGGTGTCGACACCATTCAGACCACGGTAAGTCTGAACCTCTCATCCTCGATGTATGCCGGCCAAGAAATCGAAAAGCTTACCTTGCTGGGCTCGAGCAATTCCAACTTGACCGGCAACGGCCTGAACAACGTCATCACTGGCAATGGCGGAAGCAACGTGTTGGACGGCGGCTCTTCTGCCGACACTTTGTACGGGAATGGCGGTGCGGACACACTTAAGGGTGGTACGGGAGCTGACTCCATGGTGGGCGGCGATGGCAATGACACCTACTTTGCCGATCAGGCGACTGACACCGCGACCGAGACGAATTCCAACACCACGACCGGTGGCATCGACACAGTGCGCTTTTCGGCGCAGAGCGGGAAATTTGTACTTGGCGCGAATATCGAGAACCTGATCCTGGAAGGGACCGGCAATACCATCGGCAACGGGAACAGCGGCAACAACAAGCTGACAGGGAATTCGGGGGCCAACCAGCTGGGCGGGTCAGCCGGCAAGGATGTGCTGGACGGCGGCAAGGGCAACGATGCGCTGTGGGGCGGGACAGACGCGGATACATTTGTCTTCAAGACGGGTTACGGTACCGACACCGTTTCGGATTTTCAGAACGGGACTGACCGGTTCGATATCAGCGCCTGGACTGCGATTACGGATTTCAACGATCTGAAGGCCAACCACGTCGTCGTGTCCGGGGCCGATATCCAGATCGTGGCGGGCAGCGACAAGATGATCATCAAGGACACGGCCCTGGCCGAGCTGACGGCGTCTGACTTTATCTTTTGACGCTTCACCGTTCAGAGCAATGGACTTGGGGCCCGGCCAGACGCCGGGCCCCTTTGGCTTACGGACCCGGGGCGGAGCGGCCGGCGAATGCTGAATTGTAGCATTGGTCATGTGTTCCGCGGGACCGTTCTGAAACATTCGAGCGTCAAAAGAGCCGCCAAAAACGGCGCGAGTGCGCCGGATGTGACAAAAGTGGAATTTCAGCATGGCACTGACCTGGACTTACAGCAACTATTCCTACCGCGCCTTCGGCACCGAAGGTGACGATGTCGTCACGCTTGCAAGCGAAGGGAATTATCTGACCAACACCAACTGGCTCAGCCTAGCTGGCGGCAATGACTTTGCCACGCTCGATTTCGGCTCGGATAACGCCTGGGGTGGCAATGGCACCGATACGATCTTTGGCGGGTGGGGCGACGACTTCATATTCGGTGACGACGGCGACGATTTTCTTTACGGCGACGGAGACGATGACTCGATCAGCGGTAATTCCGGCGTCGACCGGGTCTATGGCGGGGACGGCGATGACCAGATCGATGGCGGCGATGACGGCCTCACTGACACATTGTATGGCGGCAACGGTCATGACACCTACCGCATCTTTAGCGAAGCAGACATCATAAGCGGTGAGGCCGGATATTCTGTGGCCGCCAGTCGCGATACCATCAAGCTGTATGGCCTCTCCTACAACATGAACGCAACGGCCGACAGCCGCGCGATTGAAGACCTCGACATCATCGACAGCAATGTTTTGACGGGCGCGAAAGTTACGGGCAACGCACTGGCCAACACCATCAATGGTGGGAAATACAGCGATCAGATCAACGGTGACGCGGGCAACGACGTCATCCGTGGCGGCACGGGGTTCGACAGCATCATCGGGTCGATCGGCGACGATAGCCTTTATGGCGACGACGACGGGGACCAGATCGAGGGCAGCTCGGGTCTGGACAAGATTTATGGCGGGACGGGTCAGGACAAGCTTTACGGCGGGGATCAGGCGGATTCGATCTGGGGCGGGTCTGACGCCGACCATATCTATGGCGGCGCGTCGAACGACACGATCTATGGCGACGACGCCCAGAATGGCACGAATGACCTCATTGATGGCGGCAGCGGCAATGACCTGATCTATGGAGGCGACGGTGACGACAGCATCGACGGCGGGTCCGGTAATGATCGCATCTATGCCGGGGCCGGGACTGGTGGCGTTATGACCGGGGGAGAGGGCGACGACGTCTTTTACCTGACCGGCGGGTCGCAGATTGTGAACGAGTCAATCAGCCAAGGCTATGACACGGTCTTCACATCCATCAGCAGCTTCGAGATGACATCGCATTTCGGAGTCGATGCGGCGTTCTATAACGGTGCGGCCGTGGCTGTCACCTTCAACGGGTCGGGCGCGAATGACGTGTTGTCGATCTATGGTGCATCGAAAGGCACAGTGATTGGCCTCGGCGGCAATGACGACCTTACCGGATCGGCAGGCAATGATTCGATCAACGGCGGAAACGGCAACGACTTCATGCAAGGTCTGAGCGGTGATGACACCCTGCAAGGCGGAGATGGCATCGACGAGATGCGTGGCGGCAGCGGGAACGATACCTATCTCGATGCCCAAAACACCGACAAGATCATCGAGGATGCCAACGGCGGTTATGACAAGGTCACTACCTCGGAATCGACTTTTACGATGGCGGCCAATGTCGAGGAACTGGTCCAGAAGCTAGGCGCGTCGCACACGATTTATGGCAATGACATCAGCAACAAGATCACGGACAGCGGAGGCTCGAACGGGACGTTCTATGCATACGGCGGGAATGACAGCGTCTCTGGCGGCGCGGGAAATGATGTCATCTTCGGGGGCAGCGGCAACGACAACCTGAGCGGCGGGGACCACAACGACAAACTGGACGGCGGCAGCAACAACAACACCCTGAGCGGCGGAAACGGTGTTGACACTCTGGATGGAGGAACCGGCAACGACCTGATGCAGGGCGGCGCAGGGAATGACACCTACTGGGTGGACAGTGCGGGCGACCAGACTGTCGAATCGATCCTGGGCAACGGGACCGATACCGTGAACGCAAGTGTCAGCGCATGGACGCTTGCCGCCGACATCGAGAACCTGATCTATGTCGGGACCGGAAACTTTGCCGGGACCGGGTCTGACATTGCCAACCGCATCGAAGGCGGGAAGGGCAATGACACGCTCAAGGGGATGGGCGGCAATGACTTGATCGTCGGCAAGGGCGGCACGGATTCGATCTGGGGCGGGTCGGGGGCCGACCAGTTTGTGTTCAACAATGACAACGCCGTCCCCAACACCGCCCGGGTTTACGACTTTCAGCAGGGGCAGGACATGCTTGTGCTGGATTCGGATGGCGGCTGGCAGCTGTCCTATGTGGACGCCGACACGACCAAGTTCACCTCGGCTTCGGGCGGGACGGTGATCGTGGACGGGCTGGATATCGGCCATGTGTGGAACAGCCTGATCTGGGTGTGACCGGAATCAAGGCGGAAAACGAGAGGCGCGCCGGGGGAACCGGCGCGCCTTTTCTTGCTGTGGTCGAGGTGCGCTGACGCGCACCCTGCACCGGGGCCCAACCGTTCATGCTTGGGCAATTCGTGGCGAAGTGCCGGGATGAACCCCGCCTCTGCCTGCTTCTTTGTCTTCCAAATACCTCGGGGGGCTGCGCAGCAGCGGGGGCAGCGCCCCCTCCGAGGGCAGGCGTGAGAGAGAGAGTTGCAGCGCAGACGACGGCCTTCAGTGGGGTTCCCCACGCGCCTCGGCTGCGACGCGGAGGACGCCGGCGCGGTTGAAGGGTTTTTCAAGGATCGGGCG
>JBGSWJ010000310.1:0-10305 GCA_041752495.1 Rhodobacterales bacterium
GGCAGTGGCGGCAGTCCGCCCGAGCCATAGCACGGGCCCGGCCCGCCCTTCGCGCCATCTGTGGCTTTCGGCGTCGACCGGTTGGTGATGCCTGGCCTCAATGGGTTCGTCTTCCCGATAAACGCGCTGTTCATGGCCGAACCTGAGCGACCCGTGCCGGAATGCTGGCTCATCGCTGTGGGCCACGACGAAGATGCGGGTCCGCTGGTGCGGCGCACCGACTTCTGCCGCCGAGAACAGACCCGCCGCAGGCGTGTAACCCATGCGCCAAAGGTCTCGCAGGACGGTCTCGAGGCCGAGGGCGACGTGGCCGGCGACATTTTCGAGGAAAACCCACTCGGGGCGGCATTCGGCGATGACGCGGGCGACCTCTGGCCAGAGATGCCGGGGATCATCGGCACCACCGCGTTTTCCCGCAGCGCTGAAGGGCTGGCAAGGATACCCGGCGAGGACGGCATCGAACGCCCCGCGGAAGGGCCGGGAATCGAAGGTTCGCAAATCATCCCAGATCGGCGCCGGGGCGAAATACCCTGCGCGCTGGGCTGCGATGAGGACGGCGCGGGGCCAGTCCTCCCATTCGACGAAGGCGCGGGTGTGGTATCCGGGTTCGGCCAGCATGAGGCCCAGATCAAGACCTCCGCCGCCTGCGCAGAGGGACAATCCGTGCCGGGGACGCGACACCATACCATTCACCGCACTCCCCGCATCCGGAGGCGTTCGGGTGTCACGAGGCCCCGAGCCAGCATCGCGTCCCGCGAGGTGTTGCTGATCGTGCTGGGCGGCAGGTAGCAGTCCGAGTTGACGAGGTCGGCGTAGAACGCGGCCAGATCATCAGCGCTGGGCCGCTGACCATCATCGGCCTTGCTGCGTCGGGTCTCATTGCGACTGGCTGCGGCCCCCGGGGTCCCTGATTTCCTTGTTGCAACCGCTGCGCCCGTTTGCTTCCGGCGCCGGGCGGCCCGCTGCATCGCGCGGTCGAGGGCCTTTGGGCCATCGGGTGGTTCAGGGTGATCCTGGCGCGATGCCTCGGCCACTGCAACGATTTCGGCCTCGGTCAGCCCGAGATCGTCGCGCCAGCGCTGGACTTGGAGCCGGGGCGGCCAGCCTTGCCACCAGGCGGGCAGGGCGGCGGGATCGAGGCCAAGTGCTGCGAGGACGTCGTCGAATACCTGATCGGAGAGGCCCTCGCGCGCTTGCGCGCCCTCCTCCTCCTTTACTGGTTTACTTAGTGGTTCCCTTACAAGGTTAGTGTCCGGATTCCGGACACGGCTCAGGCCATTTTCCGGACACGGGTCCCCGTCAAAATCGGACACGGGTCCCGCGTCGATCCCATGTCCGGATTCCGGACACGGGTTAGTCGGACTGGCTGTGAGCGGGGCAATTTCCGGCGCTGTTTCAGGATCGTAGCCAAGGGGCAAAACCCCGTGTCCGAATTCCGGACATGGCTCGGGATCATGTGGTGTAAAGCTGTCCTCGAACCCCAGGATATAGCGGGTGGGCAGCTGTCGCTTGGTCACCGGATCGAGGCGCGGCACCCGGCGGAGGAGGCCCGCAGCCTCAAGTTGGCCGAGATGCTCGTTCAGCGTGGACCGGCTGATCTCGCAGTCATCTGCCAGCCGGTCCTGCGACGGGAAGCAGCCGTAGTCGGGGTTGAACCGGTCGCAGAGGTGCCAGAGCACGATCTTGGTCGTGGGCTTCAGCCCGCGCCGCTGTATAGCCCAGTTTGTGGCGTCGTGGCTCATGGCGCGGGCCTCCCTGCCGGGCCGATCGCGGCACGCTGGGCCTCAACCGGACGGACCATGCGGGTTGTGAAACCATGATCCGCCAGCGCGCCCAGCGCGTTATCGAGACTGCGCACCAGCGCCCAGCCGAAGCCCTGCGCTATGACTGCATCCCGGAACGCCTCCTGCGCATCGCTGAGCTTGCCTTTGAGGGATTTCAGCTCGAGGAACAGGACGCGGCCGTTGCAGAGGACGATCAGATCGGCAAAGCCCGCATGGACGCCCATGCCAACGAGGATCGCCTGGCGCTTGGCACCGCGGGGGCCAGCCTCGGTCACCTCGTTGGCGCAGTGATGGATAATCGCCCCCTTGGGCAGCGCCACGCGCAGGGCGCTCACGACCGCGCGCTGCAGGTCCGCTTCCGGTGTACCGCGGCGCTTCATGGCCGGTCCTCCGGGTTCGCGTCGCAGCGCCTGTTCCGGAGAGGCGACTTGGCATCGAGGACCACCAGCAGGATCCGGGCGTCCTCGCGTTCTTCGCTGGTCTCGCCATGCTGGACGAGGACATTGCAGGCAATGCTGATCAGGCGATCGCTGTGATGGGCAACATCGGCGATGACCGCGCGCGCCTCGGAGCGGCGCGCGTCGATCCAGTCCTGACGGACATCGTCGCGGCGGTCACGCGGAGCGAAGGGCAGGGGAAAGCTCATCGCCGGCCACCTTGGCGCTTGCGGCGCGGTGCCATGGCTTCCTGCTCTTCCAACCATTCGAGGACGGTAGCGCGGCGATAGAAGACTTTGCGTCCAGCGCGAATAGAGGGCGGGCCAGAGCGCAGAGCGTCCCACCGGCGCAGGGTGTCCTCCGATACTCCGAGCTGAAGGGCGAGGTCTGTCCGGCTGATCCAGCCGCCCAGCAAGCCCCCCGAGGGTTTTGCAATGGTGTCAGTGATGTCGTGCTGCCGCATGATCTCCCTCCAGTGTGACGACCCGATGCAGGTCTTTTCCGAGGGGTACTCACGCACATGCTTGAGGGTGGAAGGGAGGAACGGGGTGGAATGAACCTGCCAGAGTCGTTCCACCCCCATGTTTTACTGGAGATTCCGCCGCCCTGGCAGCAATCGCCGCAAGCAATGTCAGAGGGGCGCTGGCCTGGCTTCGCGCGCAGTCAGCGGCATTCGACGGCAAACCCCTGATTGACGGGGTTTCGCGGGCATTCGCGTGCAAATCCGGGGTGGAAACCCGCAAAACTGCGTTCCACCCCCTGATTTCATTGAAGATTGGCAGATGGCGGCCGAGAAACCGCGCGATCTTCGCCGCAGGATGGGCTGATCATCGCGCGCTGCGGCGCTCTTTTGTGAACCCGACACGGCCCATCGCCTCAAGAATCCCAAGGAAACCTTGGGGTGGAGGCGATTTGTCTCCGCGATGCCACCCCGTTCCTCCCTTCCACCCCCGTTACCATGCTTTGCTTGATAGGCGGTCCGATCCACGCGTCATGACAGGGCCAGGAGAGAGGTTCGTGCATGGTAAACAGACAGAAGCTGACCGAGAAGGTACTGCGCGATGCGGAACCCGCCGAGGGACGGGATTACCAGATCTTCGATACCGAGGTGCGCGGCTTTGCTGTGTGCATCTATCGGGGTGGCGGACGCGCCTTCACGCTCGATTATCGCTACGCTGGCCGTCAGCGCCGGATGACATTCGCCCGCTGGCCCGAATGGGCAGTGACCGCAGCACGCGAGCGCGCAAAGGAATTGCGCCGGGAGATCGATGCAGGGGGTGATCCACTGGGCACCCGGGGTGCCTTGCGCGAGGCTCCCCGGGTGAGCGATCTGATCAAGCGCTATATCGAGGTGCATCTGCCGCATCTGGCAGCGCTGAATGCCGCAGACCAGCGATCCATGATGGAGAAATTCATCGGCCCCGCCTGGGGCAGGATGCTTGTCACGGACGTGTCGTCCCATGATGTCGAACTGCTTTTGACCAAGGTCGCCGAGGGGCGGGCACGACCAGCCAAGCAGAAGCCGAACAACCGTGCGCGCAAGTTGCAGGGCGCAAAGCCCACCCCCGTCCGTGCCAATCGCGTGGGCGAGGTGGTGCGCAAGATGTTTGCTTATGCGGTCAAATGGGGGTGGCGCGAGGACAATCCGGCCATGGGGTTTCGCCGTCGGATGGAGACGCCGCGCGAACGCTACATGTCCCACGAGGAAATATCGCGGCTCGCCTCGGCGCTGGACATGGCGGAAGATGATCGGGCTTCCGGGATCATCCGGCTCTGCATGCTGACGGGGGCACGGGTCGGGGAGGTGCGACAGGCGCGCTTTGAGGATTTCAACCTCGAACATCTGAGCTGGTCCAAGCCCGCCAGCACGACCAAGCAGCGCCGCGTGCACCGCGT
The DNA here is from genome assembly GCA_041752495.1 of Rhodobacterales bacterium. Lineage (GTDB taxonomy): Bacteria > Pseudomonadota > Alphaproteobacteria > Rhodobacterales > Rhodobacteraceae > JAPLPE01. The sequence goes on from JBGSWJ010000310.1 coordinate 4,118, forward strand.
GCCGATCTCGGATGAAGCAGCAACCATTGTCCGGCAGCGCCGCCTTTCTGTCGTGAAGGGATCGCCGTGGCTCTTCCCCGGCGACAACCCGGGCCAGCCCGTGCAGGAATTCCGACGGTTCTGGGCGCGCATCCAGAAGGAGGTCGGCATCCCGGACGTCCGGATCCACGATCTGCGCCACACCTTCGCCTCGCTTCTGGTCAGTGGTGGTGCATCGCTGGAGATGATCGGCAAGTTGCTGGGTCACAGCCAGATGCAGACGACCCAGCGCTATGCACATTTGATGGATTCGCCCCTGCGCGCCGGCGTCGGCGCCGTCGCCAGCGCCTTCAAACCGAAACCAAGGCTGGTGCATGACGCAGCCGAGGCGCCTTCGGCGGTCGCCCGTCCCTCTCGCGCGACTGCGCACACGGACCAAAGCCGCATCACCGTTTCGGGTGCTTGAACTTCAAGGCCTTCAAGACGGGCGCTAGCCTCAGCCGGATTGATTTTTCGTCCGGGAAGGTCCCGTCTTCCGACTGCATCGAGAACCAGTCTTGTAGCTCCCGGATCCACTCGCCCTGCGATTTCGGCAGGCCCTCCTCGAAAACCCGCCGCGTGATCTCGACGTTCATCCCGGCCCAGTCGTAATCGCCACCACCAATCCCGGGGCCTGCAGCAACGCGGCTGAAGAGGTCATAGTTCACCTCGAACTTGTGAACCTCCTGCCCGAGGATCATCATGTCCCCGATCGATACCATGACCCCGTCCTCGGGAGTGGTGATGTAAAGCCAATCTTGCGCCTCAAGGGGCTGAATCCGGCGGAGATGCGCTTCCTGGGGTCCGGTCCCGCAGCGCCTGAACATCGGCAGGATGTCCGTTGGCGCGATCTTGACCAGCCCGGCAACGCGCTGACCGTCACAATCGACTGGCGGAATGCCGGTGACAATCTTGAGTGATCCCATCGCGGCCCAACCCGCAATGTCGGAAACCGTACAGCCCCAGCGTGTAGCGGTTTCATGGACAGGGTAGAATGCGCGTTGTGGTAGTCCCATTGGCATCAATCCTTTCAGATGAGTTGGAGCCACGCCGAACTGGGTCCGCGCGCGGCTAGGCTGTCTGCGGTGTGTCGCGTCAACTGGCATGCGCTTGAAGCTTCCTGCCTGCTGATTCGGCTCGACCACACGGGCATGTTAATCTACCGTTGGGGTCAAAATGTTACCCCCACCCAGCCCCTTGACCCGAATTATCTTTCTGCGGAGCCATTGAATGTCCTTTGTCAAAGCCCGTGAATTGCTCCGGATCGCAGAAATGGCGAAGGCCCGCTACAGCGGCATCTGCCTGCGGGATATCATGAGCGAACTCTCTGTGAATGAACGGACGGCCCGTCGCATGGCGCGCGAACTGGAGGATCTGTGTCCGGGGGTGCTGATCACCAATGATGATGAGCGGCGGCGCTGGTGGAAACTGAACGAGGTTCCATTCATCCAGCATAGGGTTGTGAATGAAAAGGAACTCGCCGCCCTTGATCTTGCGATCCGAAGAGCCGTTCGGGATGGCGCTGACAACGAGGTGGTGGCGTTGCAGCGTGTGCGTGATCGCCTTGTGGCCTCCGTTCCGCGACCGCACGCCCGTTCTGCTGAGGTAAGCTCCGAGATCATGCTGATTGCGAACGGCTTCGCATGCCGGCCCGGGCCGAGGGCCCGGATACCGCAGCAGCATCTTGAGACGCTGTTCAATGCCTTCATTCACCCGACGCGGGTCAAGATCACCTACACCAGCGCCCGCGACCCAGAGCCGCGAACGAAGCTTGTTGAGCCGCACGGGGTGATTGTCGGCACGCGGCACTATCTCGTGGCTCGCGACGCGTCATCCGACCGGGGCTTCAAGCAATACCGGCTTGATCGCATCATCGAGATGACCGGCACGGCGGACCTCTTCGAGCGCGATCCTGATTTCGACATCGAAACTTACAGCATATCGGCCTTTGGATCGTATTTTTCTGAGGATGAACAAAGCCTCGTGCGCTGGCGCTTCGATCCACGTGCCGCTCCAGTGGCACGCGAGTTCGTGTTTAATCCCAAGCAGGTCATGACAGATCTGGAGGATGGCAGCCTGTTGGTGGAGTTCACGGCCAGCGGCTGGGTCGAGATGGCCTGGCACCTGGTTGCTTGGGGAAACGCTGTCGAGGTCCTGGAGCCGCCGCAACTGATCACGTTGCTTGAACAGGTCCGGCGTGGCGAAGTGGTTGTTCTGCCGTGATCGGGGCTACTGTTTCCCGTCGCGACGGGCGGAAAGCGGTCATTTGGCGTAACTTTGGGTTATGTCTGCGCCCCTCAAAGCCGCCATTCTGTTAGCAGAACGCGGCTTCGGCCTGACCTTCTCTGTAAGACGCACTCGAAGGCCCAGATTGGTGATGGTTTCCGACGGTCTAGTCTGAAATCAGGGACAGCTTATGCGCCGAAGTCACGGATTCAGCCATCGTCGCGACGGCTTCGCATAACTCTTCCCTGCCCAAGCCGATGGCATGCGCCGCCGAGCGGACTGAGGACAGCCCTTCGATCATCGCGACGATCTTTGTGGCCGCGAGTTGCGCGTCCTTCAGCGCTAGGTGGGGATTGCGACGCCGCATGACGTCGCAGACTGTTTCAAGATAGGACCGCATGAAGCCGTCAAGCGCCCGAGCGGTCGATGGGTCGTGTATCGCCCTTGCCTCCAGCATCGCAAAAATATCTCCCGTCCGGTCGTCGAGCGTCTGGCGGGCGGCAAAGACGACAAGGTTTCTCAGTTCCGACACCTGATCGGAGGCGCTGCGGATCGCGCCGACTTCCTTGCGATATTCATCCAGCATTGCGTCCACGAAGGCGGCGATCAGCGCGTCCTTGCTGGAAAAGTGGTACTGCAGCGCCGCAAGCGAGATGCCAACCCGCTTCGCAACATCCCGCATCGACAGCGCATCGAGACCCTTCTCGAGGGCGATCTCGGCCATCAGGGTCATGACGCGCCCTGCCGTGTCTGGCTGCCGAGTTCCGCCACTGTGTCCCGTATCCATGCACGCTCCTCATGCAGCCTTTCGCTGCAACGTTTACCTGTCACTTGACAGGTATAGGGTCAATCTCTATCTCGCCTGTCAACTGACAGGTAATGGAGGTAACGCATGATCGAAACTGCAATGTCGCGTCGAACGGTTCTAGCGGGGGCGGCAATCGCCGGGATGGCTCTGCCCGCACCCCGAGCTCTGGGCGCACCGGAGCATGTCGGCGCCGCGACGGATGGATCGGCAGATGTCATCGTGATCGGCGCTGGTCTGGCCGGACTGTCTGCAGCCCGCCATCTTCGAGCGCAGGGTGCCTCGGTCATCGTTCTCGAGGCGCGGGGCAGGGCCGGTGGTCGCGTCCATTCCCAGCGGCTGGGTGGAGGCCAGATGATCGACCTTGGCGCGCAGTTCATGGGCGATGCGCAGACGCATGTGGCCGCCTTGGCTGACGAAGCCGGTTTGCGCCGCATCTCGGCGGCGGTGCCGGGCGACCTCCTCTATCTGTCGTCAGAAGATGCAGCATCTCAGCGCGGATCGCCCGATGCGCTACCGCTGCCGATGATTGATCGGCTCGATGCCTTGCAGGCCCTCTGGCGCCTTGAGCGTACCTTTGCGTCCCTCTGCGGGGAAGATCTTGCGCGGCTCGACCGGATCGACGCAGCCTCCTTCCTCCGTGACAAAACCTTCCTCGACCCCGCCTATCGGGCGATCGGCGGCTATGTAGAAAGCGAGATGTGCACGGCGCTGGCCCACGTGTCGGCCTACGAGGCACTTGAACAGGGCGCATCCATCGGCGGGTTTTCCGGGGAAGGCGCGTCGATACAGTGGTTCCTTGCGGACGGTGCAGAAGGGATGACGCGGTATCTGGCCGACGCGGTGGGGGCGTCTCTCATCCTGAACGCGCCAGTTTCCCGGGTTACCCAGGAGGCAGGCACAGTGACCGTGACCGCAGCGACGGGCACTTATCGCGCGGGCCGCGCCATCGTGGCTGTCCCGCCGCAGCTCTACGGCGCAATCGGTGTTCTGCAGGAACTCCCGCAGTCGTGGCGGGCGGCTCTTGGCGGGTGGCGGCTTGGGTCCGTGGTCAAGACGATCCTCATGTTCCAGGACCCCTGGTGGCGGCGGTCGGGACTGTCCGGCATGATCGTAAACCCCGGCGGCGTGTTCGGCGCCGCCCTCGATGCCTCGCCCGAGGGTGGTCCCGGCATCCTGATCGTCTTTTCGACTGCGCAGGGCGCGCAGGCGCTCGGACAACTTCCGGACGAAAAGGCGCGCGTTGCAGCGGCAATGCGCTGGCTGCGCCACGCCCATGGCACGGGCGTTCCCGACCCCCTCGACGCGCGCTCGATCGACTGGTCGACCGATCCCTTCAGTCTGGGTGGCTATGCCAGCCGCAGGGGCATCGGCGGATGGTCTGCCGCGCCCGACCTCTTTGCATCGAATGGGCAACTGCACTTCGCCGGAACAGAGACAGCAAACCGCTGGCGGTCCTTCATGGATGGTGCCGTCCAGTCGGGGCTGCGCGCGGCGGGGGAGATCCTCGGGACCGGGCTCACGCCATGGGAACATGGCGCAGATTGACCCGCGAAGCCTGTCGTACGCAGTGGCGCTGGGACGACAATGGCGGAGCCGATGTGGCCCAGTCTGCTGCAAAACCAAATGCGAATGAGCGGAATGGGCCGCCTTTGCCGCTGGCCCGTTCTGAGGGTGTCATTGTCCCGATGCTGCGCTGCAGCTTGAAAAAAGGAGCCCTTTGCGCCCGTTCAGTCGCCGTTCAGTCCTGCGGCAAGGAGGACAGCCATCGCGATCATCGCCAGCGCAACCCCGGCATCAAGGAGACGCCAGGCGCAAACCGAGGTCATTATCCGCCTGGCGAACCTTGTCCCGAAAACCCAGAAGGCAAACCACAGGAGCGATGCAGCCACAGCACCGATTGCGAAGCTCATCTGCACCACCTGCGGCAGTGTCGCGCCAACACCGCCGATCACCAGCACAGTGTCTAGCCAAGCTGCGGGGTTGAACAACGAGACCGTGACGATCTTTCTCAACGCGCCCGGTCCGGGGGCAGGCGAGGTATCCGCGCTATCATAGGTTCCTCGCCAAGCACTTCTGCCCGCATGAATGCCGTGCAGGACGAGGAGGGAAATGCCGACAATCTGGAGGCCGAGTGTCAGCGTCGGTGCTCGCTCAAGCAATGCGGACAGCCCGAGGATGCCAAGGGCGATGAGAAGGATGTCACTTCCGACGGCGATGGCGATCAGCAGAAGTGGCGACTGACCTGCTAGGGTTTCTCGAAGGATCAGAATGTCCTTGGGGCCCGGAGCGACAAACATCGCCAACCCAAGCATGAAGCCTTGCAGCCAAATGGAAGTGTCGAGCATGAATCATCCCGACAACCTCTCAAGCTGGACCGGCCCCGAAATGAAGAGCCAGCTTTTGGCCAGCTTTCGTTACACTATTGCAGCGTCGATCTATTTGTCGAGGATCACCTTCGTCCGCATCGCCGACATTGCCCCTCAGAGGATGCTGCGACCCGCATGAACGTCCGGTCTGGGGGATGGACAACGCGACGCGCACCGAGGCACGACCGGCAGCAAAGGGCCGAACACGTCGATACGGCCGTCTAGGCGCAAAGGGCGTCTCGTGATCAGATTCGGATATGTTGAGGCGGGCTACATCAACGCCACATCAACCCGCGAATGCACGTTTGGCACCGGGTTTGCGGCCGAATGTCGGCGAATGCGGGTGAATGCGAGGTGGCAAATTTTGCGATATCAAAGGCTTGCCGACTAAGTGGTTGGTTTTGCTAACATATTGGAATCGAAGGGATATAGGCTCATAACCTGAAGGTCGTAGGTTCAAATCCTACTCCCGCAACCAAATCTTCACAAGAAATCAGTATGTTAGAACCTGACGTAAACCGTCGGGTTTTTGGCGTCGCAATTCTTGTCAACGCTCAGTCAACGTTTGGCGAGGCCCCCCTGCGCCAAGGGGCTCGCAGCACACTAGAACACGAAGAAATCCGCACTTGTCGTAAGCGTCCGGTCTGACCGCTATCCGTTCCAGCGCCACGGGAGCAGTTCATCGACCTTGGTGATCTTGTAGTCGGGGATGCGGGCCAGAGTGTCGGCGAGCCAGGCGTGGGGATCGACGGCATTTAGCTTGGCCGTTT
>JBGSWJ010000311.1:0-12630 GCA_041752495.1 Rhodobacterales bacterium
GTGGCAAGCGCATCGACGACCCGCCCGATCACCGCCGCGCTGACAAGGGGGCGGGCCGCGTCATGGATCAGCACGGCATCGGGTGCCTGTTTGGCGAGCAGTTCAAGACCGGCGCGCACACTGTCATTCCGGTTGGCGCCGCCGGTTGTGACCAGCACGCCGGTCAGGTCCAGCCCGTCCAGTCTTTCGCGGTCGTCGGGGTGAATGACCAGGGCGAAGGGCCCCAGTCCCTTGACGTTGCGGAAGGCTGCAAGTGTATGGGACAGAACGCTTTGCCCGTTAAGGTTGCGCCATTGTTTGGGCAGGCCGCCCCCGGCGCGGGTCCCGCGCCCGGCAGCAACAATCAGGACAGCAGTCTGCATCGGCACGGTTCCGGTTTCTACCTTGTGTCCTTCCTTAGTGACTGCGCCGCGGCGGCGCAAATCCTCTCTCACGCCCCGTCCAAACGCACAAATAACAGGCATTGCGAGTCTTTGCCCTACATTCCCCGGTCGTGCTGTTGTCTTGGGCAGGGCGTCACGTTAGGTCCAAGGTGACGCACAAACATTAAGCAAATGTCCATTCCATTGGCACGCACCACGGCAGCAATACCCTTCTCCGGCGCAGTCGAGACGCCTCCGGTCGCGCTTGCGCCTTTGGCGGGGATCACCGATCTGCCGTTCCGTCAGCTTGTGGCGCGCTTTGGTGCGGCCTGGGTCGTATCTGAAATGGTGGCCAGCCAGGAGATGGTGCAGGCCAAGCCGGGGGTGCGGGAAAAGGCCGAGCTGGGGTTTGACCAGTCGAATACGGCGGTGCAGCTGGCCGGGCGCGAAGCGTACTGGATGGCCGAGGCGGCGCGCATGGTCGAGGCGAACGGGGCGGCGGTCATCGACATCAACATGGGCTGTCCGGCCAAGAAGGTGACAAACGGATATTCGGGGTCGGCTTTGCTGCGCGATCCGGACCATGCGTTGACGCTGATCGAGGCGGTCGTGAAGGCGGTCAGGGTTCCCGTCACGCTCAAGACCCGGCTGGGCTGGGACGATACCTGTCTGAACGCCGCCGCCGTCGCCCGTCGCGCAGAGGAGGCCGGGATCAGGCTGGTCACCATCCATGGCCGCACGCGGCAACAGTTCTACAAGGGCGCGGCGGATTGGGCGGCGATCCGGCAGATCAAGGATGCGGTGTCGATCCCGGTGATCGCGAACGGGGATATCACCGATGCAGACCGGGCAGCCATCGCCCTGCGCCTTTCGGGCGCGGACGGGGTGATGGTGGGACGAGGGGCGCAGGGGCGGCCCTGGCAGCTTGCGCAGATCGCCGCGTCCCTGATGGGCAAGGCCCCGGTCAAGGCGCCTGAGGGGCAGGACTTTATCGACATGGTTTCAGCGCATTACGAGGCGATGCTGACCTTCTATGGCATACCGCTCGGCATCAAGGTCGCGCGCAAGCATCTGGGGTGGTACATGGACACGGCAGGCACCGCGCCGGACCTGCGGCAGGCGATCCTGACGGCGGAATCGCCCGCCCGGGTGCTGCAGCTCTTGTCCCGGATCTGTGACGTGACGGCGGAGGCAGCAGCATGATCCTTGATGCCGCGCTGTGGAATTCGCTGCCCGTTCCGGCCCTTCTACTGGGGCCGGATGACCGGATCACCGACCTGAACCCGGCCGCTGAATCCTTTCTGAACCTGTCCGCGCGCGCCCTGACCGGGGCATCGATGTGGGACAAGGTGATGATAGACGCCCCGCTGGAAGAGGCCTTTGCCCGCGCCCGGGAAAACCGGTCGTCGCTGTTTGTGAATGATGTCGATGTGGGATCGGGCGAACGGGCACCGATGCAGTGCAATATCCAGTTTGCCCATCTGCAGGGGGCCGACGGCTTTATGCTCGTCATGATCTCTCCGCGCGAGATTGCGAGCCGGATGAACCAGAACGCGTCATCGACCAAGGCCGCCAAATCAGCCATCGGCATGGCCGAAATGCTGGCCCATGAGATCAAGAACCCGCTGGCCGGGATCACGGGGGCGGCGCAGCTTTTGTCGATGGGCCTGTCGGGGCAGGATCTTGAGCTGACGGACCTGATCGTGGAGGAAAGCCGCAGGATCGTGAAGCTTCTGGAACAGGTTGAACAGTTCGGCAACCTGCGTCCGCCCAAGCTCAAGGCCGTCAACATCCATGATGTGCTGGACCGCGCCCGGCAATCGGCCGCTGTCGGGTTTGGCGCGCATATGATGTTCATCGAGGATTACGATCCGTCGCTGCCGCGTGCCTGGGCCGACAATGACCAGTTGCTGCAGGTGTTCCTGAACCTGCTCAAGAATGCGTCCGAAGCCTGCAAGGACGGCGGTACGATAAGGCTCCATACATTCTATGAACCCTCGCTGCGGCTGCGGCGCAAGGATGGCACGCAGGCCCGTTTGCCGCTTCAGATCGAAGTGATCGACGATGGTCCCGGCCTGCCGCCAGCGATTGCGGCGGATGTGTTCGAACCCTTCGTCTCGGGGCGGGAGAACGGCACCGGCCTTGGCCTGGCGCTTGTGTCAAAGCTGATCGGCGATATCGGCGGCTGGATTTCGGTCGACTCGGTCCCGGGCAGGACCGTGTTTCGCGTGTCCCTGCCGCTTGCCCCGAAAGACGCCCACGACCCTGACCTTGAGCCTGGAGAAAACTGATGGATGGAACCGTTCTTGTTGCTGACGACGACCGCACGATCCGGACCGTCCTGACGCAGGCGCTGACGCGGGCGGGCTGCAAGGTTCATGCGACGTCGAGCCTTGTCACGCTGATGCGCTGGGTCGAGGAAGGGAAGGGTGATCTGGTCATTTCGGACGTGATCATGCCGGATGGCAACGGGCTGGAGCAGTTGCCCAAGATCAGCCATGCGCGGCCGGGCCTGCCGGTGATCGTGATTTCGGCGCAGAATACGATCATGACGGCCATTCAGGCGGCAGAGGCGGATGCATATGACTATCTGCCCAAGCCCTTTGACCTGCCGGACCTGATGAAGCGCGCGGCCCGCGCACTTGAGGTCAAGCGGCGCGCGCCTGCGCCCAAGGCCGAGATCGAGGGCAGGGGGGGTGATCTGCCGCTGGTGGGGCGCACGCCTGCGATGCAGGCGCTGTACCGGCTGGTGGCGCGGGTGATGAACACGTCGCTGCCCGTGCTGATCACGGGGGAAAGCGGAACCGGCAAATCCCTGATCGCCAGGGCCATCCATGACTTCTCGGACCGCCGGACGCTGCCCTTTATCGTGGTGTCGGCTGCCGATCTGCAGGGCGTCGAAGGGCCGTCTTCGGTTCTGGCGCGGGCCAAGGGCGGGTCGATCCTGCTGGATGAGGTGGGCGACCTGAACGACGATTCACAGGCGCGGATCGTCCGGATGCTGGATACACTGGGTGACAATGCCCCGCGCATCATGTCGACTTCGCAGACCGACCTGATGGGCCGGATGGAGAACGGGCAGTTCCGCGAAGACCTGTTCTACCGGCTGGGCGGGGTGACGATTGCCGTGCCGTCGCTGCGGGAACGGGTGGATGACATCCCGCTTCTGGCGGAGCATTTCCTGGCGCGGGCGGAACGTGACGGATTTTCGCTGCGCAGGCTGTCGCCTGCGGCGCTTGATCTGGTCCGGACCTATTCCTGGCCCGGCAATGTGCGGCAACTGGAAAACGCGATCCGGCGGCTGGTCGTGACGTCGACCGAAGAAGAAATCAGCAAGACCGAAGTCGAATCGGTTCTGGGGAATCAGCCCGCGATGGAGCCCCTGCGCGGCGGCGGCGACGGGGAGAAGCTGATGGCGAGCGTGGCCAAGCATCTGCGCCGCTATTTCGATCTGCACGGCGGAGTTTTGCCGCCGCCCGGTCTCTACAACAGGATCCTGCGCGAAGTGGAGACGCCGCTTATCGAAATTGCCCTCGATGCCACAGGCGGCAACCAGGCAAAATGTGCCGATCTGCTGGGCATCAACCGCAATACCTTGCGTAAGAAGATCACTGATCTGGATATCCGCGTGACTCGCCGCCGCAAGTTGATGTAAAACCGCAACAGAACCGTGGCCCATCCGTCGCAAGCCGGATGAGGACCGCGGCGGCGGTTACAGGGGCCAAAGTCGTGTGCGGCCCCGCTTGCGAGGCGACAGGCGTGCACAGATCCCTGACGGGACTCAGACTGACTCGGTTGAGCAGGTGGTGGCGGACGCGGCGCGTTCAGAATGCCGCGACACTTGGCCTTGTCGTGCTTGGGCCGGTGCTGGCCATTCTGACCTATATCGTTCTGGGCCCGCTGCGGCAGGGCGGGTCTGCGCCGGCGCTGCGGATCATCCTGCTGGCCGATCTGGTTTACGTGCTGGTCGTGGCCGCGTTGGTCATGCAGCGCGTGGCGCAGATGATCGCGGACCGGCAGGCCAAGTCGGCGGGGTCGCGGTTGCACCTGCGGCTGACGGGGGTGTTTGCGCTGTTGGCGCTGTTGCCCACGGTGATGGTTGCCATCTTTTCGGTGCTGACGATCAATATCGGACTTGAGGGCTGGTTTTCGGACCGGGTGCAGAATGTGCTTGGGTCATCGCTTTCTGCGGCGCAGGCTTATGAAGAGGAACACCGGCAGGAACTGGCCCGCGACGGGATGGGGCTTGCGGGGTATATCAACAACGAACGGCTGAACACGTTCCTCATGACCGACGGGCAGGTCCGCCAGGCGCTTGGCCGGGTGCAGCCGCAGATCGAACGCGGGCTGACCGAGGCCTTTGTGATCGACGGGGCGGGGACAATCCGGGCGCGGGGGGCGCGGTCCTATGAGTTTGGCTATGAAAGGCCGACCGAGGAGAATTTCGCCGCCGCCGATGCCGAGGGCATCACGATCATCGAGGATTATGCCAACAACGAATTCCGGGCGCTGATCCCGCTGACGGCCTTTACCGACCGGTATTTGTATGTGACCCGCGCCGTCGACGGGAACATCCTGTCGCTTCTGGATGAAACCAAGGAAACGGTGGCGCTGTATCAGCAACTGGAAAACGAACGGGGCCGCATCCTGTTCGAGTTCGGGCTGTTGTATCTGGGTTTTGCCGTCATCCTGATCCTTGCGGCAATCTGGCTGGGGCTGTGGTTTGCCGAACGCCTGTCCAAGCCTGTGGGCCGTCTGGTGGGTGCGTCGCAGCGGGTGGGGTCGGGTGATCTTGACGTGCGGGTCATCGAGGAAGACGGCGATGATGAGATTGCCCAGTTGGGTCGTTATTTCAATCAGATGACGACCCAACTTAAAGCGCAGCGCGACACCCTGATCGACAATACGCAACAGATCGAACGGCGGCGGCGGTTGTTTGACTCGGTCCTGAGTTCAGTCACGTCGGGTGTAGTGGGGCTTGATGCCGAGGGGCGGGTGACCTTTGCCAACCGGTCTGCGCGCCGGCTTCTTCAGGTGGGCGAGGTGCCGGACGATATCGCGATTTCCGCGGCCGTGCCCGAGTTCGCGGCGCTTTTCGACAGCCTGCGGCGTGAAGGGCGAGAGGGGATGCAGGAGCAGATCAATCTTGTCCGGTCGGGCAAGCAGGAAACCCTGCTCGTCCGCATGGCGGTGCGCCGGGGCGAGGAGGGGGATCTTGAGGGATATGTGGTGGCGTTTGACGATGTGACCGACCTTGTGTCGGCGCAGCGGATGGCGGCCTGGGGCGATGTTGCACGCCGGATCGCGCATGAGATCAAGAACCCGCTGACCCCGATCCAGTTGTCGGCGGAACGCATCAAGCGCAAGTTCCGCCCGAAACTGGGCGAGGATGCGGATGCGCTGGACCAGATGACAGATGTGATCGTGCGGCAGACCAATGACCTGCGCCGGATTGTCGATGAGTTTTCCAAGTTCGCGCGGATGCCGGAACCGGACCGGATGACGAACGATCTGACCGCACTGGTCCGCGATGCAGTCACATTGCAGGAGGCGGGCCAGCCCGGGGTGCATCTGGAAAGCAACCTGCCCAACCACCCTGTCATGGTAGAGGTGGATTCGACGATGATTTCGCAGGCGCTGACGAACCTGATCAAGAACGCCGGGGAAGCCATTGAATCGCTAACGGAAAAGGGCGCACCGGATGATTTCCGGCCCGAGATCCGCGTGGGACTTGAAACCTCGGCCACCGAGGCGCGGATCACGATTGCCGACAATGGCATCGGCCTGCCGCATGACCGGGCACGGCTGTTTGAACCCTATGTCACGACGCGGGCCAAGGGCACCGGGCTGGGCCTGCCCATCGTCAAAAAAATCATCGAGGAACACGGCGGCAGTCTTCAGCTTGAGGATGCCGAAACCTTTGCAGGCAACCACCATTTCGGGGCGATGGCCGTCATCACCCTTCCCGTCATACCCGAGGCCGTTACGGCCGCACGCGCAGCAAGTTGAGGACACCCATGGGCGATATCCTGATTACTGACGACGAACGCGACATCCGCGAACTGATCTCGGACATTCTGATCGACGAAGGGTTCACGACCCGGCTTGCCGGGAATTCGGATCAGTGCATGGCGGAAATCGCCAAAGAGCCGCCTGCGCTGATGATCCTGGATATCTGGCTGAAGGACAGCAAGATGGACGGGATCGACATCCTCAAGACGGTGAAGCGGGAACATCCCGACATTCCGATTGTCATCATATCGGGCCATGGGAACATCGAGATCGCCGTCGCGGCGATCAAGCAGGGGGCCTATGACTTTATCGAAAAGCCTTTCAATATCGACCAGTTGATGGTGGTCATCAAACGCGCGATGGAAACGTCGCGGCTGCGGCGCGAGAATATCGCGCTGAAGCGGGGCGACACGCAGGGGGCCGAGATGCTGGGCGAGAGCGCCGCGCATCGCGCGCTGCGGGCGCAACTGGACAAGGTCACGAAATCCAACGGCCGGGTCATGCTGACCGGCGAGCCCGGGTCGGGCAAGGAGACGGCGGCGCGGTATATTCACGCCAATTCGAACCGCGCCAATGCGCCCTTTGTAACGGTCAGTTCTGCATCAATCGCGCCGGACCGGATGGAGGAGGTTCTGTTCGGCCGCGAGGCGCCTGACCGGGGGATCGAGAAGGGCCTTCTGGAACAGGCCCATGGCGGTGTGATCTATTTCGACGAAGTGGCCGATATGCCGCTGGGCACGCAGTCCAAGATCCTGCGGGTGCTGGTCGAACAGCAGTTCACCCGGGTCGGTGGCGGCGACAAGGTGCAGGTGGATCTGCGAGTCATATCGTCCACCAACCGCGATCTGCAGGCGGCCATCGCGGCTGGATCTCTCCGGCAGGAGCTGTTCCACCGGCTGAATGTGGTGCCCATTCAGGTGCCAAGCCTTGAGGACCGGCGCGAAGATATCCCGCTTCTGGCGGAACATTTCATCGGCGTGCTGAATCGCACGCAGGGGCTGCCTTTGCGCAAACTGGCCGAGGATGCGCGGGCGCTGTTGCAGACCATGCTGTGGCCGGGCAATGTGCGGCAGTTGAGGAACGTCATAGAACGTGTTCTGATCCTTGGAGAAAGTTCGGGTGACATCACGGCGCGCGAATTGCCTTCGGTGGATGAGGCACCGGGTGAGGAGGGCCGGGTCGTGCTGTCGGGGGGGCTTGCCACCTTGCCGCTGCGCGAGGCGCGGGAGCTTTTTGAACGGGAGTATCTGCTGACCCAGATCAACCGCTTTGGCGGGAACATCAGCCGCACCGCCAGCTTTGTGGGGATGGAGCGTTCGGCGCTGCATCGCAAGCTGAAATCCCTTGGCGTCGTGACGTCGACCAAGGCGGGGGGGCGGATCGCCTATATCGACGAGGATTGACCAGTGATTGACCCGTTGCCCCCGCTGTGGCACCAGTGCCGCGCGGGGGCGCCGCTATGGGGACGACATGAAGGTCATCATCTGCGGGGCGGGCCAGGTTGGCTGGCAGATTGCCCGGCATCTGTCGGGCGAGAACAACGAAGTGACCGTTGTTGACAGCAATGCAGACCTTGTCCGCCGCGCGACCGATACGCTGGACGTGCGCGGTGTGACGGGTTTCGCGAGCTTTCCCGATGTACTTGACCGGGCCGGGGCGCGGGATGCGGACATGATCATTGCCGCGACCTATAGCGACGAGGTCAACATGGTCACCTGTCAGGTGGCCAGTTCCCTGTTCGGCATCCAACGCAAGATCGCGCGGCTGCGGTCGCAGAACTACCTCGATCCCGCTTATTCCGACCTTTACAGCCGAGGACATCTGCCCATCGACGTGGTGATCAGCCCGGAAAAGGAAGTGGCCGAGGCTGCGTTGCAGCGGCTGGCCGCGCCCGCGGCCTTTGATACAGAGGCGTTCCTTGACGACAAGGCGCAGCTTCTGGGGATCACGATTGACGAGGAATGCCCGGTCATCAACACGCCGCTGCGGCAGTTGAGCGATCTGTTTTCGACGCTGCGGGCCATTGTCGTCGGTATCCGGCGGACGGGCCGCCTGTTCGCGCCGACCCCGGATGACCAGATCTTTGCCGGGGATGATTGCTATATCTTTACCGATGTCGAGGACATTGCCCGCACCTTTGAAATCTTTGGCAAGCCGCAGGCCAAGCAGGAACGGATCGTCATCATCGGCGGCGGGAATGTTGGGCTGGGCGTGGCCCGCGCGCTTGAGGCGCGGGTGCAGAAGGTCCGGGCGAAGATCATCGAGAAATCCCGCGCAAGGGCCGAGATTGCCGCTGATGCCCTCAACAGGACCATCGTTTTGCACGGTGACGGGCTGGACAGCGCGCTTTTGGAAGAGGCGAGCATTGGCAGTGCGGATGCCGTGCTTGTCGTGACGGATGATGACAAGACGAACCTTCTTGCCTCGGTTCGGGCCAAGGAGATGGGCTGCAAGATGGCCATCTGCCTTGTCAATGATCCGACGCTGGTTCCGCTGATGGGGCCGCTGGCCATTGACGCCTATATCAACCCGCGTGCCACGACCGTTTCATCCATCCTGCGCCATATCCGGCACGGTCGGGTGCGCTGGGTCTATTCCATCGGGGATGCCGAGGCCGAGATGATCGAGGCGCAGGTTCTGGGTACATCGCCGATTGCCGGGAAAAAGATCAAGGATATCGCCTTTCCGGAAGGCGTTCTGGTCGGCGGGGTGATGAAGGCGGGCAAGATGGTCAAGCTTTCAGGGCAGACCCGTATTGATGAGGGCGATGTCGTGGCGCTGTTCGCCATGGCCGCCGATGTGCCCGAGGTCGAGCGCCTTCTTCAGGTTACGATCGACTTTTTCTGATGCTTCGTTTTCTGACCTCGCTGCCGTTCTTCGTGCTGATGATGGGGATCGGGGCGGCCGCGATGTTGGTGCCTTCGGTCCATGCGTTGGTCCGGGGTGACCATTTCACAGCCGAAACCTTTCTGTTCGGGGCCATTCTGGGGGCCGCGCTGACGCTGCTCATCGGATTGTCGACGCGCAACTACAGCCCGCGTTCGGTGCCGCGCAGCCAGCTTCTCGCGTTGCTTGCGGCCTTTGCCCTGCTGCCTGTCCTGTTCGCCGTGCCGTTCCACCATGCCGTGCGGACGATCAGTTTTGTCGATGCCTGGTTTGAAATGGTGTCGAGCTTTACGACCACGGGCGCCACGTTGTTTGACAATCCCGAACGGCTGCGGCCTTCGGTGCATCTGTGGCGGGCTCTGGTGGGGTGGCTTGGGGGGCTCCTTGTCTGGGTGATGGCGGTGTCGATCCTGGCGCCGATGAACCTGGGAGGGTTCGAGGTGACCTCTCCGGTTGCGGCGGGGGGCGGGGCTGTCAGTTTCAATCAGGTGTCGCGGATAGCCGATCCGTCAGAGCGGCTGGCGCGTTATGGGTTC
This sequence comes from Rhodobacterales bacterium, assembly GCA_041752495.1. Lineage (GTDB taxonomy): Bacteria > Pseudomonadota > Alphaproteobacteria > Rhodobacterales > Rhodobacteraceae > JAPLPE01. The sequence goes on from JBGSWJ010000311.1 coordinate 9,797, forward strand.
CGGCTGGCGCCGATCTATGCCGGGCTGACGGGTTTGTTGTGGATCGGGCTGATGATGTCGGGCGAAGTGCCCTGGATTGCGCTGTGTCACGCGATGGCGGTGTTGTCGACATCGGGCATTTCCCCGATCGGGGGCCTGCATGAAGGCAGTGCGGGGCTTGGCGGAGAGATCATCATCTTTGCATTCCTGTTCTTTGCGGTATCACGGCTGACCTTCAGCCGGGGGATGGTGGGGGATGAACAGCGCCGGCTGTGGCAGGACCCCGAGGTGCAGATGGCACTGGCCCTTCTGGCGATCGTGTCGGTCACGCTGACCCTGCGCCATGTTCTGGGCGCGCCCGAACGCAATCTGGTTGAAACCATCTCGGCCTTTTGGGGGGTGGCGTTCACGACCCTGTCCTTCATCACCACGACGGGATTTGAATCGCATGCCTGGTCGGGTGCCACGGACTGGTCGGGGCTGAATGCGCCGGGTCTTGTGCTTGTCGGCCTCGCGTTGATCGGGGGCGGGGTGGCGACGACGGCGGGCGGGGTCAAGCTCATGCGGGTCTATGCGCTTTACAAGCATGGGGTTCGCGAACTTGAGCGACTGGTGCATCCGGCATCGGTCGGCGGGGCGGGGCAGCAGGCGCGGCGGATCCGGCGGCAGGGGGCCTATATCGCCTGGATTTTCTTCATGCTGTTTGCGCTGTCGATCGTGGCGGTGATGGCTCTTTTGTCGCTGACCGGGTTGCAGTTCGAAACGGCGATGGTGCTGACGGTTGCAGCGCTGTCGACGACCGGTCCTCTCGCTCAGGTTGCGGCGGAATACCCGATCTCTTACGACGGGATCCCTGCAAGCGCCCATGTCATCCTGGCCGCCACGATGATCCTTGGCCGGCTGGAAACGCTGGCCCTGATCGCCTTGTTCAACCCGGCGTTCTGGCGGTCGTGACAGGCAAAGTTGACACAACCTGCCGAAACCCCTGATTTTGGGCTGGAATCCTGAACGGGGCCGCTCCATACTTTATCTTGCGAGGGGACAAGGCCGATCCGCGGTCACAAGAACAAAAAAGGACAAGCACTATGGCGTCAGACAAGCAGAACCTTCAGGATGCGTTCCTTAATCATGTGCGCAAGACCAAGGTTCCCGTCACGATCTTTCTGATCAACGGCGTGAAACTGCAGGGCGTCATCACATGGTTTGACAGCTTTTGCGTGCTTCTGCGCCGCGACGGTCAATCGCAGCTTGTGTATAAATCGGCGATCTCGACGATCATGCCGGCACAGCCGATCAGCCTTTATGACGGTGAAGAATAGAATTGCAGCCCTCTGAAAAGCCCGCCACGCGGGCTTGGGTCCTGCATCCTGACCTGAAAAGCGATCCGCACCGCCGGGAAGCCGTCTCGGCGCTTGAGGAGGCTGTTTCGTTGGCTGCCGCACTTCCCGATCTTGAGGTCGTGGGGGCCGAGGTCGTGCGGCTGGCCAAGATGCATCCGGGGATGATGTTCGGGTCCGGCAAGATCGAGGAAATCAAGGTCCGGCTGAAAGAGGCAGAGGCCGAACTTGTGCTGATTGACGGGCATGTGGGGCCGGTGCAGCAGCGCAATCTGGAAAAGGAATGGGGCGTCAAGATTCTGGATCGGACAGGTCTGATCCTTGAGATCTTTGGCGACCGGGCGCGCACCGCCGAAGGGGTGCTGCAGGTCGAGATGGCGGCACTGACCTATCAGCGGTCGCGGCTTGTCCGGGCCTGGACCCACCTGGAACGGCAGCGGGGCGGGTTCGGGTTCATCGGGGGTCCGGGCGAGACGCAGCAGGAGGCCGACCGGCGGGCCATTGATGACCAGTTGGTCCGGATCAAGCGGCAACTGGACAAGGTGGCCAAGACCCGCACCCTGCACCGCGCGGCGCGGGCGAAGGTGCCTTATCCGGTTGTGGCCCTAGTCGGATATACGAACGCGGGGAAATCGACGCTGTTCAACCGGCTGACTGGGGCGGAGGTTTTCGTCAAGGACATGCTTTTCGCGACCCTTGACCCGACAATGCGGCGCGTCGTGTTGCCTTCGGGGGACGAGGTCATCATGTCGGATACGGTGGGGTTCATCTCGGCCTTGCCGACCGAGCTGGTGGCGGCGTTCCGGGCGACGCTGGAAGAGGTGCTTGATGCCGACCTGATCCTGCATGTCCGTGATATCAGCCATCCGCAGACGGCGGAACAGGCGACGGACGTGCAGGCGATCCTGCAGTCGCTGGGCGTGGCCGAAACGGCGCCGCAGATCGAGGTGTGGAACAAGATCGACCGGCTGGACCCGGAGGCGCGGGCGGCACTGCAGACGCAGGCGGACCGGAGTGACAGCATCTTTGCCGTGTCGGCACTGACGGGTGACGGGCTGGGGCAGCTTCTGGATGCGGTGGCACTGGCGCTGAAGGCACCCCGGTCCGAGGAAACGCTCACCTTGCCGTTCCGTGCAGGCAAGCAGCGCGCCTGGCTGTTCGAACAGGGAATCGTGCAGGATGATCAGCAGGTGGATGATGGTTATGTCCTGCGTGTCCTGTGGACAGAACGGCAGAAGGACCGCTTTGCAAAGCTATGATCCCTTGGGTCACAAAGCCACAGGCGCCGATTGCCGCAGACAGATTGGGCGAGAAGGCATGGAAACGGCGCACAACCTGCCATAGATGAGCCCGCAGGGGGCGGAACGATCCCTCGACACGATAATGACCAACAGAGAGTTGTGCCCCCCGTGCCGTTGATCCTGATCGCCTTACTTCCATTCCTTGGTGCCGTTCTGCCCGCGCTGATGATCCGCGCGGGCCGCAGCGCGAGCGCGTGGAGCGCGGGGGCCGTGACCA
>JBGSWJ010000312.1:0-3954 GCA_041752495.1 Rhodobacterales bacterium
CGCTGCCGATGCCCGTGACATTGTTGCCGCAGCGCCCTCCATCGTCCTGCCGCAGACGAAGGAAAGCCCGATCGTTGCAGCCGCAAAGCGCGCGGCGGCCAGCGGCAAGAACGGCTGACGACAAGACCCGCTGCCAACTCTCCTGCACCACCATCTGCCCGACTGATCCCCCGCCGCACTCCCCCGGCGGGGGTTTTCTTTTACCCCCCTGACACAGGAACCCAGCCATGACCGTCCTTCACCAGCCCGCCAGCATGGGCGATATCCTCAAGTACGAGGTCAATCCGAACTACACCCGGGAGGAAGTCACCCTCCTGCAGGGCATGCCCTATCCCGTGGGTTCGGTGCTCGGTCGCATCACCGCCAGCGGCAAGTACAAGCTCGCCACCTCTGGCGGCAGCGATGGTGCGCAGACGGCGACGGCCGTGCTGCTCTATGCCGTCGATGCAACCCTTGCCGAGGCCACTGGTATCGTGCTGGCCCGGGGCCCGGCGATCATCTCGAGGGCCGCACTCGCCTACGACGCGACCGTCGATGACGGGACCAAGATCACCACCAAGATCGGCCAGTTGGCCGCCGCAGGCATCATCGCACGCAACACCGCCTGATCCACGCCCTCAGATTTACCACCAGGCGTCGATCCGCACGCCGCGTTCCCCTCTTTCCCCGGAGTTCACCATGACCATCACCCGCAACCCGTTTGACGCGGGCGGCTATTCGCTCGCCGAGATGACGCAGGCCATCAACATCCTGCCCAACCTCTACACCCGCCTCGGCCAGATCGGCCTCTTCCGCTTCGAAGGTGTCACCCAGCGCTCCATTGTCATCGAACAGCGCGCCGGTGTCCTGAGCCTCCTGCCCTCGGTCCCGCTCGGGGCCCCCGCGACCGTCGGCAACCGCGAGGCCCGCGCGATGCGCAGCTTTGCCCTGCCCTGGATCCCGCATGACGATGTCATCCTGCCCGCCGACATCCAGGGAATGCCCGCGCTGGGCGTCTCGGATGCCGCCGATCCGCTGGTCGAGGTGATGAACCGCAAGCTGACCCTGATGCGGCGCAAACATGCCCAGACCCGGGAATACATGGAGATGAACGCGCTCCGCGGCATCGTGAAGGATGGCGCAGGCACCACCCTCTACAACTACTTCACCGAATTCGACCTGGCACAAATCTCGGTCGACTTCGTCTTCGGTACCGCAGGCACCAATATCCAGAGCAAGGTCCGCGCCACGCTCCGCGCCATTGAGGACAATCTCTTGGGCGAGACCATGACCACGGCGCATGCACTGGTCAGCTCCGAATTCTTCGACAAGCTGATCAGTCACCCCAAGACGGAAGAAGCCTACAAGTTCTTCTCTGCTACCGGCGGGCAGCCGCTGCGCGAAGACATGCGTCGCGCCTTCCCCTTCGCGGGCGTGCTCTTCGAGGAATACAACGGCTCCGTCACGCTCTCGAACGGCACGGCAGAGCGGCTGATCCCCGCGGGCGAAGGCATCGCCTTCCCGATCGGTACTTTCGACACTTTCACCACTTATGGCGGGCCCGCAAACCTGCTGGAGACGGCGAACACCATCGGCCTGCCGCTCTATGCCCGCCAGATGATGGACGCCAAGGGCCGCTGGATCGATTTGATGACCGAGGCCTCTATCTTGCCGGTCAACAAGCGTCCCCGGCTGGCAATCCGGCTGCACAGTTCGAACTGACGGGCACGGGAACAGGAGTAGGAACAAGTCATGACCATCTTTTCGGCCGCCATCGATAACCTCTTTGCCGATCCCGCGATTGCGCGGGACGCCAGCTACGCCGCCGATGATGGCACGCCGGTCGTCGTCCGCGTTGTCATGCGCCGCGCGGACGAGATCACCGGCTTTGGCGATGCGCGGCTCTGGTCGGAAACCACGCGCATCGATCTCCGCGTGGCCGAGGCCCCAAGCCCGCGCCCCGGTGACCAGGTCGAGATCGACGGCGAGTCGTTTCTCATCCAGGGCGAACCGGTGCGTGATCGGGAACGGCTGGTCTGGACGCTCGATCTGCGGCCCGCGTGACGGCGATGAAGTTGAAGATACAGATCAGCCCCGACATTGCCGCGATGATGGCAGCCGAAGTCCGCGCCGGTGAAAAGGCTGTCACGACCGCCATGCGGGAGGCGGGGACCGGTCTGAAAACCGCCTGGCGTGGACAGATCACCGGCGCGGAGCTCGGGCAGCGGCTCGCCAATTCGATCCGCCTCGCCAGCTTCCCCAAGTCCGGCGAAAGCCTGAATGCGGCTGCGCTGGTCTGGTCGAAGGCGCCGGACATCATCAGCGCGCATGACACCGGGCCGCTGATCAGGGCACGGGACGGGTTCTGGTTGGCGATCCCGACCGAAGCTGCTGGTAAGTCGACGCGCGGCGGACGGATCACGCCGGCCGAATGGGAGCGGCGGACAGGGTTGCGCCTACGCTTCGTCTATCGCCGTCGCGGCCCGAGCCTACTGGTGGCGGAGGGGCGGCTAAACACCAAGGGCCGCGCGGTGGCGTCCCGGTCGAAAACCGGCCGGGGCGTTGTGACCGCGCCGATCTTCCTGCTGGTGCCACAGGTCAGGCTGCCAAAGCGGCTGGATCTGGCGCGGGATGCAGAGCGGGCGCATGACACAGTGCCGGGGCTGATCGTAGCGGCGTGGGCATCGTCGTAGTGATCCAAGGTCAGCCCGCTCGGTTTCCAATGTATTCGAGATATCTCGGATGGGATCAGTTGCGAATTTCCACATGTTTTGACGTTTCCACGTCGAAGTGCAGAAAGCGATCAAACAGAGATGTCTTCTGGAACTGCAGATCCGGAGATGTCATTTCGGTGCGGTCGCTATACGTGCGCTTGACCAAACCGAACCACGAGAGTGGCATCAGGATGTTTGTCCTGAGCATTATTTCAGTTCTGTTGAACGGATCCTCGAGTATTTCCGATGGGGGAATGACACAGTAGCGTGTCATAGCACGGACTGTCCGAGGGACATCGCCAGCGATCGACAATCCCCACAGGATGATGGCCACCTGCTCCATGATCCAATCCATGCCGAGTGCACTCAACGTGTTGGACGGCACATGCCAGAACGCTGTTTCAAACACATCGTGAACCGTCTGGACCGAGACTTCGTTGGCAAGAAGTTCTCGACCGGCCTGAGAAAGCACCAGTTTCTGATCGGAGCACCGGACCAGTCTGGCACGAATGGCCACTTCCCTGAGAAACCGCGCTGCCCGGAAGAAGTCTTCGGACATGGGACTTTTGATCATGCGCAAGTCGTCGATGCTGTAATTCGGCCAATCTGTCGCATCCATCAGCGTATTCAGACAATCTTCGGTCAGATGGCCATCGGCATCCAGAATAAGGCCCTGGTTGCCAATCAGTCCGAGCAGCACTTTGAGGTTCTTGAAGGCGGCCGCGTTTGCAACTTCTTGCACAGCGGGGCCCTCGGACAGCGAAAGCGGCGACTGCCGTGACGGGGGCCTCTTGAGGCCTTGAACGGCATCTGGAGACAAAATTAGCCATGCCGGGTAAACATCCCCCAGCCAGTCGACCAACTCCTGCGGCAGGATTTCGGAGATCTGTCTTGCTGCCATGGGCATTTCCTTCAGAAATGATTACGAGGGTCACTTCATGAATAGCCACCGTGAAACGATTCTGCAGGCCCTCAACGACCTGTTGCAGAGGCTTCCTGCCAGGGCACTCCGCGGCGACGTCCTGCCTGAACGCATCCCGTCGGCTGGCCTGGTAATCCTGCGCGACGGCGAACCGGGGGAGCCGGAAGTGACGATGTCACCCCTGCGCTACCACTACCAACACCGCGCCGAGATCGAGGCGGTCGTGCAAGGGGCCGCCCGGGACACTGCCTTCGACACGCTGATCTCACGCATCGGCACGGCGATTGCCACCGACCGGACACTCGGCGGCCTCTGCGACTGGGTCGAGGCCGAAGCGCC
>JBGSWJ010000313.1:0-1596 GCA_041752495.1 Rhodobacterales bacterium
GGCCGCGAGGAAGGCGCGTTCGGCGGCAAGGCGGAGGCCGGTCGGACCGTGGTGGATCGCTTCGAGCATGGCAGCGACGCGGCTGTCATCGGCACGGCGTTCGATGCCGATGGCCCCTTGAGCCACGGCGGGGAGCATGTCGTCGGTGGGAATGGGGACGCGGGGGACGTCGGTCATGTTCAGCCGGTTGAGCCCGGCCATGGCAAGGAAGGTCGCCTGCGCGACCCCTTCGGACAGCTTGCGGAGGCGGGTCTGGACGTTGCCGCGGAACTCCACGATCTGCAGGTCGGGCCGCCGGTGGAGGAGTTGCGACCGCCGGCGGAGGCTGGAGGTACCGACGACGGAACCCGGGGCGAGATCGGCGAGGCCACCCGGGGAGAGCGAAACGAAGGCATCGCGCACGTCTTCGCGCGGGAGATAGGTGTCGAGAAGCAGGCCGGCGGGCTGATCGACGGGCATGTCCTTCATCGAGTGGACGGCGATGTCGATGGAACCGTCGAGGAGCGCCTCTTCGATTTCGCGTGTGAACAGTCCCTTGCCGCCGATTTCCTTGAGCGGACGGTCCTGCACGGCATCGCCTGTCACCTTGATGACGACGATGGCAAACGCCTCCTCGGGGAGGTCAAAGGCGCGGGCCAGACGACTGCGCGTTTCATGCGCCTGCGCGAGTGCGAGGGGCGATCCACGGGTGCCGATGTTCAGCGGATGGGCGGGGGAGGGGAGATTCAATGTCATGCGCGTAGTGTTAGATGTGTCAATCAAACCTGACAACTGCCTTGACAACAGGTCGCACAGTTGGGACGCAGGGGACAGCGAAAAAGGACAAGACATGGCGCCGACCAAGACCATTCTCCGTGCCCTTGCGGGCGAAACCCTGCCCACCCCGCCGATCTGGATGATGCGGCAGGCAGGGCGTTACCTGCCCGAATACCGGGCCACGCGGGCGCAGGCGGGCGATTTCCTTTCGCTTTGCTACAACTCGGATCTGGCGGCTGAGGTCACGTTGCAGCCGATCCGGCGTTATGGCTTTGACGCGGCGATCCTGTTTGCCGACATTCTGCTGCTGCCGCAGGCGCTGGGGCTGGACCTGTGGTTCGAGACGGGTGAGGGGCCGCAGATGTCGACCGTCACCACGACGGAGGGGCTGGCAAAGCTGAAGCCTGCCGATGCGATCCATGAGAAGCTGGCCCCGGTTTATGAGACCGTCCGTATCCTGTCGCGTGAACTGCCCTCCGAGACGACGCTGATCGGGTTTGCGGGCGCGCCGTGGACGGTGGCGAGCTATATGATCGCGGGGCATGGCACGTCGGATCAGGGGCCAGCGCATAGGCTGAAGGCCGAGAACCGGGCGGTGTTTGACGGGATCATCGACCGGCTGGTTGATGCGACGGTGGAATATCTGTCGATGCAGGTGCAGGCCGGGGCCGAGGTTGTGAAGATTTTCGACAGTTGGGCCGGAACGTTGCAGGGCGATGACTTTGCGACCTATGCGCTTGAACCTGCCCGCAAGATCACGGCGGCGCTGAAGGCGCGGCATCCGGGGCTGCCCGTCATCGCGTTCCCGCGCGGCGCGGGGGAACGGTTTGCGGGCGTCCA
>JBGSWJ010000314.1:0-16214 GCA_041752495.1 Rhodobacterales bacterium
CTGCCGTCAGCGCCGCCAGCGCACGTCGCACCGCATCCGCGTCACGCCCGGTCTTCCATGCCGCCAGACGCAGCAACTGATCGGCTTCGGCCCCCGGATCGGCGGCCATCACCGCCCCCTCTCTCCCGATCAGAGGCGACGGCTCTCCGTTCTGCCAACGGTTCACGCCAACGACCGTCGTTTCCCCGTTTTCAATTGCAGCAATCCGCGCCGAATTGGACTCGACCAGCCTCGATTTCATGTGGGCAATTGCTCCGATCGCGCCGCCCATCGCATCAATCTGCGCCAGTTCCGCCCGTGCGCCGGCCTTGAGCGCCTCGACCTTGCGGGTAATCGCCGGATTTCCGTCAAACAGATCCTCATATTCCAGAAGATCGGTTTCATAGGCCAGAATTTGCTGCATCCGCAAAGACCATTGCTGATCCCACGGGCGGGGCAGCCCCAGCGCCTCGTTCCAGGCTGGCAACTGCACGGCGCGCGCACGCGCATTTTTCGACAGCGTCACCGCCAGCATTTCCAGAAGGATGCGATAGACGTTGTTTTCCGGCTGCTGCTCGGTCAGCCCCAGCGAATTGACCTGCACCCCATAACGGAACCGCCGGTGCCGGGCCTCCGTGATCCCGTAACGGGTTTCGGTGATCTCATCCCACAATTCGACAAAGGCGCGCATTTTGCACATCTCGGTCACGAAACGGATACCGGCATTCACAAAGAACGATATCCGCCCGACCATTTCCGGGAAGTGGTCCGGAGCAACCTTGCCCTTCAGATCATCCAGAACGGCGCAGGCCGTGGCCAGCGCAAAGGCCAGTTCCTCCTCGGGCGTCGCCCCCGCCTCTTGCAGATGATAGGAACACACATTCATCGGGTTCCATTTTGGCAGATGTTCCCGCGTAAACGCGGCCACATCCGTAATCATCCGCAGCGACGGTTCCGGCGGAAAGATATAGGTCCCGCGCGACAGGTATTCCTTGATGATGTCATTTTGCACCGTGCCCTGCAGCGCAGCGATGTCGGCCCCCTGTTCTTCGGCAACCGCAATGTAAAGCGACAAGAGCCAGGGCGCCGTCGCATTGATCGTCATGGATGTGTTCATCCGGTCAAGCGGGATGCCGTCAAACAGAATCCGCATATCGCCCAGATGGCAAACCGGCACGCCGACCTTGCCGACCTCGCCGCGCGCCAGCACATGATCGCTGTCATACCCCGTCTGCGTCGGCAGATCGAAGGCAACCGACAGACCCGTCTGCCCCTTCTCCAGATTCCCGCGATAAAGCCGGTTCGACGCCGCAGCGGTCGAATGGCCCGCATAGGTGCGGAAAAGCCAGGGCTGGTCTTTCTGGGGCATCGCGGGACTCACTTTGAAAGCAATTTTATTACCTGATGTATGCCATAGGCGAAACTTTATGGCGATGTCAATTCGCCGCGCTGCGGCAAAGTGCTGGTAAACCCCGGGAACTTTACGAAACCGCTCAAGCCTGTCACGGTTCCGGCATGACGCAGTCCGTGGCCGTTCCTCTCTGGCTTCTCATCCTGATCCTGCTCTTCGCAGCGGTCACTTTCGCCTCGCATTTCCTGTTCCCCTCGGTGCGCTGGTTCTTCCGGATGCGGATGGAACGAGTCGTTGGCCGCCTGAACACCCGCCTCACCCGTCCGATCGAACCGTTCAAGCTTGCCCGTCGCCACGACATGATCCAACGGATCATTTATGACCCCGCTGTCACAGCGGCGGTCGTGGATCATGCCAAAAAAGAAAACATCCCCGAGAACGTGGCCTTTGAGCAGGCCCGCCGCTATGCCCGCGAAATCGTCCCCTCCTTCTCGGCCACTGCATATTTCACCATCGGCACGCGCCTTGCCAAATGGATCTCGCGCTCGCTTTACCGTATCCGCCTTGGCGCTTTTGACCGCGAGCTTCTCGAACAGATCGACCCCGACGCTGCCGTCATCTTCGTGATGAACCACCGCAGCAACATGGACTATGTCCTTGTCACCTACCTTGTCGCACGATCCTCGGCGCTCTCCTACGCCGTCGGTGAATGGGCCCGCGTCTGGCCCCTGTCCTGGATGATCCGCACGATGGGTGCCTACTTCATCCGCCGCCGCGCGCGCGGCGACCTCTACCGCAAGGTCCTCGCCCGCTACGTCCAGATGGCCACCCAGGGCGGCGTGACGCAGGCGTTCTTTCCCGAAGGCGGGCTCAGCCTGACGGGCCGCATCGCGCCGCCCCGCATGGGCCTGCTCAGCTATATCGTCGAAGACTACACCCCCGGCGGGCGCGAGGTGATTTTTGTCCCCGTCGCCCTGAATTACGACCGAGTCCTCGAAGACCGCTTTCTGATCGCCGCCGACAAAAGTGGCGTCCGCCGCTTCCGCCCGCCTCTTGGTACCGTTCTGGGCGGCCTCGGCGGGCATTTCTGGAAACGCCTGACCGGGCGGTTCAAGGAATTCGGCACCGCCTCGGTCAGCTTCGGCGAACCGCTTTCCCTCGCCGCTCTCCTCGAAACCACCCACGAACCCCCGGTCGAGGCTGTGGCCGCCGAACTTATGCGCCGCGTCAGCGCTGCCGTTCCGGTACTACCCGTGCCGCTCGTCGCCCGCTGTCTTCTGACCGGGCAACCTATACCCCGCGCTGCGCTGGTGGCGCAGGTTGACGCACTCCTTGACCAATTGGCCGGTGGGGCCATGACCCTTCCCCGCCGCGACCCCGACACCATCGTGGCAGACGCACTGGCCCTTCTGGCCGAACGCAAGGTCATCACCGAAGGCGTGGATGGTGTCCGTATCGTCCCCGGCGAAGAGGATGTTATCGCCTACTATGCGAACTCAATCGCCCATCATTTTGACGGGCCTCTGACCACGCCCGACACTTTCGCTGCAACTGCAAAGCAATAAAATTACAAATCTATGACTTTCTGTATTGCAATATTACGTCACCGATTCTAGGTCTATCCCAAGCCCGGTGATTCTGCACCGCGGCATGACAGGACAGCGATGACGGAGACAGCCATGGCCCTTGACCTGAATACTCCCACCCGCGCCGCAGCGATCAAGGATCTGTACGCCGTGGGCGAAATGCCCCCGCTGGGCCATGTCCCTGCGAAAATGCATGCCTGGACGATCCGTCGCGAACGCCATGGCGAACCCGAACAGTCCTTCCAGACCGAAGTGGTCGACACCCCCCGCCCGGCCAGTGACGAGGTCCTCGTCATGGTCATGGCCGCAGGCGTCAACTACAATGGCGTCTGGGCCGGCCTCGGCATCCCCATCTCGCCCTTCGATGTCCATGGGGCCGACTACCATATCGCTGGCTCTGACGCGTCGGGCATCGTCTGGGCCGTGGGCGACAAGGTCAAACGCTGGAAGGTCGGGGACGAGGTCGTCATCCACTGCAATCAGGACGACGGCGACGACGAACATTGCAACGGCGGCGACCCGATGTTTTCGCCAAGCCAGCGGATCTGGGGCTATGAGACCCCCGACGGCTCCTTTGCCCAGTTCACCTGCGTCCAGTCCCAGCAACTCATGCGCCGCCCGCAACACCTGACGTGGGAGGAATCGGCCTGCTACACGCTGACGCTTGCCACCGCCTACCGGATGCTCTTCGGCCACGACCCCCACGAACTGAAACCCGGCCAGAACGTGCTGGTCTGGGGCGCCTCGGGCGGCCTCGGCTCCTATGCAATCCAGCTCATCAACACGGCGGGGGCCAATGCGATCGGCGTCATCTCGGACGAATCCAAACGCGATTTCGTCATGTCGCTGGGGGCCAAGGGCGTCATCAACCGAAACGATTTCAAATGATGGGGCCAGATGCCCAAGGTGAACTCGCCCGAATACAAGGACTGGTTCAGCGAGGTCCGCAAGTTTGGCAAGGCGATCTGGGACATCACCGGCAAGGGCGTCAATGTCGACATGGTCTTTGAACACCCCGGCGAGGCGACGTTTCCCGTCTCGGTCTTTGTGGTCAAACGCGGCGGCATGGTCGTGATCTGCGCGGGCACCTCGGGCTTCAACCTCACGCTTGATGCCCGCTACCTCTGGATGCACCAGAAACGCGTGCAGGGCTCCCACTTCGCCAACCTCAAACAGGCGAGCGCCGCGAACGACCTGATGCTCGCCCGCCGCCTTGATCCCTGCATGTCCGAGGTCTTCAGCTGGGCCCAGATTCCGCTGGCCCATACCAAGATGCGCCGCAACGAACACAAACCCGGCAACATGGCCGTGCTCGTCCAGTCACCCCAGACCGGCCTGCGCACATGGGACGACGCCGTCGTCGCCTCGCACTGAACAATCTGACTCTGTCCCGCAGCTTCTTCTGGTCCCAAATATCCCGGGGGGAGGCGAAGCCGGGGGGCAGAGCCCCCCTCCGCCATCACACCAAGCTATCCCCGCCCGACGAACGGCATTTTCGTCGCCATGATCGTCTGAAACAGCACATTCGCCTCGGCCGGCAGTTCCGCCATCCGCAGCACCGCATCGGCCACCAGCCCCACATCCATCGTATAGGGCACTGCGCGGCCAGCGGCCTTTTCGCGGACGATCATCGCATCCACCATCTCGGTCCGTGCATTGCCGATGTCGATCTGTCCGCAGGCAATGTCAAAGGCCCGCCCATCATAGGCCAAAGTCTTGGTCAGCCCGGTGATCCCGTGCTTCGTCGTCGTATAGGTCACCGATCCTTCGCGCGGGGCATAGGCGGAAATCGATCCGTTGTTGATGATCCGCCCGCCCTGCGGCGCCTGCCGCCGCATCTGACCAAAGGCCGCGCGCGCACAAAGGAACATCCCCGTCAGGTTGACCGATACCGCATGATGCCAGTCAGCCACCGGGATTTCGTCAATCGGGGCAGGGGGTGTAAACACGCCCGCATTGTTGAACAGCACATCCAGCCGCCCGGCCTCGTTCGCAAAGGCCTTGAAAGCATGGTCCACCTCATCCTCCTGCGTCACGTCGCAGGGCAGGGCAAAAGCGCCGGGATGTGCCGCCGCCATCTCCTGCAGCTTGTCGGCCCGCCGCGCCACCAGCCCCACGCGCCAGCCCGAGGCCAGAAACTTCTGCGCCACCGCCCGGCCAATGCCGCTCGATGCCCCCGTCACGATGATCGTCTTCATTCGTCCTCTCCCGTCAGTTGCAGCGCCGTCACCGGCACCGTCAGGTCATCGACCCCAAGTTCCGCTTTCGGTTTGGCCAGCATCGGCCGCACCACCCAGCGCAATTCCCGTTCCGCCCGTGTGATCGCCACATAGGCCAGACGTTTCCACAGCGGCTGGCCCGCCTCGACCCGGCCCATCCGGCTGGCCGCATAGATATCGGGGGCAAAGACCTGCACCGTATCCCATTGCGATCCTTGCGCCTTGTGGATTGTCACCGCCGCCCCGTGCAGGAACGTGGCCCCCATCTTGGCCGCAAAAGGCACGAAAGGCTCTGCATCCCCCTCCTGCTCGATCTTCACGATGGACGCCGCACTCACCTGCGGGTCTTCAGAGCCGATGACATGCAGGCGCGAAAACCCGTCGCGCTTGCCCCGGCCCAGATAGATCACCTGCGCCCCCTTGATCAGCCCCCGTGCCTCAAGATCAAGCCGCTTCTTGCGGTGCTTCAAGGGCAGTTCAATGCCGTCGCAAATCAGCGGCTCCCCCGGCAAAAGCTCATCCGCAGGCGCGTTGAACGCCCCCCGGAACGCATGGATCAGGCGGATACGCGTGGCATTCCGCCAGACCAGAACCGGCGACCGCGCCATCAGATCGGCCTCGACCCGTTGCGCCATCACCACGCGCGGGTCGGTGCGGGATGCATCCTCGACCATCCGCTCGAACGTCTCGAAATCAAGCTCCGGATCGGCCAGCGCATGGGCCAGATCAAGGATCGGATTGTCCGCATCCTGCCGGTGGACGCGGTGCAGCACCAGCTTTCGGGCATCAGGCAGGGTGTCAAACACCATCCCGCCGCTGCTTTGCACCGGGGGCAACTGCGCCGGATCGCCGAACAGCAACAGTGTCGGAAAGATCTCTTTCAGATCCTCGAACTGTCGTTCGTCCAGCATCGAGCTTTCATCGACAAAGCCAATATCCAGCGGCTCTTCGCGGCGCTTCCAGCCCGTGATGAAATCCGACCCCCTGAGCCCCGCCGAGGCGAGCGCGGCCGGGACCGAGGTATAGGTCTGATAGGATGTCCAGGCCCGGTCCAACTGAATGTCCGTCAGCCCCTCGATCACCGGGCGTTCGCCCTGACCGGCCAGCCATTCGGCCACCTTTTCGTACTGCGGATCATAGACCGGCGTGTAGAGGATCCGGTGGATCGTCGTCGCAGGCACCCCATGCCCCCGCAGGACCGAAGCCGCCTTGTTCGTGGGCGCAAGGATGGCCAGCGTGCGCCGTTCGCGCCGCTTCTTCCCTTCCCAGTCGCCTGAAACGATATCGACCCCCGCGTCCTTCAGCGCACGATACAGCGCCGCGAGAAGCATCGTCTTGCCCGATCCCGCCTTGCCGATTACGGCCATGACAGCGGTTGTGTCGGTCTGTGGCGGCTGCAGCAGGCTGTCGTCCAGATCGACACCCGATTGCCGCAGCATCACCGCCACGGAATCCCAGGCCTCTGCCTGGTCGGGGGAAAATGTCAGTGCCGGCACGTTCATGGGCGGACCCTATCCGCCCGGCGTGACCGGGACCAGTGGGTCAGGCGATCATACGCGCCTCAACCGGATGGCCGAACGACCGCTGGAACCAGTGTTCGGACAGTTCCGAAGACAGGCCCGCCCGTTCCAGAACCCGCCGCCGTTCCTCGGGCGCGTAATGCCATAGACCCACACTCACCGCCCCCCGCCCCGTGCCCGATGACCCCAGCACATCCGGCACCGAACCCAGCATCCGGTAAACCCGCACCATCGGCGCATCGAACACACCCACGAAATGCCGCAGGCCGAAGGCCCGCATGAGTTCCGCCCCGCCCAACATCAGCGCCGACGCCACCCGCGATGGCGCCTCGGGGGCAAGGCAGAACCGTGTGCATTCCCAGATGAACGGGCTGCGGAATGCCACCCCGTCCGTCAGATGCAGGAAATGTTCATTGACCATCGTCCGCCCCGTGGTGGGCAGGAACCGCGTCGATCCGCCATGCAGCCCGTCTGGCCGTTCCCAGATCACGTAAAGCGGGTTCAGATCATCATACTGATCCCGTTCCCAGCCACGCCCGTCTACCGTCACATCCCATCCAAGACGGCGGTGAAACTGGTCTGCACGGTCGCGGAACATGCTGTCCTGAAGGCGCGGAAACTGGTCAAGGTCGCGGGCGTAAAGGTAGCGGAGCATCCTGTAATCCCTCTGAAAGCCGCCGGGGCTGATGCCCGGAAGCTAGCGAGAGATCGGTTAACGCTGGCCTAAACCCTCGTCCCACAAAGGTAAACGCCGCCCTAGCGGGCAGGCACCCGCGCGGCCTCTTCCCGTCCGGGCCAGTCGCCCTGCGCTGCCCGCGCCGCGCCGCCCACGATGATCAGCCCCTCGACCATCGCACGCGCCACGGCATGCGTCGTGTTCATCGCGCCCAGCTTGAACCGCGCGCTCTCGATATAGGCCCGCAGAGTGTGTTCCGAGATTGACAGCATGTCGGCCACCTGACCTCGGGCATAGCCCATCGCCAGAAACGTCAGCGCGTCCACTTCGCGCGGGGAAAGACCGCGTGCCGGTTCCGGCGTTCTGTTCTTTTCAAACTCGAGCGCCTTCAGGTTGAAGTAATGCGCAATCAGGATCAGTTCCCGCTGATGCGTTTCCGTAAAGTCTGACCATGCGGCGTCGGAACAGTTGTGGGACAGGCTGAACAGGGCAAACTGCCCGTTCGGCCCCCGGATCGGTATGGAAAAGCCCTGATTGCCCACCCCATGTGCAATGGCATCCTGCTGAAACGCCCTGGCCTGTTTCGATGACCAATCCAGCCGCTTCCAGTCGACCGGGTGAAAACGCTGGAAACAGCCGATGACGACCGGATCTATCCGAAGATACTCGCTGTCGACATAGTGCTGCACCCATTTCGGGTCATAGGTGCCGCATCCATATTGCTCTCCGTCCGAACTCACCCAGTGATAGACGATGTGGTCAACGCTATAGTGATCCCGCAGATCAACGATGAGCGTCTGGATGTCGGACAATCCGTGTGCCCGTTCCACCCGTTCCAGATATCGTTCGAGTTCCAATGCCATCGCGTTGCGCCCCCAGGGACGACTCCCCCGTCGTTTCTGCAATCTCAACGGCGGCCACACGGGCAGTTTCTTCAAGTTGGCGGGCCAGCTCCGGCAGTTCGTTCAGGCTCGCGAAGTTCTTGAGGTCGGTGAGTACGTTGATGATCCAGATTTGTCCCATGACTACCTTCAGGTCCAAAGGTTAACGAAGCGTTAAAAAACGCCTGAGAGAAGCGACTCACGGTTGACCCAAGGGCAACCGCCGACCCGGAATCGCTAACATGGCAGGGGTTAAGAAGGTATTCGCCGATTCACCCCCGCCAGAAAAGGGGAGGGGGTTGGCGCATAACCCGATGATTACAAATGGATTACTGATTTCGGCCTACCGCCGGACCCCTTGAAACACCGCCGAGGCGGCCCAACCGGCCAGAATCGCCATCGCAATCGCCAAAAGCCCATAGGCCAGCGGCATCTGATGGGCCAGATTGAAAAGCCACCGTTCGATCCCCACCTTCCGCACGTCGATGCTGGTTTCGTAACTGTCCACCACGGCCCCGCCCCGCGTCAGAAAGATGCGCGTGTCATAGGCCCCTTCGACCAGATTTGCCGGCAGCGCGATCTGCGTCCTGAACAGCGTCTCCTGATCAATCGTCACCGCGCCGTCCAGCACCTGATACAGCCCCTCGCTCTCGCGGATGCGGATCAGCGCCTCGGTATAGTCCGCCGAATTGCTCACGTCATTCCCCACAGACCGGATCGCACGCGGGATCGAGATGGAATTGCGCACATCTTCCGTATCGCTCAGCACATCGGCCAGGGGGCCGGTCGAAGCCACAGCATAGAACGACGGCGCGGCATCCACATGCGCGGCACTCGTATTCAGCCAGATACCGAAACGCCTTTCCTTGTGCCGCACGGTGACCGGGGTCAGCGGCCCGGACACCGTGATGACAACTTCCAACGGTGGCCCCGCGGGTGCCGGGCTGTCGCGCTTGACCGCACCAAAGATCAGGATGTCGGACCCGTTGAACGTCGCCGTGATGCCCACTTCGTCCGCCGACAGGCCCAGCACGATTTCCTCGGCCCTTGCCGGCATTGCCAGACACATCAGGATCAGCAGCCAGCGCATCACAGCGGCTGCCCCCGCTCTGCCGAAAACAGCTCGGCCGGTTCGATCACAAGGTTAAGCGCAAGCTGGATACAGACCGCCAGCACCAGCACCGACAGCAGGATACGCAACTGCTCGGCCCGCAGCCTTGTCCCGATCCGCGCCCCGACCTGCGCGCCAACTACCCCGCCAAGGATCAACAGAAGCGCCAGCACGATATCGACCGTATAGTTCGTCGTCGCGTGCAGCAACGTGGTAAACGCCGTGACAAAGATGATCTGGAACAGCGACGTCCCGATCACAACCTTGGTCGGCATCCCCAGCAGATAGATCATCGCGGGCACCATGATGAACCCGCCGCCGACCCCCATGATCGCGGCCAGCACACCCACGAACAGCCCAACCAGAACCGGCGGAATGACCGAGATATAGAGTCCCGAGACCCGGAACTTGAACTTCAGCGGCAGGTTCTGCACTGCCGTATGCTTGCGCCGCTTTGGCGCAGCCCCGCTGCGGACCCGGCGCAGGGCGCGGATGCTTTCCAACAGCATCAGCCCGCCCACGATACCCAGAAAGACGACGTAACACAGCTTGACCAGCAGATCGACCTGCCCCATCGCCTTGAGATAGTTGAACACCACAACGCCCAAGACCGACCCGATCAGGCCGCCGATCAGCAGCACGACCCCCATCGGAATATCGACGTTCTTGCGCTGCAGATGCGACAACAACGCCGAAAACGACGACGCCACGATCTGGCTCGCACTCGTTGCCACGGCGACCGAAGGCGGAATCCCCGCCAGAAACAGCAGCGGCGTGATCAGGAACCCGCCGCCAACGCCGAACATGCCTGACAGAATACCCACCAGCCCGCCCAACCCGAGGATCAGGAAGGGGTCGACTGAGACCTCGGCAATGGGAAGGTAAAGCTGCATGGCGGTATCCGCACCGGACTGCCGCCATTAGAATCACCCTTGGACCGCGATTTCCACCCTTGATGCCGCTCTGCGGCAATCAAAGATCGCGGAGGAACCTGCGAAGCACACTTTCCAGTTTGGCCGCCCCGATCGGGGCCATCGCCTTGGTGTGTTCATGGCTGATCGCCTCGTCCGACAGGCCCGCCGCCATGTTGGTGATCGTGGAAATCGCCGCCGCCTTCAGCCCCAGAAACCGCGCAAGGATCACCTCTGGCACGGTCGACATGCCCACCGCATCCGCGCCCAGCATCCGGATCGCCCTGATCTCGGCAGGGGTTTCAAAGGACGGGCCGGAATACCAGGCATAGACGCCCTCGGCCATCTCGACCTCCTCGGTCGCCGCCGCCTGCCGCAACCGGGCGCGCAGCGCGGGGTCGTAGGCGTCCTTCATCGGCACGAACCGCGCATCCGTCGGCTCGCCAATCAGCGGGTTGAGGCCTGAAAAGTTGATATGGTCCGACAGGCACATGATCGATCCGGTCGGCATCCGCAAGTCAAGCGACCCCGCCGCATTGGTCGCAATCACCGTCCCGGCGCCCAATTCCTTCAGCACCTCAAGCGGCAGGCGCATCACCGCCGGATCGCCCTTTTCATAATAATGCGCCCGGCCCCCGAACACCGCCACGCGCACCCCCTCCAACTGCCCCACAACAAGGTTCGGATTATGCCCCGACACCCCCGCATGTGGAAATCCCGGCAGATCGGCATAAGGGATCGCCACCCCGTCCACCGCCCCCGCCAGATGCCCAAGACCGGACCCAAGGATCAGCCCCAGCGTCACCGGCGCATCCCCGGCGCGGGACCGGATCAGACGGGCAAGTTCAGCGCTCTTTGACATAGGGTTCGCCTCCGGCGCGGGGCGGGATGGCCTTGCCGACGAAACCGGCAAGGATCACCACCGTCAGGATATAGGGCAGCGCGTCCAGCAACTGGACCTGAATCTTGAAATGCAGCGCCGTTTCAAGAAGGTCCGGCCGCAGCGACAGGGCCTGCAGGAAACCAAACAGCATACAGGCCATCAGCGCATACCAGGGCCGCCATTTCGCAAAGATCAGCGCGGCCAGCGCTATATACCCGCGCCCGGCCGTCATGTCCTTGACGAACCCGGCCTGCAGCGCGGTCGAAAGGTAAGCCCCCGCGATCCCGCACAGCACACCGCAGATCGCGACAGCCGCAAACCGCATCCGCACCACTGAAACGCCAGCGGTATCCAGCGCCGCCGGGTTTTCCCCCACCGCCCGCAACCGCAGCCCGAAACGGGTGGAAAACAACAGCCACGCCGTCGCAGGCACCAGCAATAGCGCGACATAGACAAGGATCGTATGGCCCGAGATCAGCTCGTAATAGATCGGCCCGATGACAGGCACATCCCGCATCGCCTCGGCCCCCGGCAGGGTGATCGGATCAAACCGCGCCGCCCCGGCAAGCTGCGGCGTCCGTCCGCCCTCACCAAACCAGCTTTGCGCCACCACCACCGTCAGACCGGCGGCAAGGAAGTTGATCGCCACCCCGGAAATCAGCTGGTTCCCCCGGAACGTGATCGACGCCAGCCCGTGAATGCCCGACAGCACCAGCGAAGCCCCGATACCCGCCAAAAGCCCGACCCAGACATAGCCCGACACATAGGCCACGCCCGCCGAAACAAAGGCCGCGACCAGCATCTTGCCCTCAAGCCCGATGTCGAAAATCCCCGCCCGTTCTGAAAACAGCCCCGCCAGACAGGCCAGCAGCAACGGCGTCGCAAGGCGAACCGTGGAGTCGAGAAGTTGCAGAAGCGTCATCAGATCCATGACTTACTCCGCCGGTGTGCCACTGGCCTGTGACCGGCGCAGCGACAGAAAAATGCGTTCCAGCGGCCAGCGGACCATGTTGTCCAGCGCCCCCGTGAACATGATGACAAGCGCCTGAATGACCACGATCAATTCGCGCGGGATCGACGTGGCAAGGCCCAATTCCGCCCCCCCCTGATACAGGAACCCGAACAGGACCGCCGCCAAGAGCACCCCCAGCGGATGGTTTCGCCCCATCAGCGCCACAGCGATACCGATGAACCCGGCCCCTTCGACCGAGTTCAGGACGAGCCGCTCGGCCTCGCCCATGACGTTGTTGATGGCCATCATGCCGGCCAGCCCGCCCGAGATCATCATGGAAATCATGATGATCTTGGTCGGCCCGATGCCCGCATACTTTGCTGCCGCCTCGGAAAATCCGTAAGCGCGGATCTCATAGCCCAGCCGGGTTTTCCAGATCAGCGCCCAGACCGCCACACAGGCGATCAGCGCGATGAAGAAGGTGATATTGACGGGCGCCCCCCGGAACAGCGGGTTGTCCGCCGTGGAAAACATGTCCTGAAACGACGGCAGATGCGTCGCCTCGGGGAACCGCCCCGTCGCAGGGTCCATTGCGCCCACGGGCTTCAACTGGTTCACCAGCAGGTAGTTCAGCAACGCCGCCGCAATGAAGTTGAACATGATCGTCGTAATGACGATATGGCTCCCCCGTTTCGCCTGCAGGAATGCCGGCACCGCCGCCCAGGCTGCGCCAAAAGCCGCCGCCGCCAGGGTCGCCCCGATCAGTGCCAGCGACCAGTGCGGCCAGGGGATAAATATGCAAACCAGAGCCACCCCCAGCCCGCCCATCATCGCCTGCCCTTCACCGCCGATGTTGAACATCCGCGCATGAAAGGCGACCGACACGGCAAGGCCCGTGAAGATGAAATTCGTCGTGTAATAAAGGGTATAGCCCCAGCCATAGGTCGACATCACCGACCCCGACACCATGACCTTGAGCGCATTCCACGGGTTCTCCCCGATCGCAAGGATCACCAGAGCCGACAGGATCGCCGCCAGCAGCAGGCTGATCAGCGGGATCAGGATGATGTCGGCCCATTTCGGCATCTTGTCCATCAGGCGGCCTCCCCCTTCACCCCGGCCATGAGCAGGCCAAGCTCCTTCACATCCGTCTTGTCCGGCAGGCGTTCCCCCATGATCTGCCCGTCAAACATCACGGCGATCCGATCTGACAACGACAGGATTTCGTCCAGTTCCACCGAGACGAGCAGGATCGCCTTGCCCTGATCGCGCAGCGCCACGATCTGCTTGTGGATGAACTCGATGGCGCCAATGTCCACGCCCCGCGTCGGCTGACCGATCAGGAGAAGCTCCGGGTTCCGCTCGATTTCCCGCGCGACAACGATTTTCTGCTGGTTGCCGCCGGAAAAGTTCTTGGCCGACAGTTCCGGGTTTGGGGGCCGTACGTCGAACCGCTCCATCTTGGCCGCCGTATCCGCCCGGATCGCCGAATTCGACATGAACAGGCCCGACCGCTGATACCTTGGATCGTTGTGATAGCCGAAAGCCACGTTTTCCCAGGCGGCGAAATCCATGATCAGCCCCTCGGACTGCCGGTCCTCGGGCACATGGGCGATCCCCCGCGCGCGCCGCGTCTGGCCGTCGGAATGGCGGCCCGTCAGGTCAATCGCCTCGCCGTTCAGCTTGACCGAACCCGTGGCCCGCCCATAGCCGCCCAGCACCTCCAATAGCTCCGACTGCCCGTTCCCGGCCACTCCGGCGATCCCCAGAATCTCGCCGGCCCGGATATCGAACGAAACCCCCTTGAGCCGCTGCACCTTGTGCTCGTCCACCACCCGCAGATCGCGCACCTCCAGCACCAGCTTGCCGGGCGTCGCGGGTTTCTTTTCGACATGCAGCAGAACCTTGCGGCCCACCATCAGTTCGGCCAGTTCCGGAGGCGAGGTCTCGGCGGTCTTGACCGTCGCTGTCATCTGCCCACGCCGCATCACGCTGACCGTATCGGTAATCTCCATGATCTCGCGCAGCTTGTGCGTGATCAGGATGATCGATTTGCCCTCGCGTTTCAGGTTTTCAAGGATGCGGAACAGGTGATCCGCCTCGGCGGGGGTCAGCACGCCCGTCGGCTCGTCCAGAATCAGGATATCCGCCCGCCGATACAGCGCCTTGAGGATTTCGACCCGCTGTTGCATCCCCACGCCCAGATCCTCGATCAGCGCATCGGGATCGACGTTCAATTCATATTCATCGGCCAGTTGCTTCAACTGCGCCCGCGCCTTGGACAGTGAAGGGCGCAGCATCGGCCCGTCCTCGACCCCAAGGATGATGTTCTCCAGCACGGTGAAATTCTCGACCAGCTTGAAATGCTGGAACACCATCCCGATCCCGGCCCGGATCGCAGCCTGACTGTCGGGGATCTGCGTCAACTGCCCGTTGATGAAAATCTCGCCCGCATCCGCCTTGTAGAACCCGTAAAGGATCGACATCAGCGTCGATTTCCCCGCCCCGTTTTCCCCGATGATCCCGTGGATCGTGCCGGGCATGACGCGGATGGAAATGTCCTTGTTGGCCTGCACAGGGCCAAAGGCCTTGGAAATGCCCTTGAGTTCAATGGCCGGAACAGCGGTGTTCATGCGTTCACCCGGATGACGGAACTTGCAAAAAGGGGCCGCGCCTTTGGTCTGGCGCGGCCCCCGATGTCATGCGACGGCGCGGATCAGAACGTCAGCGCCGGGCAGGTTTCGTCCGAAGTGTAGTCATGCACAACGAGCGACCCATCGGTGATGGCGGCAGCCGCGGCTTCGACGGCGGCCTGCATTTCCGGCGTGATCAACGAGGCGTTGAATTCGTCCAGAGCAAAGCCCACGCCGCCATTGGCAACGCCCATGACGTTGATGCCAGTGACCACTTCGGGGCCAGCGGTCATCGCTTCGTACACGGCATTGTCCACGCGCTTGAGCATGGAGGTCAGAACCTGACCGGGGTGCAGGTAGTTCTGGTTCGCGTCCACGCCGATCGACAGGATATTGTTGTCGGCAGCGGTCTGCAGAACGCCCACGCCCGTGCCACCGGCAGCGGCATAGACCACGTCAGCGCCCTGCGAAATCTGGGCAAGCGTCAGTTCCGAGCCCTTCACCGGGTCGTTCCAGGCGGCGGGGGTGGTGCCAGTCATGTTGGCCACAACCTTGGCATCCGGGTTGGCCGCAAGAACGCCCTGGGCATAGCCGCAGCCGAACTTGCGGATCAGCGGAATGTCCATGCCGCCGATGAACCCGACGGTGCCCGACTGGGATGCCATGCCTGCCAGCATGCCGACCAGATAGGAACCTTCATGTTCGTTGAACACGACCGAACGCACGTTCGGCGCATCCACGACCATGTCGATGATCACGAACTTGGTGTCGGGATAGTCGCCCGCGACCTCACCCAGCGCGGTGCCGAAAGCGAAACTGGCCATGACGATCGGGTTGTTGCCGGCTTCGGCAAAGCGGCGCAGCGCCTGTTCGCGCTGGGCGTCGGACTGGAGTTCCACTTCGGCAAAAGTGCCGCCGGTTTCTTCTGCCCAGCGGGTCGCGCCACCAAAGGCGGATTCGTTGAAGGATTTGTCGAACTTGCCGCCAAGGTCGAAAATGATCGCAGGATCGGCGAGAGCAGCACCAGCCGAAAGGGCCAGCGCAGCGGTCGCGCCAAGGAATTTCTTCATGAAGGTCATATGGTTCTCCCAGTCACTCGTTTTGGGGGAGGTGCGTCAGGCAGACGCTGTCCCCGGGGTATGCCGAACCAGCCATGTCCAGAGTCGCCTCCGGGCCGGATCATTGCGGGATAAGGCAATGCCGCGCGGGGCCGGTCAACAGGTTTTTGCGTCGGACAGCCCACTTCCGGCGTGTGGCCCCCTGTGCCGCTGCGGGTGACGCAGGGTCACGCGGGCCCCAGCGCCTTTTCCATGATCAGCGCGGCAACCTTCTGCCCCGAAAGCCGAAGGTAATATCCCGGCCTGCGCCCCACCTGCAGAAAGCCGATGCTGCGATAGAGCCCGATGGCGGGCAGATTATCCTCTGCCACCTCCAGAAACATCCGCGCCGCACCCGCCTCAGCCGCCCTGAGGGCCAGCGCCTCCAGCGCCGCCCGCGCCAGACCCTGCCGCC